>JAFJUR010000055.1 GCA_017859995.1 Holophagaceae bacterium | reverse complement strand
GATGCCCCCCGCCAGGTCCGGGTGGCTGCTCCCGGAAAACACCTTCATCTCGCCGAACATGCTCGCCCCTGTTTCAGTCTTGGCTCCAGTCTAGGGGAATTCCTCCGCCCCGTCCTGTCGATCCGGTCTGCATTGAAGACGAGATCGGGGGCGCAAGGTGATGGACGGTACGCGAGTGCTGGTAAAAAAGAGTGACATTATTGAGACGCAATTAAAGAATACAAGAAGATCGCATTTAACCCTGGCGTCGGGCGCCGCTGGAAGCCAACCTGCTGGAGATCCAGATCATCCAGACGGCGGAGGTTCCTCATGCGCCTGAACGAACCGGTCACCCAACGCGAGGTGCTGTTCGATCCTGAGGAGGCGCTGATCTCCAAGACGGACCTGAAGGGCGTGATCACGTACGCCAATGACGCCTTCATCCGGGTCAGCGGCTACCACCAGGGCGAGCTGCTGGGTCAGCCCCACAACCTCATGCGGCACCCTGACATGCCGCCCGAGGCCTTCAAGGATCTGTGGAAGACCATCCAGACGGGCCGCCCCTGGACTGGCATCATCAAGAACCGGTGCAAGAACGGCGACCACTACTGGGTGTTCGCCGACGTCACGCCGATCCGCGAGGGCGGGAAGGTGGTGGGCTACATGTCCACCCGCGCGAAGCCCGAACCCGCCGCCCGGGAACAGGCGGAGGCGCGCTACCGCAGGCTGAGGCAAGGGCAGGCCGAGCGGTTGGGCCTTGCCGAGCGGCTCGAGGCCACGCCGCTGGTGACCCGCTTCCGGGCGCTGTTCCTGGTCCAGGTCCTCGGCTCCCTGGGCTGTTTGATCTTCGCGGGCCTCACCCGCGAGTGGGATGTCCTCCTGGCGGGCATCCTGTGGCTGGGCACGGCGGTGGTGTTCTGGCGGGAATCCATGCAGGCGACCCGGGAATTGATCACCCTCACCCAGGCCATGGAGAGCTGCGACCTGCGGGTGCAGCTGCCCCAGCGGGGTGCGCAGGAGCTGCGGAACCTGGCCTATGCGTTCAATGTGCTGAATGGGCGGTTCCGCCGCGTGATTCGCAACCTCGGGGGCATTTCCCGCCGCATGGTCACGCAGAGCGCCACCCTGGGCAGCGCCGCGGAGGAACTGTCCGCCAGCCTGCAGTCCATGGTCCAGAGCAGCCGCGATCAGGAAGTCGCCAGCGAGGTGATGGCCTCGGGCATGACGCAGATCGCGGCCAGCGTGTCCGAGATCGCCTCCAGCGCGCGGCAGATCGAGCACCAGGCCTCGGAGACGGACCAGGCCGCAGCCGAGGAGGAGAAGGCAGGGGACGATCTCTCCGCCGCCATGCGGGGCATCCAGGATTCCACCACCCAGATGTCCAAGGCCATCACGGTGATCCACGAAATCGCCCGGCAGACGAACCTGCTGAGCCTGAACGCGGCCATCGAGGCGGCCAAGGCTGGCCAGCAGGGCGCGGGGTTCGCGGTGGTGGCCGAGGAGGTGCGGAAGCTGGCGGAGCGGTCCGCCGACGCGGCGCGGGAGATCACCGAGCTCATCGCCCAATGCAACGAGACGGTGCTGCGCGGCAGCGACCTGGTGACGGTGGCCGTGGGCGTGGGCCGAAAGAGCCACATCCTGGCGGATCAGCTGCTCAACATGTCCCACGGCATCGAGCACGCCACCGAGGAACAGACCACGGCCACCCACGAGGTGGCCCAGCAGACGGATTCCATCCACCGCGCGTTGGAGGCTGGCACCCGCGCCTCGGAGGAAATGAGCGCGGCATCGTCAGAGATCGCGCGCATCAGCGGCGCCGTGCAGTCAGTCTCCCTGCGCCTGGCGGACACGGTGAACCAGTTTCAGGTCTGAACCTGGATGCCTGCCTAGACCTTGCCGCCACCCACGCGTTCGATGCGGGCGCCGACGCCCTGCAGCTTCCGCTCCAGACCTGAGTAGCCGCGGTCGAGGTGGTAGATGCGGTCGACGATGGTTTCGCCCCGGGCCACCAGGCCCGCGATCACCAGGGCCGCGCTGGCCCGAAGATCCGTGGCCATGACGGTGCAGCCCGTCAGCTCTTCCGGACCGGCGACGATGGCCGTGTGGCCGTCCGTGCGCAGGTTCGCGCCGAGGCGCTCCAGCTCCATGGCGTGCTGGAAGCGGTTCTCGAAGATGCCTTCATTGATGACGCTGATGCCGCAGGCCTGGGTCATCACGGCCATCACCTGGGCCTGCAGGTCGGTGGGGAACCCGGGGAAGGGCAGGGTGGTCACGTCCTTCGAGCGCAGCTTCTGGCCGGGCTCGCGCTGGATGCGCAGCTGGCGGCCGTCCTGGCCTTCGCGCTCCGTGATGACGCAGCCCGAGCGCTCCAGCAGGTCCAGCAGGGAGCGCAGGTGTTCCGGTTCGCAGCGATCCAGCACCACGTCGCCGCAGGCTGCCGCCACGGCACAGAGGTAGGTGCCGGCCTCGATGCGGTCAGCGATGACGGCGTGCTCGCAGCCGCGGAGACGTGCCACCCCGGTGATGGTGAGCGTGCCGGTGCCGATGCCCTCGATCTGGGCGCCCATCTCCACCAGGAGGCGGGCCAGGTCGCCGATCTCGGGCTCGAGGGCCGCGTTGCGCAGCACCGTGGTGCCTTCGGCCAGGGCCGCGGCCATGAGGATGTTCTCCGTCGCGCCGACGCTCACCTTCTCGAAGGCATGGTCGATGGCCTTGAGCCGGCCCTTCACGGTGGCGTGGATGTAGCCGTGGCTGATCTCGATCTGGGCGCCCATGCGCTCCAGGGCCTCCAGGTGGAGGTTCACGGGGCGCGCGCCGATGGCGCAACCGCCGGGCAGGCTCACCGTGGCCCGGCCGAAGCGGGCGAGGAGGGGGCCCAGCACCAGGATGGAGGCGCGCATGGTCTTCACGAGGTCGTAGGGCGCTTTGGGATCCTCGCTGCCCTTGCAGGCCAGGGTGGCGGTGAGCTCGAAGCCGTCGGGGTGGGCTTCCAGCGCCGCCTCGGTGCCGAGGGCCTGCAGCACCTTCACCATGGTGCGGATGTCGGCCACGGCCGGGAGGTTGGAGAGCACGACCGTCTCGTCCGTCAGCAACGCCGCGGCCAGGCAGGGCAGCGCCGCGTTCTTGGCACCCGACACCCGGATGCGCCCCCGCAGGGGATGTCCACCTTGGATCACCAGTCGGTCCATCGCAGCTCCAATCCTCCAGCGTAGCCCAACCGTCGACGGCTTAGAGGACCCGTCCGCGCAGGGCGCCGGGGGGCAGGGGGCCCCAGGCTCGGCCATCCAGGCTGGCGGGCCGGTTGTCGCCCAGCACGAGGTAGCCAGCGCCGCAGGCCCACGCGCCCTCGCCGGTCCGATCCGGGTGGACGACCCAGGGTTCGTCCACCCGGACGCCGTTGATCCACAGGTCCGGGCCGCGCCAGCGCACCTGGTCGCCCGGCAGCCCCAGGATCCGCTTCACGGAGGACCCGGTGGGGCCCTCCACCAGCCAGACCTCGCCCCGCCGGGGCGGGTGGCTGGCCCAGGCGCGGATCACCCAGCGGAGGTCGCCGCTGGCCAGGGCGGGCTCCATGCTCTGGCCGGCGACCCGCGCGGGGTGCACCACGGTCAGGGGCGAGAGGGCGAGGGCCAGGGCGGCGAGGGGGATCCAGGCCTTCACGCCCCCACCGCCATCCGCCGCCCCTGGCCGTCGGTGAGGGCCACTTCCTTGAGGCGGGCCGGGGCGGGGACGAAGGGCGCGAGGTCGGTGAGCAGGCGCTGGGCGAGGGCCAGGGGGCCCGCCAGTCCCAGGTCCGACAGGAGCTTCCCCTGCAGCGGCGCGAGATGGCGGTCCAGGGCCGCCTCCAGGTCGCGGAAATCCACCACCACGTCGAAGGCATCCAGGCCCTCGCGGGCGGTCACCACCTCCACGGTGTAGTCGTGGCCTTCCCACCCCTCGCCCCGGCGGAATACCACCGACAGGGGGCGGGTGACGGCGGCTTCGAAGTGGAGGGAGGGGGGACGTGCCAAGGGGCGCTCCAGGACTGACCCCAGGTCGGGCCTTCAGTTTGTCATGGCCACGGCTACACTGGGCCATCGAGCCCGCCATACCTGACAATGGGGTGCGTGAATCCTGGACCGGCCCTGCGCCCCGGATCGCGTGCCCGACCGCTGGGAGAGACCACCATGAAGGCCTTGGAAATCACGTTGTTCTGGTTGATGACGCTGGGCGCGCTCGGGTTCTTCGCCTGGACCATGAAGCAGCGCCTGGCCACCCTGAAGGCCGGCCTGCCGGACAACCGCTTCGACCAGCCCTGGGTGCGCCTGAAGGGCGTGTTCACCCTGGCCATCATGCAGAAGCGCATGGTGCGCGACAAGTACGCCGGCTTCTACCACATCCTCATCTTCTGGGGCTTCTGCGTCCTGTCCCTGCGCTCCATCGGGCTGGTGCTGGAGGGCCTCTTCCCGGCCTTCCACATGACCGAGGCGCTCGGCGCCTTCGGCTACGGCTACCAGGCCACCAAGGACATCTTCGAGGTGCTGGTGCTGCTGGGCCTCGCCCTCGCGGCCTACCGTCGCCTGGTGGTGAAGCCCTGGCGCCTGGAGAACTCCTGGGACGCCTGGGCCACCCTGAGCCTCATCGGCGGCCTGATGGTCACCGACCTCCTGGCCGACGGCGCCTACATCTGGCTCCACAACCCCGCCTGGAAGGCCTGGGCGCCGGTGAGCCTCTTCATCGCCAACCTGCTGCGCCCCCTGGGCGGCGGGGGCCTGCTGGTGCTCTACAAGAGCATGTGGTGGCTGCACCTCGGCATCCTCTACTTCTTCGCCAACTTCCTGCCCTACTCCAAGCACTTCCACGTGTTCACGTCGCTCTTCAACATCTACTTCCGCGACCTGGAGCCCCAGAAGAACCTGAAGCCCATGGATCTCGAAGCCGAGCACTTCGGCATCAACAAGATCCAGGACTTCACCTGGAAGCAGATGCTCGACTTCTACACCTGCGTGGAGTGCGGCCGCTGCCTGGAGAACTGCCCCACCACGCTCACGGGCAAGCCGCTGCGCCCGAAGGATTTCGGCAATGACCTCCGCGACTACCTGAAGGCCACGCCCCTCGAGCAGATGGGCCAGGACAAGCCCGCGCCCGAAGACCGCCCGCTCATCGGCGGGCCGGTGCCCGAAGGCTCCGTGTGGAAGCGCGACGAGGAGCACGCCCCCTGGAGCAAGGCGCAGCTGGAGGGCTGGATCAGCCAGGACACCATCTGGGCCTGCACCAGCTGCGGTTACTGCGAGTGGGCCTGCCCCCTGCAGATCACCTTCGTGGACAAGCTCGTGGGCATGCGCCGCTACCTCACGCTGGAGGAGAGCAACTTCCCGGCGGAGGCGCAGACCGCCTTCAAGGGCATGGAGCGCCAGGGCAATCCCTGGAACCTCCCCCAGGCCGACCGCGCCAAGTGGGCCGACGGCCTGCACGTGCCCACCATCGCCGAGAACCCCGACGCCGAGTACCTGTTCTGGGTGGGCTGCGCCGGATCGTACGACGCCGCGGGCCAGAAGGTCTCCCAGGCCCTGGTGAAGCTGCTGAAGGCCGCCAACGTGTCCTTCGCCATCCTCGGCACCGAGGAGAGCTGCACCTGCGAATCCGCGCGGCGCCTGGGCAACGAGTACCTCTTCCAGACCGCCACGGAAACCAACGTCGAGCTGCTCAAGGGCCACGGCGTGAAGAAGGTCATCACCAACTGCCCCCACTGCATGAACACGCTGAGGAACGAGTACCCGGCCTTCGGCGGCGACTTTGAGGTGGTGCACGGCACCGAGCTGGTGGCGAAGCTCATCGGCGAAGGCAAGCTGAAGCTGGAACAGACCGTGGATGTGGACCTCACTTACCACGATCCCTGCTACCTCAGCCGCATCAATGGCCAGGTGGAAGCGCCCCGCGCCATCCTCGACGCCATCCCCGGCGTGAAGCTCACGGAGATGGAAAAGCACGGCGAGGCCACCATGTGCTGCGGCGCCGGCGGCGGCCGCTTCTGGCTGGAGGAACACCTGGGCAAGCGCGTGAACCACGAGCGCTTCGAACAGGCCCTGGAAACCAAGGCCACCACCATCGCCGTGGGCTGCCCCTTCTGCAACGTCATGCTGAGCAACGCCGCCGGCGAGACCGGCCACGAGGGTGTGGCCACCACCGACGTGCTGGAGCTGGCGGCGAAGGCGCTCAAGTAGCAGCAGGGCCCCGGGGCGTTTTCCCCGAGCATCCCGGGCCCACAGCTGCTAGCTTTTCCCCATGCCGCTCGATCCCCGCCTTCTCGAGATCCTCTGCTGTCCCGCCTGCCACGGCGACGTGGTGGAGCAGGCCGACGGCCTGCACTGCCAGGCCTGCGGGCTGCTCTACCCCATCGAGGACGGCATCCCCGTGATGCTGGTGGACGCCGCCCGGCAGGTGGGGAAATGAGGCTCGACCGGACCCAGGCTGAATCGCTGCTGCGCCGCATGGAGGGCCGGAAGGTCGCCGTGCTGGGCGACGTGATGCTGGACGAGTACCTCTTCGGCGAGGTGAGCCGCATCTCCCCCGAGGCGCCCGTGCCCATCGTCCGGGTGCTGCGGGAGCGGGCGGTGCTGGGCGGCGCGGCCAACGTGGCGGCCAACCTCAAGGCCCTGGGCGCCGAGCCCATGCTCATCGGCACCCTGCAGAAGGATTCCGCCGGGGACCGTCTGCTGGGCCTGCTGGGAAGCCTCGGCGTCTCCATCTCCGGCCTGGTGCTCGACACCTCCCGCCCCACCACCATCAAGACCCGGGTCATCGGCCAGCAGCAGCAGATGCTCCGCATCGACCGCGAAGAGTCGGGCACGCCGGACGCCGCCGTGCTGATGGGCCTGAAGGACCGGCTCGAGCGGGCCCTGGGCGAGGCCTCGGCCCTCATCGTCTCGGACTACGCGAAAGGCACCGTGAACGAGCCCGTGATGGACGCGGTGCGCAGCCTCTGCGCCGCCCGGAACCTGCCCTGGATCGTGGATCCCAAGCCAGCCCACAAGGCGCTCTACCGGGGCGCCACCCTGATGACGCCCAACATCAAGGAGACCTCGGAACTCACCGGCCGCACGGCGCGCTCCGACATGGAGGTCACCGTGGCCGGACGCACCCTCATGGCCGACCTCGGCCTGAAGGGCCTGCTGGTCACGCGCAGCGAGCGGGGCATGGCGCTCTTCTCTCCCGACGCCGAGCATTCCGCGCCCTGGATGATCCCCACGGAAGCCCGCGAGGTCTTTGATGTGAGCGGCGCGGGCGATACGGTCATCGCGGCCTTCAGCGCCGCCATCGCTGTGGGCGCCGACTGGCGCGAGGCCGCCATGCTCGCCAACGCCGCCGCTGGCGTGGTGGTGGCCAAGGTGGGCACCGCGACCGTGACGCCCGATGAGCTCTTGGCCCACTACCACGACCAGGAAGCGAACTAGGCGCGGGCGTCAAACGGAGCGCACCGCGCGCCCCGGAGACCATCCAGCGAGACACGGCCCAGCCGGGTCAAGCGCGGGGGCCCGGAGGTGTGCGCGAAGCGCGGAACCCTCCGGAGCGTGAAGAACATCCAGCGAGACACGGCTTCGCCGGGTCGAGCGCGGGGGTCCGGGGGTGTGCGCGAAGCGCGGAACCCCCGGAGCGTGAAGACCATCCAGCGAGACACGGCCCAGCCGGGTCAAGCGCGGGGGTCCGGGGGTGTGCGCGAAGCGCGGAACCCCCCGGAGCGTGAAGACCATCCAGTGAGACACGGCCCAGCCGGGTCAAGCGCGGGGGCCCGGAGGTGTGCGCGAAGCGCGGAACCCCCGGAGAACATCAATTCCTGAGTTCGATGGCCAGCAGGAATCGGTCGCCGAAGGCGAGGCGCTCCTTCACCTGAGTGAAGTTGAGGTCGAAGGTCTCGGTCTCGCCGGGCTTGATGGTGCCCACCTTGGTGCCGCCGCTGGCCACGCCGATGAGGCGCCCGTCCTTGTCGAGCACCGCCACGGCGAAGCCCGGCACCTTGGGGTACTTGCCGGTGTTCGTGACCTCGACCTGGGCCCGCGTGCCGAATTCCGCGCCCTTGAGCAGGTTGAAGAAGCCGGGTTGGACCACGCGTTTGTTGAAAAAGATGCTGCTCACCTTCAGGCCGTCCAGGTTGATGGTGAGGGGGATGGTGCGGTCCCAGACGAAGGCGTAGCTCTCGGTGAAGAAGGACAGCGGGGCGGGCGCCGGCGCGGGGGCCGCGGCCGCCGGCGGAGCCGTGGCGGGAGCGGGCGGGGGCGGAACGGTCTGGGCAGGCGTCTGGGCGAAGTTCAGGGCGGCGATGAGCAGGAATGGGTGCATGTCAGCCTTTTCCGAACAGGCCGCCGAAGAGGCTCTTCTTGGGGGCGATCTCGCCGATGCCGGAATCCAGGCTGGGCGAGCTGCCGCTGCGCTCGCGGCGCAGGCGCTCGAAGACCGGACGCAGTCCCGGCACCTTTTGGGCCTCCAGCCAGTTCTCGCTGTGCTGCCGGGCCACGAGGTGGGTTTCGAGGATGCGGCCCTCGCCCACCCAGGCGATGAGCTGGGGCATCGTGAGGTTGCCGTAGACATCCTCGCCGACCTTCAGGCGGAGAAGCTCCGCGCCGCCCTCGGGCTGATCGGGTTCGGAGGCGAAGGGGCGGCCGGCGGCGACCGGCTTTTCTTCATGGGCGGCCAGCAGGTCGGAAGCCCGGAGAGCCACCGTGGGTTCCGCGGGCTTGGGGGCGGCCTTGGGCGCGGCGGCCAGCACCGCGGCCAGGTCGTCCTGGGTCAGGCGCATGGTGGAGGTGGTGGGATCGGCCTGGTCCATCTCGGCGAGCACATCCCTGGCTCGGCCGGCATCGGTGGGGCCATCGCCCCCCGCGGCGGGAACCGACGGGGGCGTGGGGGCCGGCACGCCGCCCAGGGTGGACTCCAGGGCGTGAAGGGTCGCTTCCATGTCCATGGCGTCGGCATCCGGATTCGCCTTCAGTCCGCCCTGGGCAGGCGCGGCGCCGAAGAGCTTCTCAATGGCGTCCCGGGCGGAGGTGTAGCCGGAAAGGGTGGATTCGGTGATCTCGGGCGGGAAGGCCGGCGGAGGCACGGAGGCTGGCTCCGGCGCGGCCACGGCCTTGGCCTCCGGGAGGAAGGCCGGGGTGTCGATGAGGGTCTTCTCGAGGATCTCCGCGTCCACGCCCTCAAGGTCGCCCAGGGTCAGGGAGGGCGCGTCGGCGCCGAGGGAGAGGGCGCGGGCGGCGTCCAGGTCCTGGGTGCTGAAGCTGGCTGTGCCGGCGATGGGAGCCTGGTCGAGATCCACCGGCGGGGTGTCCGCCAGGAGGCGCTGGACCAGATCACCCACCGGGAAGATCCCGCCGCAGGAGAGGCACTTCGCCCGGCGGATCGCCGGCGTGAGCCGCTCGGTGCGGAGGCGGTAGCGGGTGGTGCAGCTCGGGCAATGGATCGCTTCGGGCACCTGGAACTCCTGGCGTTTCCCGAAGGATAGCACCGTGTCCCCAAACCTGTCGCCGGGGCCGCTCCATCCCCGGATGGCGCCGGGTATCCTCGAAGGGCGGAGGGTTGCGTGCAGGGCGTGCTGATCACCATCGAGGGCATCGAGGGCTCGGGGAAATCCACCCAGCTGCTGCGGCTTTCGGAGCACCTGCGCCACCTGGAACTGCCGCTGGTGGTGTCGAAGGAACCCGGGGGAACGAACCTGGGCCGAGAGCTGCGCCGCCTGCTGCTGGAGCGCCATCCCAGCGGCGAGGCCTGGTGCGCGGACGCCGAGCTGCTGCTGTTCTACGCGGACCGAGCCCAGCACCTGGAGACGGTCATCCGGCCGGCTCTGGCCGACGGCCGCATCGTGCTGGTGGATCGCTTCGAGGATTCCACCCGGGCCTACCAGGGCGCCAGCGGCGTGGGCGAATCGGCGCTGGACCGGCTCAGCGACCTGGTCCTGCGCGGACTTCGCCCCCACCTCACGGTGCTGCTCGACATGGATCCCGAGGTCTCGCTGCAGCGGGTCGAGGTGCGCAACCTGGCGATGGGCCCCGAGTTCGCCGAGACCCGTTTCGACGATGCGGAGCTGGCATTCCACCGACGGGTGCGGAGCCGCTTCCTCGCCATCGCCCAGAACCATCCCAACCGCGTGGCCCTGGTTCCCGCCCGGGATCCGGCCGACCAGGTCGAGGCGGCCATCTGGGCCCGGGTGGCGCCCCTGCTGCGCAGCGCCGGCTTCAGGGTGGACTGAGATGTTCTCGCCCGATGTCGTCGGCCACCAGGCCCTCCGCCAGCGGCTGCTGGACCGCCTCCAGAGCGGGCGCATCCGCGGATCCCTGCTCTTCACCGGCCCCGAGGGCGTCGGCAAGCGGCGGGTGGCCCTGGAGCTGGCGCAGCGGGAACTCTGCTTCCGCCGTACGGCCTGCGGGCAGTGCGAGGGCTGCCGCATGTTCGCCGGCGAAGACCTGCCCTTCGAGCTACCGAACCTGCTGCGGATCACGCCTGAGGGCAAGGCCGGCGTCATCCGCATCGACCAGGTGCGGGAAGGCCTCGACTCCGACCACGGCCAGCGCTTCAGCAGCGGCGTGATCGAGTGGGCCCACCTGGCGCCCCCGCCCGGATGCCACCGCTGGATCCTGGTGGAAGAGGCCCACCGCCTCCAGAAGAACAGCGCCAACCTGCTGCTCAAGACCCTGGAAGAGCCGCCGCCGGGCACCCACTTCATTCTCGTCACGCACCGGCCCGAGGCGGTCATCCAGACCATCCGCAGCCGCTGCGAGCGCATTCCCTTCGGTCCCCTCGCCCCGGCCGAGGCCTGGGCCGTGGCGCAGCGCAACGGCTGGCAGGACGCGGAGCACGAGCGCTGGTCCGTGCTGGGCGAGGGCAGCCTCCGCTACCTGGATGAAGGTGCCTTCCGGCGCGCCGAAGCCCAGGTGGAGGCCTGGCTCGGCCTCCTGGGTGGTCGGTCGTTCGCCGAGATCGCCGGTCCCCTGCTGCCGGAAAAGGACTCCCCCCTGGCCCAGGGCGAGCAACTGCGGCAGCCCCTGGAGCTGCTCCTGCGCCTGCTGGCCGACCTGGCCCGGCTGGGCGCGGGGGAGGCCCCGACCCTCAGTCCCTGGCGGGAGTCCCTGGCCGCCCTGGCCGCCACCCCCCGGGACCTCAAGGGGCCCCAGGAGGCGGTGCTGGAAGCCCTGCGCCACCTGCCCCGGAACCTCAGCCCCGAGCCGCTGATCCGGGAAGTGGCCCTGTCCCTGGGCTCCTGACCGGGACTCATGGCCGGGTGTCGTGACCGAGGTCACCCCCCCGGGGTCTAGAATGGGTTCAGGAGTCTTTACTCCTGAACCGGAGCGCCCCATGTCCGAACCCCTCTACGGCCACGACCTGCTGTCCCTGCTGGTGGAAAAGGGCGGGGCCTGCCGCGTCGAGGAGCTGCGCGCCGTCGCCGCGGCCGTCCATGGCGAAGGCGCGACCTACTGCAACTGCCACGGCGACAGCTTCGATTTCGACGGGGTGCTGGCCTTCCTGGCCCACAAGGGCAAGATCCAGCTGGCGGACGGACGGATCGCCCTGGGCATGGCCCCCGCCTGCCAGCACTGAGGCCCCACCGCTGAAGCTTGGCGCGCGGTTCCCGCCCAGACCGGATTGCCGGACAATGGCCTCTCTGGAGGCTCCGTGAAGCTGCTTCGCATCAACCACCTCGGCATCGCGGCGCCCGGCCTGGACGAGGCCATGGCCCGCATGGCGCGGCTCTTCGACATGACCGCCGGCCACACGGAGGAAGTGGCCGACCAGAAGGTGAAGACGGCGTTCTTTCCCGTGGGGGAAAGCACCCTCGAATTCCTGGAGAGCACCGACCCCGAAGGGCCCATCGGCAAGTTCCTGGCGAAGCGCGGTCCCGGCATCCACCACGTGTGCTTCGAGGTGGATGACATCGACGCCGCCGTGGCCTCGCTGCTGGCCAGGGGCGTGCGCATGATCGACCAGGCCCCGCGGAACGGCGCCCACGGCTGCCGCGTGGCCTTCGTCCACCCGGCGGAGACCGGCGGCGTGCTGATGGAGCTGAGCCAGGGGCCGGGGACCGCGCCCGCCCATGGCTGAGGCGCATCTCGCCGGGAGCGGCGCGTGAATCGGGCCTTCGTCAAGGATCCGGATGATTCGGGGCGCCCGGAGGACGTGCCGGAGCGCCCGCAGAGCCCCCACCCGAACTACGTGACGCCGGCCGGACTGAGACAGCTGGAGGCCCTGGCCGCCGACCTCGCGGCCCGCCTCCACGACCTGCGCGAGGCGGGGAAGCTCGCGGATCCTCACGAGCTGGCGGTGGTGCAGCGGGACCTGCGCTGGGCGGAGGGGCGGCTCCAGCGCGCCATCCTGGTGGATCCCGCGGACCAGGCGCCGGACCGGGTCCGCTTCGGGATGACCGTGGAGGTCTGTGACGAGGCCGGCGAGGCCGCCACCTACACCATCGTCGGCGAGGACGAGGCCGACCCCGCGTTGGGGAAGCTCAGCTGGGCCTCGCCCCTGGCGGAAGCGCTCCTGCACGCCGAACCCGGCGACGAGGTGGTCTGGCGGCGGCCGGCCGGCACGAAGCGGCTGGAGATCCTCGCGATCCGACCCGGCCAAGGCGAAGGGGCTGGCGCTTAACGCGCCTCCCGCCGGGCCAACAGCTCCCGCTGGGCGGCGCCGTTCGCGAGGCGCTGGTAGGCCGGGACCATGTCCTCGGTGACAAGTTCAAGCATGACGCGGTTCTCCACCCAGAATTCGTACAGCTCGAAGAGGCGCACCTGGGGATTGGGGCCGCGCCAGAAATGGCGGGTCCGCCAGCCTTCGCGGGCGCCGATGGACTCGATGACGGCCCGGTCCACCGGGACCGAAATCAGCGCATGGAAGGCGACGGCCGGCGGTGCCTCCCGCAGCGCGGCCTCCCCCATCCCGTCGCCGGCCCCCGGCACCAGGACGGTG
This sequence comes from Holophagaceae bacterium, assembly GCA_017859995.1. Classification (GTDB taxonomy): domain Bacteria; phylum Acidobacteriota; class Holophagae; order Holophagales; family Holophagaceae; genus Geothrix. The sequence goes on along the minus strand of JAFJUR010000055.1, from coordinate 1,434 downwards.
GCTTCGGGGTAGACCTCGATGCCGGTACCGAAGACGTCCTCTGCATAGACCACCCACGCGCCCGGGATCGGGCCGATGAAGGGGCCGGCATAGCCCTGGAGCAGTTCGGCGAGCACCTGGGCGACATGGCGAGGATCGCGGGCGGGGATGGAGATGTGGTGGATCAAGAGGGCTCCAATGGTCAGTTGAGCTGACGAATATAGTCAGGTAAGCTGATCGTATGTCAAGCCCTGATTCCGACCGTTCCTCTCGCGAACAGGAGCGCCTCGGCCCTCCCCTTCTCGGCGCGCTCCTCCGCCTCGCCCACCAGGCCATGAGTCAGGAACTGGCGCGATGGCTAGGTGAATCCGACCACGCAGACCTGCAGCCTGCGCACTGTGCGGCGATCCAGGCGCTCTGGGTCCATCCAGGCGGGGCCCGGTTGACCGACCTGGCCCGGACCGCGCGCATGACGAAGCAGTCCATGGGGGCCCTGGTGGATCACCTGGAGCGGACGGGCTACGTTCAGCGCATGGCGGATCCCGGGGATCGCCGCGCGGCGCGAGTGGACCTCACTGGGCGGGGGATCGCGTTCACCGAGGCCGTCCGCGCCTTCGTCCGGGAGGTCGAGGCGGATTGGGCCCGCCGGGTGGGGGACCGTCGGATGCGGGACCTTCAGGAGACCTTGGCCAGGCTCGTGGTGGAATCGGCCCCGCGCCGACCGGCTTCCCGGGATCGTCAGCCCACCCACCCCAGGTAGCCCAGCCACAGCGCCCGGCCGAAAAACACGACGATGGGCGTGGCCAGGGCGAGGAAGCAGCCGAAGGGCAGCATGGTCTGGCCGCTCGAGCGGCGCAGGAGCATCAGCGGCACGCCCACGGCGGCGCCCAGGCCGGCGCCCAGGAAGAGGATCCCCAGCATCGGCGCCCAGCCCCAGAAGGCGCCCAGCCAGGCGAGCATCTTGAAGTCGCCCATGCCCAGGCCGTCCGTCTTGCGGATCCACTTGTAGAGCTGGTTCATGAGGGCGGGTACGCCGTAGCCCACCGCGAGGCCGACGAGGCTCTGCTGCCAGGTGACGGCGGCCTCGAAACCGCGGTACATCGGCGCGGGCTGGAGGCCGTTGTGGAAGGTCAAGGCCTGGATGACGCTGCCGGTGTCCGACCAGATGCGCGAGATGGCCTCGGGCCGCAGCAGCTGGGGCAGGGTGAGCGCCACGCCCAGGGCCATGAGGGGGAACTGGATCGCGTCGGGCAGCATCATCTCGGTGAAATCGGTGAAGAACAGTACGATCAGCGCGTAGCCGCAGACGAGGCCCTTGAACCAGATCAGCGTGCCGAAGGGCCAGAGCCACGGCGAGGCCGCGAAGAGCAGGCCCGTCAGCAGCTCCACCAGCGGATAGCGCACAGGGATGGGCCACCCGCAGGCGGCGCACTTCCCCCGCAGCCACAGCCAACC
>JAFJUR010000173.1 GCA_017859995.1 Holophagaceae bacterium | reverse complement strand
TTCTGCACGTCGTCGTTGTCCTCGAGGAGGTCCACGAGCTTGAGGAAGCTGGTGAGCTTGCTGCCCTCGAGAGCGGTGCTGGTGCTGGGGTCCATGATGATCTTGGCCTCGATGACGGGCAGCTTGGCGGCGTCCACGGCATCCTTGACGGCCTGGTAGGAGTCGGGGCTGGTCTTGATGACCCAGGCCTCGCCCTCGTTGATCACGTCATCGGCGCCGGCTTCCAGGGCCACTTCCATGATCTTGTCTTCGGAGACTTCGGGCTCGACGACGATCTGGCCCTGCTTGCTGAACAGGTAGGCCACGGAGCCCTGGGCGCCCAGCTCTCCGCCGAACTTGGTGAAGTAGCTCCGCACTTCGGGGGTGGTGCGGTTCTTGTTGTCGGTCATGGCCTCGACCATGATGGCGACGCCGCCGGGGCCGTAGGCCTCGTAGACCACTTCCTCGTAGGTCACGCCTTCGAGCTCGCCGGTGCCCTTCTTGATGGCGCGCTCCCAGTTGTCCTTGGGCATGTTGCTGCCTTTGGCCTGGTCCACCGCGAGGCGAAGGCGCGGGTTGCTGGCCACGTCGCCGCCGCCGAGCCGCGCGGCCACGGTGATCTCCTTCAGGATCTTCGTGAAGAGCTTGCCCCGCTTGGCATCAGCGGCGCCCTTCTTGTGCTTGATGGTGGACCATTTGCTGTGGCCTGACATGGCGTCTCCAAATGAAGGACAGGGTGTATCGGGTCGGACATGGGTGCCGGGCTTTGCCCGGGCACCGCGTGGGGGGCCGGAGGGGACATCGCGAGCCCAGCGAGCAGGCGGTCCCCCCGGACGATGTCATCCGCGCAGGGCGCGGCGCGAGACGCGGGCGAAGGGCGGGGCCTCCTGGCGCAGCATGGGCCGCTCGAGGAGGAACTGATACCACTGCTCGCCGTAGACCTTCATCTTGAGGGCCTTGCCGTTCTGCAGCAGGTTTCGGTTGGTGATGAGCCGCTCATCGCCCTTGCAGATGCTGAGGCCCTTGTTCAGGATCTCGATGGCCTTGTCGCGCTCGCCGAGTTCCACCAGCACGTAGGCGTAGACGGCGTAGAGCAGGCTCTCCTTCTTCCCGGTCTTGAGGGCCAGGTCGAAGGTCTCCTTGGCCTTCTTCTTCTCGCCGCGCTTCCACTGGAGGATGCCCAGCATGGCCTTGGCGATGTAGTGCTGCATGGAGGCGGAGGCCAGCAACGGCTCGGCCTCCTCGTTCTTCTTGCGGAGGTACTGCACCACGCCGATCTGGCCGTCGATGCTGCCCTTCACGAGGAACTGCCGGGGGGCGAAGCGGTAGCCCTCCTTCATGGCCTCGATGGCCTTCTCGAACTGCTGCTTCTTCAGCAGCTCGCCCGCCCGGGTGAAGATCCGCTCGAGTTCCTGCTGGACCTTGCGACCCTGCCAGATGAACAGACCGGCGCCCGCGAGGATGCCGATGGGCACGCTGATCCACAGCTTGATGCTCAGCAGGCTGGAGAGCAGGATCACGGCGAGGGCAGCGCCCAGGCCGAGCAGGAGGTTGATCACGGAGACTCCGGATGGCGCGGCCCGGGACCGGGCCAAAGGGCCATTTTATCGGCCTTCGGCCCCTTTTGCCATGCAGAGCTTAGGCGATGACGCCGCTGCGCGAGGGGGCCGGGCGCCGGCGGCGCGTGACGCGCTTGATCGCAGGTACCGGAGCCGATTCCTTCCGGGGGCGACCGGGGCCGCGCTTCACGGCGGGCTCCTTCGGCTTGGCGACCTTCCTAACCTTGACCTTCTTCTCCTTCTTGACGCGTTCGCGGCGCACCAGCGCGGCGGCGGCGCGGCCGGTGACCACCACGCGGGAGCCGTCCTTCAGCTTCTTCACCTTGCTTCCAGGCTTGCGGCCGCGCTTCAGGCTCATGGCCAGCGGTTCCTCGTCGAGCAGCTCGCGTTCCAGCTGGGCCTGGAGCGCCATCATCTCGCCGCGGTCGGTCTCGTGGTCGTGCCCGCAGAGGTGCAGGAAGGCGTGGATCACCAGGGTCTCCACCTCGCGCCGGCGGCTCACACCGAATTTCTTGGCCATTTTATCGGCCATCGGCAGGCTCACGACGATGTCGCCAAGGTGGGGGAAGGCACCCTTCTCCGCCTCGGAGGGGAAGCTGAGCACATCGGTGGTCATGTTTTTTCCGCGATGTTCGCGGTTGAGTTTTCTCATGCCACGATCGTCGACATACGTGAGCGAAATGCCTTGTGCGTCGGGGGCGAGCCGATCCCTGAGAGCGTGCAGCAGTTTGCCCAGGGACTGCTCACCGGGTCCGCGCATTTTGCTGCGGCTGGACCAGTCGATCATGAAAGGGGGGCGGGTCTGTGTCATGGCCATTTCCTTTCACAAGATCAAGCAGAGGGCCCTTATCATGCTGGATATTGGGTGATTCGTCAATGCTTGAATACTAGATGCAGGAATTGGCCAGATGTTTCCCAGACGAACCTGGAATGATTTTCTTCGTGCCGATCAATAATAGATCATCAAAATATTGATTACAGATGAGAAAAGGGTGGTGAATCCGAAATTCAACGGATGGCCGCCTTCCCTGGCATCCTGGAGGCATGGAGCCTCGCCTTCCCCCCGGACTCACCCCGCGCCTGAACCAGTTCCTGGTTCTCCTGGAACGCTGGAACCGCACCCATGCCTTGACGGCGCTGCCACTTGCCTCTCGCAAGGAGGAGCTCCTGGTGGACGCGGCGGCGCTGCTGCCCTTTCTGGCGGATCTGCCCGCCGGGGCCCGGGTCGTGGACCTCGGGACCGGGATGGGCACCCCCGCCGTGGTCCTGGCCCTGGCCAGGCCGGATCTGGAAGTCCTGGGCGTGGATGCCTCGGGGAAGAAGCTGGCCTTCGTCCGTCAGGTGGCGATGGAGCTGCCCGTGCCCAACCTCAAGGTGGTCCACGGCCGCCTGGAGGATCTGCCACCGCTGGACGCGGACTGGGGCACGGCCAAGGCCCTGGGCACCCTGGGCGCCCTCGCGGGCTGGTGGGCCCGGCATGGCAAGCCCGGCCGCCCCTTCTACGCCCTGAAGGGGCCCGATTGGACGGAGGAGACCCTGCCGGCGGGCTGGACCGCCGAGCCCCATCCCTACGCGCTGCCCACCCGGGGCCAGCGGGTGGTGGTGGGGCTCCGGTTCGCGCCGGAAGCAGAGGCCTGACGCGCGAAGGCCCCCGGTCGGGGGCCTTCTGCCTGGAGCGGGAAGCGGCTCAGGGCGTGACGGTGTCGCCGATGCGGATCTCCTCGTTGGAGCGCAGCACCCGGCAGGTGGCCGTCTGGGCGTCGGCGCGGACCACCAGCGCCTGGCCGAGGTAGTGGGTGGTGGTCTCCTGGTCGGGCCGCTTCTGGCCTTCGGGGCCGACGGGGTAGGACTTCACGCGGACGGCGAGGAGCACGTCACCGACCTTCAGGCCATCGTTGGCGCCCTTGTCGACGATGATCATGTCGCCCCCGGCGGAGTGCAGCTTGGCGTCGCGGGTGTAGACCACCACGGCGGCATTGCCGGCGACCTTCACCGGCTCGGTGGTGTCGGTGCGGATCTGCAGGGGCAGGTTGGCGGGTTCGGTGAAGCGCACGAGGTGGTCGCCCACCTGCACGGTGTCGAGGGTGCGTTCGACCACGACCACCGAGCCCTTGGCCTGGGCCAGGGTCACGCGCACGACGCCGACCTGCTGCACGACATCGCCCAGCTTCTTCTTCTTGAGGGTGGGGTGGGTCTGCTTGCGGGCCACGGTCTTGAGGACGAGGAAGCGGTCCCCGGTCTTCACGCCCTGGTCGGTGCCGCCGTTCATGTAAATGGTCTCGCCCTCGCCCAGGTACTGTCGGTCCTCCCGCTTGTTGGAGGTGATGACGAAGGCGCCCTGGCCCTTGTAGTGGGCCTCGGCGCCCTCGGCGGCGAAGAAGGGCAGCTGGATGAAGTCCTGGAAGGAGAAGCCCAGCTCAGGCCGGCGGACGGCGCTGGGATCGGCGCGGCGCTGGTCCGGCCGCAGGTTGGCCACGGCATCGGGCACGGAGCCCGCGGTGGCCACGGCCCGGGCGAGGTCGATGACCAGGGGGTCGCCAGGATAGATCCAGTGCGGATCCTTCACCCACTGGTTCAGCTCCCAGATCTGGGGCCAGGCATAGGGGTTGCCGAGGTACTTGCCGGCCAGGTCCCAGAGGGTGTCGCCCTTTTGGACCAGATGGGTGCGGGAGCCTTCGGGAACGTTGAGCTCCTTGGGGTAATCCCACTTGGAGGCGTGTTCTTCAACCTTGACGGCATTGGCAGGGGCGGCCTCCTGAGCCTTCAGGCTCGGTCCGGCGAGCGCCAGGACCGCGAGGAGTCCGGGCGCCATGGCCAGGGCGCGCATCCGGCCGATATTCAGGCGGTAGGGCTGGTGCATCTGAAACCCCCAGTGAGGATTAGGTAGCGCTGATTATAGGTCTTCGACGCGGATCATATCTGAAAATAATGACAATCGGTTGCGGACTTCGTCCTGGCTGATCTGCTCGAGGCGTTCGGTGGAGAACTGTTCCACCGTGAAACTGGCCATGACGGAGCCCACCAGGGCCGCGTGCTTCAGGGCGGTCACGTCGGTCCGCTCGATCCAGGCGAGGTAGCCCAGGAACCCGCCGGCGAAGGTGTCCCCGGCGCCCGTCGGGTCGAAGACGTTCTCCAGGGGGTAGGCGGGGGCGGCGAAAATGCCGTCGGGCGTGAACAGGGCCACGCCGTACTCGCCCCGCTTGACCACCAGGATCTTCGGCCCGAGGGCCTGGATCTTCCGGTAGGCCTTGATCAGCCCATGCTCCTGGGTGAGCTCTCGCACCTCGGCATCGTTGACCAGGAGGATGTCCACCTCCTTGAGGACCGCCTCCAGGGCGGGCCGGGAGCCCCGGATCCAGTAGTTCATGGTGTCCAGGGCGATCCACTTGGGACGGGTGGTCATCTGGCGCACCACGTCCAGCTGCAGCACCGGGTCGATGTTTCCGAGGAAGAGGTAGTGGGATTCCCGGTAGGCGGGCGGCAGGTCGGGCTTGAAGTCCGCGAAGACGTTGAGGTCCGTGGCCAGGGTCCGGGCCTCGTTGAGGTCGTAGCCGTACTCGCCCTTCCAGTGGAAGCTGAGGCCCTTCACCTTCGAGAGCCCCGCCAGGTCGATGGGCCGGCGGTCGAAGACCTTCATCTGCTCGGGGCCGAAGTCCTCGCCCACCACCGCCACGATGCGGACCGGGTGGAACCGGCTGGCGCTCAGGGAGAAATAGGTGGCCGACCCGCCGAGGGCGTGTTCGCGCCGCCCGAAGGGGGTCTCCAGGTCATCGAAGGCCACACTGCCGACTACCAGCAAGCTCATGGTCGAGGCTCCGTTGGGGAGGATCAGGATTGGGCGGGCGTGGGCCCGAGGTAGAGCAGCCAGGCCTGGGTGCCGCCCATGGGGACCGGCGCCTGGGCATAGCGCGCGACCGGGGCTTCACCGGAGGCCAAGAGGTTCAGGAGCCCCTCATGCAGGACGGGGTCGGGGCCCAGGGTCACCAGGAGGCTGCGCCAGCCCAGCACCTGCCCGTCGCCCAGGCGGTCCTTGAGGCGCTCCAGGGCGTCCGAAAGCGCGTGGCCCCGGAGGTCGAGGGTGCCGTCCACGTCGATGGCCATGCC
>JAFJUR010000054.1 GCA_017859995.1 Holophagaceae bacterium | reverse complement strand
TGTCGACCAGGTAGGTGACAACGTTCTCGGCGCGGCGTTTGGAGATGGCCATGGCCGAGGCCTCGGTGGTCTGGACCTTGCCGGCGTGCCCTTCCACCGTGGCCGTGACGACCGGGTTGGCCTTCAGGAAATTGGCCACCTTGCGGAGTTCCTCGCGGTGCCCGGGCTTGACATCGTCTTTCAACAGGTCGAACTCGATCTCCATGGCCATGGTGATCCGGGCAGGTTGGACCTTCAGCCCCTCGATGTCGGTCACGCAGGAGACGACGGCGTTGATTCGACGGTTCTGGCGCTTGCCTTCTTCGGTGGCGTTGTCCCCGATGGGGCGGGCGAACCCATAGCCCACGGCGGACAGGCGGCTGCGGTCGACATGACCGGTATCCACCAGGTAGGTCACGACGCTCTCGGCCCTCTGCTTGGAGAGCGCCAGGTTGTGTTCTTCCGTGCCGACGTTGTCCGTGTGGCCTTCGATCACGGCAGTGGTGTCGGGGTATTTGGTGAGGAAGGTTCCCACCACGGCGAGTCGTTCCAGATCGTCGCGTTCAATGGCAACACGGTCGATCTCGAAGGTGAGGTCGAGGATGGTGCAGTACTGCTCGGTTCGGGCCACGGTGGGCACGACCACGGGGATCGGCGCGACGTAGGGCTCCGGCACGGGAGCCACGGGCTCAGGCATGGCCGCCTGGGCGACGGGGTTAGGCCCGCTCCGGCCGAAGCGCACGAGAAGGCCGATCGAGGTCAGGTCAATGTCGCCCTTGTTGCTGACGGCATCGTTGATGCGGTAACGCTCCCATTCGGCGCGCATACCGAAGGTCCGGGTGAAGTCGTATTGCAGGCCGCCGCCGTACTTGATGTTGGTCGCCTGTTCCTTGGGGCTGGGGTTCTGAAAGGTCACGGAGCCGGTGCCCGCAAAGGAGCCGGAGGTTCTGGCCCGGTCCACGCCGACCCGCCCGAACAGGGAGAACTTCTCCGTGAGGGGGAGGCTAAGGACGGCGTCGAAGTTGAGGCCCTTGACCTTGATCTCGCCGTTGAGGGTGCCAGCTGGCAGGGTGGTGGCGTCGTAGCCGAACTTCCCCAGGTCGAAGTAGCCGCCCTCGAAGGCGAAATACCTGTTGAACGAGTAGCCGCCGAATAGTTTGTAGCCGGTGCTGCTGCTGCGATCGTTGAACGTAGTGACGGTGAAGCCGGAGCCGGTGAGGTCGTTGACGAGCTTGGCCTCATCGATCTTCGCCTTGGATTTCCCGACGTTGAGGCCGAGGTACCAGCCCGAGTCCTGGGCCATGGCGGGGGGGCTGGCGATCAGCGCGAGCGCCACCAGGCCGAGCATTCCTGAGAATCTTGATGCCTTCATGAGCTACTCCAATGGATGGGTGGGGGGACTCGGGATGCTAGTGGGCGGGGACGTTGACGGTAGTGGTGTCGAGGGCGATGGTGCCGGCGAGTGCCGCGCCAGCCAGGATCCGGCCGTGGATGACCGCTCCTGTCTTCGCCGTGACGTCCCGGCCAGACACGATGTTTCCGTAGAAGGTGGTTCCGACTCCGACCGTCCCATCCAGCGTGGGGACCCAGAACACGTTCTTGGCCTGGGCGCCATTGAGGAGGGTGATGTTCGCCGTGGTCGTCAGGGAAGAGCCGATCTGGAAGGTCCAGGTGGCATTCGCATTGCCGCCGGCGTCGAGGGTCAGGGGTGTCGAGACCAGCATCGTGCTGCCCGAGGTGTAGGTGCCCGGGGGCATGCCCAGCGGGTAGAGCGCGCCCAGGTCGGCGCCGCCGGCGATGGTGATGCCGGGGGGCAGGGTCTTGGCGTAGTTGTAGGCCACCAGCAGGTCCGTGCGGGCCTGGTGGGATACAGTGTCGTTGATGTGGATCGTGCCGTTCACCTGGATGGGTAGCAGCCCACAGGAGGTTCCGGGTTCCAGGGACACGTCGCCGTTGATGAGCGTGGCGGCACCGGTGTTCGTGATAGCGGAGGTGGCCATGATGCCAAAGGCTCCAGCGGAACCGAGGGCCACGCCGGCGGGGACCGCGGTGGTGCCGGTTGTGAAGGTCCAGGGGTTCGTGGCGAGCCCCGGTACCAAGCCGTTCCCAGCCAGGTCCTTGGCGCCGTTGATGGTGGCGGTGTACTGGGTGTTGGCGCTCAGGGGGGCGGTGGGGGTGAGGGTTACGATGCGGGTCAGCGCGTCATAGACGATCAGGCCTGCGACCACGCCGCCGAGGGGAGGCCCGCTGGGCTGGAGGGTGAAGGTCGCCGTGGTGAGGCTCGACAGGTCCATGGCCTCGCTGAAGGTGGCGTTGATCGAGCTGTTGATCGGTGACCCGATGGCCAGGTGGGCCGGGCTGGTGAGGATAAGGGTGGGGGCCACCAGGTCGGGCGCCGAAGCGGTGAAGGTCCACATGAAGTTGCTGGCGGCGGGCAGGGCCGCCTGGTTGCCGGCCAGGTGGTTGCCCGCCTGGTCGGTGGCCGCGGTGGTCACCGTGGCGGTGTAGGTGGTTCCGACCGTCAGGGCGGCTGCGGGCGTGAAGCTCGCCGTGCGGCTGCTGGCCGAATAGGTCACGGAACCGGTCGGGTTCCCGCCGGGGCCCGCGCTCGTCACCGTGAAGGAGGTGTTCGAGAGGGATGCGGGCGCCATGTCCTCGGAGAAGGTGGCGGTGATGGCCGCGTTGGAAGGTGCGATCACCGTTGGGCCAGGACTGGTCGTCGCCGGCTGGGTGAGCGTTACCTGGGGCGGGGTGTTGTCCAGGGTGGGGATGCTGACCACGCCGGTTCCGCCCAGAATCGGGTCGCGGCCCCGGCATCCGGCGACGAGGAGGAGCAGCAGGCAGCCCATGGGGACCGTCAGCCGTTGGATTCCGCTGGTGGAATGCTTCATTGAAAACTCCTGAAGGGTGAGGTGGATGGTTCTAGAGGGTCGGAAGGACTGGCAGGTTCACTCACCCTGCTAAACCGGGCGGGGGCTGACGGGTGGTTTGGATTCGGCTGATTTCGGGGCGGTAGGGGCTTCTGCCTTGGCGGGGCGCGGAGGGCGAACCCACCAGGTGGCGAGGATGATTGCGCTGGGCCAATTGGCTTTGAGCGTCGTCTGCGTGGTCAGGGGCCACCGGTCACCCGACTGCGCCGAGGGAGGCGGTTCGATGGACGATGGAATGGACTGCGGTTGGCGGCAGGCGAGCTGCGAAGCCACCAGGAGGGCCGTTCCCGCGGTCATGGCGAGCCGGAAGAGGTCTCTTCGAATGGCGGCGTCTCGTGGAATCACGGCGGAACTCCTCTTCAGGGGTTCCTTTGCGCATGATTTGAGCCAATTAATAACTTTTTTAATTACATCATTTAAATACTGATCATTTCGTTGACTCGGTGGTATCTTCGATCAAGATGAACGACTCCTCCTTCAGTCCGAAGGACGAAGGCCACCAATGCGTGCCGAAGATCTGGACCACAAGGAACTCCTGGAGCTGGATCCAGAAGGGGGGGTCATTCGCTTCGGCGGCCAGCGAGCGATCCTGCTGGATGCGGTGGCGATGGGGCTCCTCCGCAAGTACCTGGTCGAAAACTTCGGTCTCACCGCCGCGAGGACCGTCCTGACCCAGTTCGGCTTCGCCCACGGATGGCGGATGGCCGAAGCCATGCAGGCTGAATTCAAATGGGACGATGATGACGAATGGCGCCGCGCCGGAACCCGGATCCACACCCTGGGGGGGCTCTTCGGGGTTCAAACCGAGGGGAAGGAGCCGCTCTCGAAGGAGGGCATGATCCTTGTGTCCTCCTATGAGGCCGAGCAGCATCTCCTTCATTTCGGTCGGGCGGATGCGCCCATGTGCTGGACCATCTGCGGCCTCATCAGCGGCTACCTCAGCCGAACGGTCGGCCGGGAGGTCTTCGTTCTCGAGGATCACTGCCAGGGCAAGGGCGATGCCGGTTGCCACCTGTTCGGACGCACCCGCGAAGAGTGGGGTGATGAGCGAGCAGAGGAGCTGCGCTTCTATGACAAGAACCGGCTGTCAGACTGCCTCGAAGTCTCCATCCACCGGGTGACCGAGACCCTGAAGGCCGCGGAGCGGAAGATCAAGGAGCATAAACGGGCGCTGGTTCTCGTGATGCCCGAGGGTGATGAGCCCACCCTGGGAATCGTGGCCAGGAGCCCTGCCATGAAGCGGGTGGTGGACCTGGCGCGCCGGGTGGCGAAGGTGGATTCCACCGTGCTCATCACCGGTGAAAGCGGGTCTGGCAAGGAACGTATCGCCCGCCTGGTCCACGAGGAATCCACCCGGGCGACGGGACCCTTCATTGCCGTGAACTGCGGAGCCATCGCCGAGACACTTCTGGAGAGCGAACTCTTCGGGCACGCCCGCGGCGCCTTCACCGGCGCCACCCATGACCGGCCCGGCCTGTTCGAATCCGCCAACGGAGGAACCCTGCTTCTGGACGAGGTGGGCGAGGTGTCGCCTGGGATGCAGGTCAAGCTACTGCGGGCCATCCAGGAGCGGGAGATCCGCCGCGTCGGCGAGAACAAGAGCCGCAAGGTGGATGTGCGGATCATCGCCGCGACGAACCGCGATCTGGCCCTGGAGGTGACCCGGGGCGTCTTCCGACAGGATCTCTACTATCGGCTCAAGGTGGTGGAACTGCACGTCCCCGCGCTCCGGGAGCGCCGGGATGACATCCTGCCGCTTGCCCGGGTTCTCCTGGCTGGGTCGGCCCTATGGATGAAGCGCAAGATCACAGGCCTGACCCCCAGCGCGACGGACCAGCTCATCCGCTACGCCTGGCCAGGGAATGTGCGCGAGCTCGAAAATGCCATGGAGCGCGCGGTGGCCCTATCGCCGGGAACCCGCGTGGAACTGGAGGATCTTCCGGAGGAGGTCCGGCAGGCCAGACCTGGCCCCGTGGCCTTCGATGGAACCGTCCGACCGCTGGACGCCATCGAGAAGGAATACATCCTGGCCACCCTGGCGCAGAACGACGGCAATCAGACCCGCACCGCCGAGCAGCTGCAGATCGGGTCGGCGACCCTGTACCGCAAGCTCAAGAGCTATGGCCTGATCAGTGGCGATCGTTCGCGCCGGAAGGGCAACTGATAGCCTCGCGCCCCCCGGGCCGGAGGCGATGGGTTGGAGGGATCAGCAGGAGGCTCCATGGTCACGACCGACGAGATCCTGAAAGCCGGCATCCTGATCGTGGATGACCAGGAGGCCGATGTCGCTGTGGTTGAAGGCATGCTTCGCCACGCGGGCTATGGCTCGGTGACCTCCACCCTGGAGCCGGGCGAGGTCTCGGGGCTCCACGCGAGCCACAACTACGACCTCATCCTGCTGGATCTCGAGATGCCAACCAGGGATGGTTTTCAGGTGATGAAAGACCTGCAGGCCGTAGACCCAGAGGGCTACCTGCCTGTGCTGATCCTCAGCGCCCGCCCTGAGCACAGGCTGCGGGCCCTCGAATCCGGGGCGAAGGATTTCGTCAGCAAGCCCTTCGACCTGGCCGAGGTGCTTGCGCGCGTCCGGAACATGCTGGAGGTGCGGTTGCTCCATGCCGAGGCCAGGACCTATCGTCAGGATCTGGAGCGGCGGAACGAGGAGATGCAGAAGGCGCTCGACAATGTGAAGCTTCTGAGTGGGCTCCTGCCCATCTGTGCCTGGTGCAAAAAGATTCGCGATGACCAGGGCTACTGGAATGGGATCGAGCAGTTCATCCGCGAGCACTCAGAGGCTGAGTTCACGCACGGCATCTGCCCCGAATGCACCAGGAAATGCGCCATGGGTTCGGATTGATCGGACTTCATCGATGCCAGATGGCTACAGATCGTAGATGATCTTGCGCTTGAGGGCGACCGTGGAGACCTCCGCGCCGACATCCAGGCCAATGCGCAGGTTCAGCTGGTACCGGCTGTGCGCATTGAATCGATCCACCGCCTCGATGATGTCGAGGGCCTCGCTGAACCTGGTGAACTCGAGAATGTCGGAGAACAGCACCGTCACCTCGGCGTAGCTCTCGGTGACGAGCTCCGCAAAGGTGCCCGCCTCGACCATGGGGCGCCCCTTCAGTTGTTCAGCCAGGGAATCCGGCCATACATTGAGCAGGAGGCGCTGGGAGACCTTCTGCTCGGCCAGGACACGATCGTAGAGTTTCCTGGTTTCCAGGTGGAGCAGGCGGACCTCGAGCATGTTGTGCACCCTGATCAGCACCTCGGCCAGGTCAAAAGGTTTGCTCACGAAATCCTTCGCCCCCGCTTGAAGCGCCCTCAATTTGTGGGCCGGCTGGGCCGTGATCACCAGGACCGGGAGGTAGCTTCCCTTCTCGATCTCCTTGAGGTTTTCCATCACCTGGAAACCGTCCATCCCAGGCATCTGAAGGTCGAGCAGAATCAGGTCGTAACGATGGACGAGGTGGAGCTCGCAGACCTGGTTCGGATCCATGGTGGAACTGATGGCCGAGTAGCCCGCGCCCCGCAGCATCTGCTCGAGCAGCACCACATTGGCTTCCTGGTCGTCCACGATCAGGATCCTGCCATGGAGAATGTCCGTCGCGTTGATCATGGGAACCGCAGCTCCTTACCTGGTTTTGGGTATGCCTGCCGGGCAGGCTCAAGGGCGGCGTCCAGCGTGTCCATGAACTCGACGACGTTGATGGGCTTGGTGAGGTAGCGGAAGAAACCCGCCTCCAGACCCTTCCTGATATCTCCCACCATGGCGTTGGCGCTGATGGCGATCACTGGGATAGGACTGGTCCGGGCGTCCTTCTGCAGGAGGGCCAGTGCCCCGATGCCGCTGAGTCCGGGCAGGTTGATGTCCATGAGAATGACATCCGGCTGGTGGTCGCGGGCCAGCTGGAGTCCCTGCATTGCGTCCACCGCGCTGAGCATCCTCAGGTCGTGGCGCCGGCCGATGATCTGGGAGACCAGGTCGAGGTTGGCTGGATTGTCCTCCACGTACAGGACTGTGCGGAGCGGTTCGATGTCCATTCCTGGTGCCGTTGCCTTCTCCGGGAGGCGCTCGTCAAGGCGGGGAGGCTCAGGGGGAGCCGACGCCTGGAGGTCGTACCAGAACATGCTCCCCGTCCCTGCCTTGCTATCCACGCCGATGGTCCCGCCCATCAGCTCCACCAACAGCTTGCTCATCACCAGGCCGATCCCCGTCCCCTCCTCGGCACTCCGTTCCTGACCGAGGCGGTTGAAGGGCTGGAAGAGTTGCCGCACCTGATCGGGCGATAGGCCTTGTCCGGTGTCCCGGACGCTGATGCGGATCTGACCTTGGACGGTGGTGGTGCAGGCCACCACCACCGTTCCCCCAGGGCGGTTGTACTTGATGGCATTGGACAGGAGGTTGATGAGGACCTGCTTGAGGCGGACCCGGTCGGCCCTCACGAAGGTTGGAGCCTCGAAGATCGGGAAGGTCAGCGTGATGCCACGCTTCTGGCTCTGGGGTTCGATGATGGAGCGGCAGTCGAACATGACTTCCGCCAGCGACACGGGCTCTTCGGAAATGGAGAGCTTGCCGGATTCGATCACGGCCAGATCCAGGATCTCGTTGATCAGTTCCAGCAGATACCACCCTGCGTGGAGGATCCGATCGATGCTGGCCTTCTGCTCCGGGCTTGCGGCCGGGGTGGCTGAGTCCATCAGCTGTGCGAACCCGAGGATGGCGTTGAGGGGCGAGCGCAGCTCATGGCTCATGCTGGAGAGGAACTCGGATTTGGCGAGGTTGGCCTTGTCGGCGATGATCCGGGCACTCATCAGCTCTGCGTTCTTGTCCTGCAGGGTCGCGTTCAGGAGGGTCCGCTCGGCCTCGATCTGGATCCGGGCCGTGTTGTCGGTTCCAATGAGCAGGTACCCGATGATGGCGTCCAGCGCGTCCCGCAGGGCCGTCACCGATACCAATGCTGGCAGGTGGCTGCCGTCCTTCCGGGTGTAGGTCAGCTCATAGATGTCCTCGATGCCCCGGGAGGCCTTGAACACCAGTGCCTCGAAGCCCGGGGTGATCGTGGTTCCCAGTTCCTCGCTCAGGGCACGGGCCCGCTCGATCAGCTCTTTGGGGTCCGAGATGTCGGCAGGGGTGATCTTGTTCAGGACGTCTTCCGCTGCGTAGCCCAGCATCCGCTCGGCACCGACATTGAAGATCTGGATGACGCCCTTGGCATCCGTGGCGATGCTCGAGAAATTGGCGCTGTTGAAGATCGCGTTCTGGAGGGCGCCCGCCTTCAGAAGGGCCGCTTCGGCCTGCTTGCGGGCGGTGATGTCGCGCAGGATGCCC
Organism: Holophagaceae bacterium; assembly: GCA_017859995.1. GTDB lineage: Bacteria > Acidobacteriota > Holophagae > Holophagales > Holophagaceae > Geothrix. The sequence goes on along the minus strand of JAFJUR010000054.1, from coordinate 17,968 downwards.
GTGAAATAGCGCTGGCCACCCAGCCACATCTCGCCCGCGGCCATTTCCAGAGGGAAGGCCTGGCCGCTCTTGCGGCGGCCTTCGATCTCCCGGCCGAAACCGAGGGCGCGGGCTTCTTCGCTGGCCTGGAAGAGATCCAGGGCGCCATCGGGCTGGGTCTGCCCGAACTCGGGAATCAATTGACCGAAGCCCTGGCCTACCAGCTCGGTCGCGGCGTACCCGAACATCCGCTCGGCGGCGGGGTTGGCAGTGTGGATGACCCCGTTCCGGGCGTGGATGGTGATGATGCCGTCTACCACAGTGCCGAGGATGGTTTGGATCATGGCATTGCTGTCCCGCAGGGCCTGTTGCGAGGCGTACTCGTCGGTAACGTTGCGGAACACGAGGACGGCTCCCACCACCTTCCTGTCCCGGTCCCGGATGGGCGCGCAGCTGTCGGCGATGGCCCGTTCTGTGCCGTCGCGTGCGATCAACAGGGTGTGGTTGGCCAACCCCTGGATCGTCCCCCGCGCCAGGGTCTCCATGACCGGGGCCACCGCCGGCAGGCGGCTTTCCTGGTTGATGATGTGGAAGATGTCGTCAAGGGGACGGTCCATGGCCTCGGCCAGGGTCCAGCCGGTCAGCTGCTCGGCGACTGGATTGAGGATCTTCACGCGGGCCGCCGCATCGGTGGCGATGACGGCGTCTCCGATGGAATTGAGCGTGACCGAAAGCTGCTCCTCGCTCGCCTGGAGGATGGCGTTGATCCGCTGGAGCTGGTCGTTGGTGTCCTCCTGGATGCCGAGCTGATGCTGCGCGTCGGCATGGGCCCGGTCCCTGATCCGCTGCTCCGATGGACGGCGCCGGGCGTAGACAAGGGCGAAGGCCGCCAGCAGCAAGCAGGCGCCGACCACGGGCATGACGACGGCCAGCCTGGCCAGGTCCGCGGGAAGCCCCGCCACCTGCTTCTCCCTCGCGCCTTCCTTGGCCAGGAGGATCTCTCCCAGCGCGCGGTTGAAGGCGGTTACCGGCGTCCTCAGCGGCCCCGGGCGCACCTCGACCTGCTCGGACGGCCTCGCGTCGAGCGACGTGGCGGCCCCGAAGGCAAGGATGACCAGCAGCGCGGTTAGGAGAACCCGTGCGGCGAGGGTGACGCATGCCTTGAGCGGAATCCTAGAGGACATGGCACGGCCCCTTCGCGGACGGAGGATGCCCCCTTCCTCAGCCCTGACGGGGCTGGAGTGGGAGGAAATGCGGGCGGGCTTGGACAAGGAGCAACCTCTGGGAAACCGCGAACAGACATGCGGATCGCGAGGCCGAAGATGCAGGCGGCGCATGGACCACTCAAACGCCCAGCCCGCCTGGAAGCCCGTCGTTCGGGATCTCTCGGGGTGGATGAATCAGCATGGTGCGCCGTGGGGCACATCGTTTCGCTGAAAGGGATGTGGGCATTCCCATGGAAGAGAACGCCGGGGAACCTCGGGATGGATCGGGTGTGCGGCGTCGATGGCCTGGGATGGGGAGATGGACCTCCTGACAGAGGCCTCACCCTTCCGGGGTGTGAGATCCTCCCGAAGGCCATGCAGCAGGTTCCGTTCCAACTACCAGCTCGTTCGTTAACTTCTAGTTAAGGCCAGAGGCGCGGTCCGCGCCAGGGACAGGTCCATCATTCCGAAGGTCCCCTTCCTCCAATTTGATGGGTCTTCGCCAACCGGTTGCGCCCAGCCCAGTCTCTCGGAATCAGAACCGCAAGGCGTTGCCGGCCGTGAACTGCCAGCGGGCCTGATAGGGCTCGCGGTTCAAGGGCATGGCCACGTTCAGAAGGATCACGCGGCCCACGGAGCTTTTGAGGTTGCCCAGGCGCAGCCCCACGCCCACATCGGAATAGGTGCGGGACCAGCCCCGTCCATCCAGCCGGCGGACGGAGCCCAGGTCCACGAAGGCGCTGTACCCCAGTCTCACGAGACCCCACCAGCGCTGCTCGGTCAGGTACCGGTAGTCGAAAGACGCCTGCCAGCGCGCGTCTCCCGGATGGAGCTGGTTGGGGAAGCCCCGCATGCCCTGGTCGCCGCCGAGGTAGTACCAGTGCTCGGGGTCCGGGCGCCGGGCCCGGTCCACGGCCACAAGGCCCGCCAGGATCTGGTTCTCCGTCAGCTTGTGATAGCTCACCAGGGAGAGGGCCAGGCGGCTGTCTTCCATGCCGGTGGCGGGCCTCCGGCCATCCCAGGAGGCGGTGAACAGGGTGAGGTTCGCATTGGAGGAGGACCAGCCCTTGGCCACCTGGACCTTGAAGAAGGGGGCGTTCAAGGTGGACCCGCAGGCCCTGCTGTAGCTCCCCAGCTCCAGGTCGCCCGTCCAGGCCAGGTTGTAATCCTCGGGGCTGTCCATGCCTGCGAGGTTTTCGAACTCCTCGAAGGCATCCTCCTGGGTGGCCAGGGTCACCCCGGCGCCCCGGAGCCGGCGGTCGGTGAGGAGGGGCGCAGGCAGGGGGCTCAAGGGGCTCATCCGGGTGATGGGGCCGTAGCGGGTGTCCTGCCGCTGGAGAAGCACTCCGGCCCGCCAGACCCGGTTCCCCGATTCATGCAGCAGCCAGGCGCCCGACAGCCGGACCTCATTCTGGACAAAGGGGGCCTGGAAGACCTGGGTGCCCTGGTCGTAGAGGTAAAGACTGGAATGGCTCTGCGACAGGGCGACCCCGGCGGACCACGGTGTTTCCAGGGCATAGAAAGGGCGTTCCAGCTGGATGCTGCGCACGAACCCATCGGTGAGGTACTGGGTGTGCGCCGCGAGCGTCCATCGGCTCCCGAAGACCTGGGGGTCTGCGTAGGCCAGGCCCCAGGTGCTGCGCTCGTGGTCCTTCGACAGATCGAAGGCCACACCCTTGCCTGACCCCAGGAAATTCTTCTCGTCGAGGCTGAGGTTCATGGCGTGCTGGCCCCCGACGTGGGAGTAGCCCACGTTCAATTGGGTCGTCCAGGCGTCCCGGACCTTCACCACGGCCACCACGTTGCCGTCTGGCTGAATCAGGGGATCGATCCGGGCCAGCTTCACGAACGGAAGCGCCCGGAGCAGACGCTCGGTCTCGCGGATCCGGCGCTCCCGCACGGGCTCGCCCGCCGCGAAGAGGAGGATCCTCCGAATCACCACCTCGCGGGTGGAGGCATGCAGGTGGTTGGCCGTCCGGCCGACCCAGGTATTCTCTTCGGGCCTGGTGAGGTCGAAGACATCTCCGATCTCCACTTCGATCTTGCCGATGGTGGCTTTGCGGGCCTCCAGGGCGCTCCAGGGTTTGGTCGTCCGGGCGGCCCGGAGGGGCGCGGCCAGACTCACCAGGGTGATGGTGAGACAGGCTCCGACCCTTCGAATGCGGCCCACGGTGACTCCCGCGAAACCCACGCTGGGCGGCGCCCTGGCCGTGGGGCGTGGACCCGGCAGCCAACACCATCGCCGCGAAGCTCCAGGTGTCTAGATACGGCCAAGCAGCAGCAGGACGACCAGCACGAGCAGCAGCAATCCCAGGCCACCGCTCGGGTAGTAGCCCCAATCCCGGCTGTGAGGCCAGCGCGGGATGGCGCCGATCAGCAGTAGGATGACGAACACGATCAGAATGGTTCCAAACATGGTGTATCTCCTCTTCATGTAGTTGGCGACAGGCCGTGATCCACGGCGGGCTCAGTCCGGCCGGCGCCCCAGCACCAGGAGCACGACCCCGGCCGCGACCGCGATGGCTCCCACCACGGGGGGCAGGGGGACCGACCTGGTCCGGTCTGCCATCACATGGACGGGGCCCACATCCACGACCTTCTCCCGGGTCGTGTAGGTGAAGCCCTGGTAGGCGAAGGCGGCGAGGCCGGCGGCGATCAGGACGATGGCGAAGATGATGGTCGGTTTCATGAGTGCTTACCTCGTCAAGGTGGATGGCTCCCCACCTGCGCAACAGGGAACCGCGTCAGGCGGGCTTATCCAGGGAACAAGAGAAATCAGCGCTGATGGTCCCAGCCGCGATGGCGGGTCTCCTTCGGCCAGTGGGAGCGGGGCAGTTCCCGGCGCTCGCCATCCCGCTGGGACGCGTAGTACCAGCGGTCGTTGGTGTGGAAGTAGTGGTAGCCGCCATGGGCGTAGTAGTTGTCCGAGTCGACCTCCACGATGGTCGGCAGGATGGGGATAACCTCCACGCCGCCGTGGCGGTTGGGCACCACCACGCAGGCCGAGAGCAGGAGGATCGAAAGGATCGGGATTGCGGCTTTGCTGTTCATGGCTGGCTCCAGGGCAGGGGATCGACGCACAAGTCATTCACCCCTCGCGGCGGGGCGCTTCTGGGGTGACTGGCTGGCGCCACGCCATGAAGATCCGTCCCACCTGGGAAGTGAACCTCAGGTAGAAGTCAGCACATCCTGCGCCACACCATGAATATCTTTCGAATCATGAACTTGGATTCGATCGAACATAGCGGGCCCGGCCTGGGCACCATCAGGATGATGGGCGGCCTCCTTCAATTCGAAGGAGGCCTTAGGTGCGGATCCCGACCTGGAGGGCTCCTTCGAATTGAGACGATCGCCTCACCGTTTTGATGGAAGGTCCGCGTGGCGACCTGAAGGATGATGCTCCCTGATAGTGGGAAGCGTTGGTTCTTATTGGCTTAACCGCATCTTGGGAAATTGGAACGGATGCTGCTCGTGGTTGGCTGGGTCGCGATGGCCTGCAGTGAGGTACTGCCGGCCGGGTCGGCCCCGATGCCTCCCCCGCTTCCCCTGGAGATGCCATGCCGGTGTTGCCATGAACCCACTCGGGCCTCCGATCATTCCCCCCAGTCGTCATCCTGATGGCCAGCGGCCCGTCGACGCGAGCCCCAGCACCATGCGCTTCGTGGTGTCGCACACCACGTTCATCAGCCTGGCCCTCATCCTGTTCTCGCTGTGGCTGCTGTTCCGCCTCTGGCCCGTCATCCTCGTGGTGGTGGTGGCCCTGTTCATCCTGGGGACGCTCAGTCCCATCGTCCTCTGGCTGGAGGCGCGGCGGATCCGGCGGGGCTTCGGCATCGCGATCGTCTTCACGGGCGTCATCACCCTGGTCAGTCTCGCCGTGATGCTCACAGTCCCCTCCATGGTGGCCCAGGGCGCGGCGCTGTTCGAGCGGGAACCTGCCTTCCGGGCCGCACTGGCTGATCATCTGGCCCACTACCACCTGAGCGCGCCCTTCGCCGACTGGCTGCGGACCTTCAGCTACAACACCCCGGGGAACAGGGTCGGGGCTACGGCCTTCGCCTACTCCCTGCGCATCTTCCAGGTCGCCGCATACGGCCTGAGCGCCCTCTTCCTCGCGCTCTACATGATGATCGACCGGGACCGGCTGCGAGGCGGGCTCTTCGCGGTCATCCCCCGCCGGCACCACATCCGGCTCACTCGGGTCATGCTGAACCTGGAGACCATCGTCGGGGCCTACATCCGGGGGCAGCTGATCACCTGCTTCCTCATCGGCGCCTTCACCTTCGTCCTGCTCACGGCCTGCGGCGTGGAGAATGCCCTGGCGCTCGCGGTCTTCGCGGCCGCCGCCGACATCCTGCCCTACATCGGCGCCGTCCTTTCCATTGCACCCGCAGGCCTGGCCGCCATCGGCCACAGCCCCACCGCCGGAGCCATCGTCATCCTGGCGATGCTCGCCTACCAGGAATTCGAGAGCCGCCTCCTCATCCCGAAAATATACGGCCGCACCCTGCGCCTCCCGTCCTCGGTGGTGTTCTTCGCCCTCATGGCCGGCTGGGCGTTGATGGGGTTGCTCGGGGCGCTTCTCGCGCTTCCGGTGGCCGCGACCATCATGATGCTCATCGAGGAACTGCGGGTGGATCTGCCTGGGGAGCAAGAGCAGGCCGCCGATACGATCCTGCGCGCCCGGGACGACCTCGAGGAGGCCGAGTACGAGCGCAGGACCGCAGGGGTGGCGGCAGAACAGGCGGCGGCGATCGCCGTCGAGATCTCCGTGGATCGGAGGAACCAGGACCTGTACCCCGAGCATTCCCCGTGAACGCCAGGGGTGCAGTCCCTCCGAAATCCCTAGGCGTACTGAGCCTTCGAGCGCAGGATCAGCCTGGTGGATGGCCTGGACGATCAGGTGAGCCGTTCCAGTCCAGGTCATGGCGCTTCCAGCCTGGGAACCACCCGGGAGTGGACATGACCGACAGCATGGCACTGGGGCGGATCGCCTTTCTCGGCGGGTTCCTGCCCCGCCTCTGCGGCATCGCCACCTTCACCCACGACCTGTGCGAGGCCGTGGCCGCAGCGGCGCCCGCCTCCCAGTGTTTCGCAGGGGCCGTGAACGATCGCCTGGATGCCTATGAGTACCCGGAGCGCGTGCGCTTCGAGCTGGACGAGAAGGATGTGGACTCCTACCGCCGGGCGGCGGATTTCCTGAACTTCAACAAAGTCGATGTCCTCTGCGTGCAGCACGAATTCGGTATTTACGGCGGGCCGGCCGGCAGCCACCTGCTGGCCCTGCTGAAGGAAGTCCGGATGCCGGTGGTGACCACGTTGCACACTGTGCTGCGGGATCCGAACCCGTCCCAGCTGAAGGTCATGGAAGAGCTGGCGCGCCGCAGCGACCGCCTGGTGGTGATGGCCCGGAAGGGCGCGGAGATTCTGCGCGATGCGTACGGGATTCCGGACACCAAGGTGGACCTGATCCCCCACGGCATCCCCGACCTGCCCTTCATCGACTCCAGCTTCTACAAGGCCGAGCTGGGCGTGGAGGGTCGCATGGTCCTGCTCACCTTCGGCCTGCTGGGCCCCGGCAAGGGCATCGAGACTGTCATCGAGGCCTTGCCCGCCATCGTCAAGCGCCACCCGAACGTGGTCTACCTCGTCCTGGGCGCCACACACCCCCACCTCGTCGCCCGCGACGGTGAAAGCTACCGCCTGGGCCTTGAGCGGCTGGCCGAGGCCCGCGGGGTCAAGGAGCACGTGATCTTCTACAACCGCTTCGTCTCGCTGGAGGATCTCAAGGAGTTCATTGGCGCCACGGACATCTACCTGACGCCCTACCTCAACGAGGCACAGATCACTTCGGGCACGCTGGCCTATGTCTTCGGCGCCGGCAAGGCCGTGGTGTCCACGCCCTACTGGCATGCGCGGGAGCTGCTGGACGACGGCCGCGGCATCCTGGTGCCCTTCCGGGATCCGCAGGCCATCGCCGAGGGCGTCTGTGCCTACCTCGACGACCCCGGGCTCCTGCAGCGCACCCGGGAGACGGCCTACCAGATGGGTCGCGGGATGATCTGGCCGGCCGTGGCGCAGCGCTACCTCGAGTCCTTCCAGCGGGCGGGGACGGACCGGAAGGCCGCGCCCCGCAAGGCCTTCGCCCAGTGGACTCTGGCCAGCCGCCCCTACGACCTGCCCCCCCTCCGGCTGGACCACCTTGTGCGTATGAGCGACGGCACCGGCATCTTCCAGCACGCCATCTTCAATGTCCCGAACTTCCACGAGGGCTACTGCACCGATGACAACGCCCGCGCCCTGATCCTCTGCATCCTCCTGGACGAGCTGGGCGGCCGCCCCCCGGAGGAGCTGCTGGACCGCCAGGCCACCAGCTACCTGGCCTTCCTCTCCGCGGCGCTGAACCAGGAGACCCACCGTTTCCGCAACTTCATGAGCCATGGGCGGCAGTGGCTCGAGGAGGCCGGCAGCGAGGACAGTCACGCCCGCGCGCTCTGGGCGCTGGGCACCTGCGCGGGGCGCTCCCGGAATGAAGGACACCGGCGCCTGGCCACCCAGCTGTTCGAGCGCGGCCTCCCGGCGGTGGAAGGTTTCTCGTCCCCGCGGGCCTGGGCCTTCACCCTGCTGGGCATCCACGAGTTCTTGGGGCGCCACCCCGGCCACCCACAGATGCTGTGGGCCTGTAGCAGCCTGACCGAGCGGCTCGTGGCGCTCTGGAAGGCCTGCGCCACCCCGGACTGGCCCTGGTTCGAACCCATCGCCTCGTACGACAACGCCCGGCTCTGCCAAGCCCTCCTGCTGGGCGGTCAGCGAATGCCCCATCCCGAGGCCCTCGATATCGGGCTGCAGTCCCTCCGGTGGCTCGCCTCCCTGCAAAAGACCCAGGCCGGCCACTTCCGGCCCATCGGCAGCAACGGGTTCTACGCGCGAGACGGCGCCCGGGCCGACTTCGACCAGCAGCCGGTGGAGGCGCAGGCCATGGTCTCCGCCTGCCTCGAGGCCTTCCGGGCGACCCGGGATGAAGCCTGGTCCCACGAAGCCAAGCGGGCCTTCGAGTGGTTTCTGGGCCGCAACGACCTGGGCGTACCCCTCTACGACTCCAGCAGCGGCGGCTGCAGCGATGGTCTCCACGAGGACCGGGTCAGCGAGAACCAGGGCGCGGAATCCACCCTGGCCTTCCACCTCTCCCTTGCCGAAATGACCTTCGCGGAGCACCCTATCGCCCCCCCGCTTCGGTTCTCCTGATGCGCCCCATCCTCCTCCGTCGCCATGACATCAGCCTGGTTCCGCAAAGTGCCCGCGTCATCCTGCGCCCCTTCATCCCCGGCAGCATCCAGCGCATCACCACCATCATCGGCCGCGCCCTGGCCCTGAGCGAGGCGGAGACCCGGCGGGACCTGGCCGCGGTGCTGAAGGACTTCGAGGCCCGGCACCTGGACATCGAGGCCGCCCTGCTGGCCAGCTTCGACAAGGTGGCCCCTCACCTCTTCACGCATCGTCCTCTGTCGATGGAACGCACACTCCTCATCGGCGCTCTCTTCTCGGGAGAGTACGCCCTGGAATCCGCAGCCCTCTTCAACCCTTCCATCGTCCCGCACCCGGATCAGGAAGGCGTGGCCAGTGGCGCTCTGCGGTTCGTCATGAGCCTCCGTGCCACCGGGGAGGGGCACATCTCCTCCGTGGAGTTCCGCACGGGTGTCATCAGCCCGGAAGGTGACGTCCGCCTGGATCCCATCTCCCGCTTCGTCAGCATGCCTGTGCTCGACCCCGATCCCAGCTATATGAAAGTTCCCTTCGTGGTGAAGCTGCACGAGATGGGCTTCGACAACGGGGCCTCCGCGGCCGTGATGGAGCCGCTGGGCGACGGCTTCACGCGCAGCGAGCTGTTCCGGAGCGTGCTGCGCATCCGGCGGGAGACCCAGCCGGTCACCCAGGGCCTAACCAACACCCTTAGCTGCATCCAGTGGCTGGCCGACTCCAACTATGAGATGCACTTCCCCTCCCAGCTAGCCATGAGCGAGCGCGTCATATTCCCGGTGTCACCCAACGAGAGCAATGGCATCGAGGACGCCCGCTTCGTTCGTTTCACCGATGACGATGGCACCGTGACCTACTACGCCACCTACACGGCCTACAACGGGCACGCCATCCTTCCACAGCTCATCGAGACCCGAGACTTTCTCCACTTCCGGGTACTCACCCTCAACGGCTCCGCCGTCCAGAACAAGGGCATGGCCCTATTCCCTCGGCGCATCCACGGCAACTACGCCATGCTCTCCCGCCAGGACGATGAGAACCTCTTCCTCATGGTCTCGGACAATCCCCACTACTGGAGCGATCCAACGGTGATCCTGCATCCGGCCGAGCTCTGGGAGTCCGTGAAGATCGGCAACTGCGGCTCACCCATCGAGACCGAGGCTGGCTGGTTGGTGCTGACTCACGGTGTTGGTCCCATGCGCAAATACTGCATTGGCGCTGTCCTGCTGGATTTGCACGACCCAACGAAGGTGCTGGGGCGGCTCTCTGAGCCCCTGCTTTCCCCGGAGGGCGATGGCCGGGAAGGATACGTCCCCAATGTGGTCTACAGCTGCGGCTCCCTCATCCACGGCCGGGACCTGATCCTGCCCTACGCCATGAGCGACCACGCCTCCACCATCGTCAGCGTGTCGTTGGACGAGTTGCTCTCTCGGCTGGTGGGTTGATCCATGAGTGGCGGTGAGGCACCCCAACTGTCCCTTGGCAGAGGCATCGCCATGGCTGGTTGGGCGCTTCAGCTCCGCCAAGGCCTACCATCGAGGCCATAACGATCACCATCTCAGAGAGATAACTCCAATAAAGGGCTTGTTCCTCTTGCAGTTGCGCACTGTGCGCACTCAAGGAGAACGCATGAAGATCCTTCCCCCTGACCTGCCTCCCCAGGAGACGCTCCTCTTCCAGCTGGCCTGGAACCCCGGAAAGGGGTTGGATCCCTGGGGCATCCGGGCCTTGCTGGAGCGCGTGCACGTGACGCGGGACCAGTTGGCGACCGAAGCGGGCGTCCGTCCGCACTATGTGGACCAGGTGATCACCCGGAATCGCCGGAGCTCCATGGTGGAGGGGGTCATCTCGAGCCACCTCGCCTCCCTGGGCCTGAGCGCGGAGCACATCTGGGGACCGAAGCCTCCGCCCCGCAGCCCGGCGCCTGCGCCGCTTCCGAAGGGCCTGGAAACCCTTCGGCGTTTCTCGGGCAGGTTCCTGCCCAGCCAGCATGGCATTGGTCTGGTGGTGGATTGCGAGACCACGGGCTTCGATCCCAAGCAGCATGCCCTCGTCGAGCTGGGCATCATCGCCTTCGTCTTCAGCCGCAGCGGCGCCGGCTCCCCGAAGGTCCTGGGGGTCCTCGACGCTTACACCGGCCTCCAGGACCCGGGGACGGCGGTGATCCACCCCATGGCCATGAAGGTCAATCAGCTCCAACTGAAGGACCTCCGGCGCCGGCGCCTGGACCACCAGCGGATTCACGGGGTGATTTCCCGGGCCGAACTGGTGATCGCGCACAATGCCGGGTTCGACCGCCCCTTCGTGACCCAGGAGGTTCCCAGCCTTGCGGCGCTGCCGTGGCTCTGCTCGCCATGATCGGCCAGGAGGAGAGCAAGGTCCACCGGATCTCCAAGGCGGTGTCGTGGGTCCGGTCCAACTTCGACAAGCCGCTGGATGTGGAACGCCTGGCCACGCTGGTGCACATGAGTCCTTCATCCTTCCACCAGCATTTCAAGGCGGTCACCGAGATGAGTCCCCTGCAGTACCAGAAGGCGCTGCGCTTGCAGGAGGCCCGGCGCCTCATGCTGCTGAGGAAGCTTGACGCCGGAAGCGCGGGCCGCCAGGTGGGCTACCAGAGCGTGTCCCAGTTCACCCGGGAGTACGGGCGCTATTTCGGGAACGCGCCCACCAAGGACATTGCCCTGCTCCTCCAGAAGGCTGGCATGGATGGCGCCTCCATGGAGCATGAGCGGAGATCCAGCCTCTGAATCATGCGCCGAGCACCCATGACTCATGGTGAAGCGACCCATCTGCTGCAGGCCGTCACGCCCTCATCGAGGCTTGTGGATTTAGCCTTCGATCCTCGGCGCGGGTCTTGAACCCCAAGAATACAATGGATGATTCCCACGGCATGCCCTCGTCCCGGAGGTTCCCGATGAACGCCACCACCTCGTTCACGCTCAACGGCAAGCCCGTCACCGTCGCGAGCCCCCGTGATCGCATGCTGGTCTGGGTCCTGCGCGACGAATTGGGCCTCACGGGTACCAAGGTGGGCTGCGAGGCGGGACTCTGCGGGGCCTGCACCGTGCTGGTGGACTTCGAGGCGGTGCTCTCCTGCTCCACGCCGCTGGGAGACGTGGCCGGGAAGTCGGTGCTCACCATCGAAGGCCTGGCCCATGACGGAAAGCTGAATCCGGTCCAGGAAGCCTTCCAGGACCACCACGCCTTCCAGTGCGGCTACTGCACCTCCGGGATGATCATGGCCGCCTGGGCCTTCCTGAAGAAGAAGCCCAAGGCCACGAGGACCGAGATCGTCGAGGCCATGGAGGGGAACATCTGCCGCTGCGGGGCCCATGTGAGGATCCTGGACGCGGTCGAAACGGCAGGCAAGGCCATGGGAGGTGCGCGATGAGGCGCCGGGACTTCCTCCAGGGCGTCGCTGCGGGCACGCTCACCTTCTTCTTCGCCACCCCCCTCGGAGCGGCGCCCATCGTGCCGACCCGACCCGGCACCTACCCCGAGGACTTCAACGCCTACCTGAAGATCTCAGCCGATGGCCGCGTGAGCTGCCTGGTGGGGAAGGTGGAACTGGTGGACATGGTCCTGGGCGACACGGACCTGTGCCCCTGGGACATGCCCACCGGCGGCTCGCTCACCATGTGGCACACGGCCCCCGTCCTGCGGGGCGCGGCCGCGGAGGCGCGGGCCGTGCTCCTGCGCATGGCCTCCAAAGCCCTGGGCGCCCCGGTCTCGGGCCTGACCCTGAAGGACGGCGCCATCTGGGTGAAGGAAACCCCTGCGCGCCGCACGACCTTTGGCGAGCTGGTGAAGGGCCGGAAGATGGAGCGGCACCTGGGCAAGGTCAAGCCCAAGTCCCTCTCCGACTGCACGCTGATCGGGCGCCGCGTCCCCCGCAAGGACGCCCTCGCCAAGGTCACCGGCGCCGCCCAGTACGCGGGCGATCTGCGCATGCCCGGAACGCTCCACGCGTGTGTTCTGCGTCCCCCGGCCCAGGGGCAGACCTTGGTCACTGCGGACACGTCGGCGGCCGAGCGGGTGCCAGGCGTGCGTATCGTGCGGGACGGCACCCTCCTGGCCGTGCTCCACGCCCAGCCCGACACCGCCCGCAAGGCCCTCGCCCTCGCCCTCGTGAAGGGCACCTTCGAGGGGCCCGAACCCGACGTGGACGATGTGCGCATCTACCAGTACCTCGTGGACAAGGCGGCGCCCGGACAGCGCGTGGTGATCTCTCGCGGCGACATCGCTGCGGGTGAGAAACGGGCCGCCACCGTGGTGGAGGGGGAGTACCGCAACGCCTACGAAAGCCACGCCACGCTTGAGCCCCACACCTCCGTCGCCAAATGGGAGGAGGGCCGCATGACGGTCTGGGCCTCCACCCAGTCGCCCTTCGTCTTCCGCGACGCCGTGGCCGAGGCCCTGAAGCTGGGCCAGGACAAGGTCCGCATCATCGCCCAGTTCGTGGGGGGCGGCTTCGGCGGCAAGCTCGTGGGGCCCGGGGCCATCGAGGCGGCTCGCATCGCCCGCCAGGTTCCCGGCGTGCCCATCCAGGTGGCCTGGAACCGGGAGGAGGATCTCTTCCTGGACGGCTACCGGCCCGCCGCCGTGGTGAAGCTCCGCTCCGGCCTGGATGCCGGGCGCGGCGCCATCACCTTCTGGGACAGCACCGTGGCCGGCGTCAGTCAGGGTGAGGCCGAGCTCTGCTACGACATGCAGTCGAACCGGTATCAGGCGCCCACCGTCCCCGGCCTCCATCCCCTCAAGGTCGGCGCCTGGCGCGCCCCCAACGCCCACACCAACGCCTTCGCCCGGGAAAGCCAGCTGGACGCGCTGGCGGCCAAGGCCGGCCTGGATCCCGTGACCCTCCGCCGTCGCCTCATCACCGACGCCCGTCTCCTTCGCCTTCTGGATCTGGCGGTGGAGACCTTCGGCTGGGAACCCGCCCCCGGGCCCACGGGTCGAGGCATCGGCCTGGCTTGCGGGGCCTGGCGCCAGGGCCTCGTGGTGGCCCTGGCCCAGGTGACCGTGGACAAGCGCACCGGGAGGGTCAAGACGGAGCGCTTCCTCGAGGCCGTGGACGTGGGCCTGGTGGTGAACCCCGACGGGGCCCGCCAGCAGGTGGAGGGCGCCATCACCATGTGCATCGGGCAGGCCCTCAGCGAGGAGATCCACTTCAAGGGCGGCCGCATCCTCGACAAGAACTTCGACACCTACCTGCTGCCCCGCTTTTCGGCCATCCCCCGCATCCAGGTCGTGTTCGCGGGCACCGACACCTCCGTCACCCAGGGCATCGGCGAGCCCCCCGTGGTGCCCGTGGCCGCCGCCTTGGCCAACGCCGTGTTCGACGCCACCGGCGCGCGGGTGACCCACGTGCCGTTCACGCCCGAACGGGTCCTCGCGGCCCTGAAGCTCGTTCCCGCGAGCTAGCTGGATCCGAGAGGATCCGGTGGCCTTCCCCGGCCCGGGGAAGGCCACCGGACCCTCTCGGAGGCTCAGGCCTTCTTCAGGATGTAGAACACGTAGCCGTAGCTGTGCCCGGCACGCCGGTAGAGGTCGGTCTCCTCCCGGATGGCGGCGATGGTCTCGGTCAGGCTCTTATCGCCGTGGTGCAGCTGGCACTGCCGCTCGGCCTGTTCGAAGTAGTCCCACCAGTCCTGCCGGGGAAGGCGGAAGTGGCCGATCACCTCCAGGCCCAGGTCCTGGGCGACCTGAAGGTTGGAGGCCTCGGTGCCCATGCCCGGGTACCACTGGGCCCAGGCGCGCTGGGCTTCCGGCGGCGGATGGTCCTCGAACCAGGTGGCATCCGTCAGGGCCAGGAAGCCGCCGGGGCGGACGAGGTCTTTCCATATGGCCAGGCCCTGGCGCCAGCCGAGGGGCGCGACGGCACCCTCGGACCAGAGCAGGTCGAGGCTCTCCCGCGGGATGCCAGGCGCGGCCATGTCGCCGGGGCAGGGGGTGATCAAGGGGAGCAGGCCCTGGGCCCCGGCGAGGTCCCAGAGGTCGTCCAGGGCGGCGCCGTCGGCATCCAGGGCCAGGATCGGCACCTGGAGGGCCCGGGCCAGCACGAGGGTGGCGGCGCCGGAGCCGCAGCCGAGGTCTGCCACCGCGGGGCGATCGGGCAGCGAACAGAGGGCCAGGGCCTGGCGGGTGGACGCTTCGCTGCCGGGCCCTCTCCGGGCCGCGCCCTTGAAGAGGCAGAGCAGGGGCGCGTAAGCCGCCATGAACGGCATGGAGGGAAAAGGAGGATGGGAATGCATGGGAATCTCCAAAGACACGTACCGAACGAGGGACAGGTCGTCCCGAACACAGAGAGGGCTTCACCGCTTCGCCTACGAAGCGGCCCGCACCGTCTCCCCGCTGGCCGTGCACATGGATGACATCCAGACTCCGCCACCAGGGTAGCGCCAAGGGGGCCGCCTGTCCGGGGGGAGCCGACGGTTCCGTCGTCAACGCCTTCTCAAGGGACCTCCGGAGGGGACGATCTCTGGAACATTCCCAGGCATGCTGTCTGCATGTGCGAACGCTACACCTTCACGTTTGACGCGCGGACCCTGGTGGAAGCCTTCAGGCTGCTGCCGCCGGCCTTCGCGTTCGGGACGAGCCACAACGTCGCGCCGGGCCAGCCCATCCTCATCGTGCGGCCCGAGGGCAGGGCGCGGGTGGCGGACGTGGCTTACTGGGGGCTCATTCCGGGCTGGGTCAAGGATCCGAACATCAGCCCGAAGCCCATCCAGGCCCGGGCCGAGACGCTGGAGGAGAAGCCCACTTTCCGCGGCGCCTTCAAGCGGAAGCGGATCCTCATCCCGGCCTCCGGTTTTTACGCCTGGGAGTCGGCCGGGCGCGCCCGGCGGCCCCACTACATCCAGCCCAGGGAGGGGACGGCCTTCGCTTTCGCGGGGCTGATGGAGGACTGGCAGGGCCCGCACGGAGAGGTGATGATCAGCGCCTGCGTCATCACCACCTCGGCCAATGACCTCATGGCCGGCATCCAGGACCGGATGCCCGTGATCCTGCCGCCGGAAGCGTGGGACCTCTGGCTGGATCCCGCCGCGCAGACGCGGGAGCTAGGCTCCCTGCTCGCGCCCTGCCCCAGCGGCTGGATGACCGCCCACCCCGTGGGCCCGGAAGTGAGCGACACCCGCCAGGACCACCCCGGTCTGATCCTGCCTGTGGAGGCCCGCCAGAAGCCGCTCCCGGGCTGATTGACAGGTCGGGCAATGCCCGAGGCAGGTCCAGGAACAGCGCCAGGTCGGGGCGGCGGGATCAGGCATGCCTCCAGGATAGGCTCTGCGAGAATGATCTGTGCGCTACGACGAACCCCTCTTCCGTCCGCCCAGCGAAGCGGAATCCTTCATCCTCCAGGCGACCCTCGGGTGTTCCTGGAACGCCTGCACCTACTGCGCGATGTACCGCGAGAAGCGGTACCGGGTGCGACCGCTGCCGGAGGTCCTGGCCGACGTCGCCGAAGCCGGCGCGCGGTTCGGAGCAGAGGTCCGGCATGTCTTCGTGGCGGACGGGGATCCGCTCTCCATGCCGCTCGAGCACTGGGTGCCCATCCTGTCGGCCCTGGCCGCGGCGTTCCCTCGCTTGCGCCGCGTGAGCACGTACGCCACGGCCCGGAACCTCCTGGAGAAGACGCCCGCCGAGCTGGCGCGGCTGCGGGAGCTGGGGCTTTCGCTGCTCTACATCGGTCCCGAGTCCGGGGACGACGTGACCCTGCGGCGCATCGCCAAGGGCGCCAATGCCGCCGATCACGTCGAGGCGGCCCGGAAGGCCCGGGAGGCGGGCATGGCCCAGTCCCTGATCTTCCTGCTGGGCGCGGGGGGCCGCGAGCGCAGCGAGGTCCACGCCCGGGCCTCGGGCCGGCTCGCCTCGGCGATGGATCCAAAATTCCTCTCCACCCTCACGCTGACGGTGGTTCCGGGCACGCCCCTCGCGCGGCTGGAGGATCAGGCGCGGTTCGAGCTGCCGGATGTGGTGGGCCTGCTGACCGAGCTGCGGTGGTTCCTGGAGGAGGCGCATCTCAGCGCCGCCATCTTCCGCTCGAACCACGCGTCGAATTACCTGCCCATCGGCGGCCGCCTGCCCCGGGACCGGGAGGCCATCCTCGCCACCCTCGACGAGGCCCTGGCGGGCCGCCTTCCCCTGCGGCCCGAGTGGGCCCGGGGCCTGTAGGGCTGGCGCAGGCTCAACCTTTGCGGGCCACCGGGCAGCCGCCGGAGCTGCACTTCCCGCAGCTTCCCCCCTGGGGCTGGCGGAAGTCTTGGACCATGCCCCGCAGGAAGTACGCGGCGGCGAGGCCGGCGGCGGAGGTGACGAGCAGGGTCTGGAAGGTCATGGCGGGAACCTCAGGCGAATCCGAGGGCGCGGCCCACGGTCACGGTGAGCCAGGCCAGGCCCCAGCCCAGCACCAGGCCGTAGCCGACCGTGAAGCCGGCCCAGCCCCAGCTGCCCGCCTCGCGGCGGATCATGGCGATGGTGCCGATGCAGGGGGTGTAGATCAGGGTGAAGACCATGAAGGCCAGGGCCGTGAGCGGCGTCAGCCCCGAACCGTCGCGGAGCGCCACCTGGAGCGGGCTGAGCCGCTCGCCTTCCTTCGGCTCCTCGCTGGCCTGGTGGATGACCGCCATGGTCGAGACCACGATCTCCTTGGCGACGAATCCGGCGGTGAGGGCGATGACGTCCTTCCATGCCTCGGGACGCTTGCGGTCCGGATCCAGGATCGGGCGGAGCACCGGCTCCACCTTCTGGCCCAGCCGGGCGGCCAGCGAGGTGTTCACGATGCGGCTCTCGTGCGCCAGCTGGAGGTCCCGCAGGCGTTCCTCGGCCTCGGCTCGCGGCAGGTTCAGTGCGACCACGGTTTGACGCTGCTGCTGGTATTCCAGGGTCCATTCCCGGTTGGCGATGCCGGGATAGCGCGACAGGAACCACACCAGGGTGGCGCCCGCGAAAATGGTGGTGCCGGCGCGGGTGAGGAAGATCGATCCTTTCTCCCACATGTGGATGAGCGTGGCCTTCAGCACCGGCAGGCGGTAGGGCGGCAGCTCCATGACGAAGGGCGAGCTGGGCCCGCTGAAGAGCGCGCTGCGGAGCATGCGGCCCATGAGCACGGCCAAGGCGAGGCCCAGGAAGTGCATGGCGATGATGGCCAGCGCGGCCTTGAAGGGGGTGAAGAAGGTGCCCGCGATGACGATGTAGACCTGCAGCCGTGCCGAACAGCTCACCAGGGGCGTGACGAGCATGGTGATGAGGCGGTCCTGGCGGCTCTCGATGGTGCGCGCCGCCTGGATGGCGGGCACGTTGCAGCCGCTGCCCATGATGAGGGGGATGAAGCTCTTTCCGTGCAGGCCCATCACGTGCATGAGCCGATCCATGATGAAGGCCGCCCGGGCCATGTAGCCGGTGTCCTCCAGGAAGGCGATGCAGCCCATGAGGATCATGATCACGGGCACGAAGACGATGACCGCGCTCACGCCGGGGATGACGCCATCCACGAGCAGGCTGGTGAGCTCGCCCGCGGGCAGGCG
>JAFJUR010000172.1 GCA_017859995.1 Holophagaceae bacterium | reverse complement strand
GCTGATGACCCAGTACGTGGCCATCGTGCAGGCCGACCCGGATGTCGAGAGCGTCACCGCCTTCGTGGGCGGGGGCAACACGGGCCGCATGTTCGCCTCGCTGAAGCCCAACGACCAGCGCAAGGCCACGGCTGACCAGGTCATCGCCCGGCTGCGGGGCAAGACCGCCCATATCCCCGGCGGCACCCTCTTCATGCAGCCTGTGCAGGACCTCCGCCTGGGCGGCCGCCCCGCCAGCGCCCAGTATCAGTACACCCTCCAGGGCGACGACGCCCGCGAGCTCTTCGAGTGGGCCCCCAAGGTGCTGCAGAAGCTCAAGACGGTGCCCCAGCTCGCTGACGTCAACTCGGACCTGCAGAACCGGGGCCTGGAGGCCTCGCTGATCATCGACCGCGCCACCGCCTCCCGCCTGGGCGTCACGCCCCAGGCCATCGACAGCACGCTGTACGACGCCTTCGGCCAGCGCTTCGTGTCCACCATCTACACCTCGCTGAACCAGTACCACGTCGTCATGGAGGTGGATTCGCCCTTCATGCAGACGCCCGACGGCCTGCAGCACACTTACGTCCGCGCCACCACGGGCGGCATGGTGCCCCTCAGCGCCTTCACCCGCCTCGAGCGGCGGAACACGGCCCTCTCCGTGAACCACCAGGGGCAGCTGCCCTCCGTCACCCTCTCCTTCAACCTGCCCGTGGGCGTGGCCCTGGGCGACGCCGTCGCGGCCATCGACAAGGCCCAGGACGAGATCCGCATGCCAGGCACCCTCCGGGGCAGCTACATGGGCACGGCCCAGGCCTTCAAGGCCTCGCTGTCCAACCAGCCCCTCCTGGTGGTCGCGGCCCTGCTGGTGGTCTACATCGTGCTGGGCATGCTGTACGAGAGCCTCATCCACCCGCTGACGATCCTCTCCACCCTGCCTTCCGCGGGCGTGGGCGCCCTGCTGGCCCTGCTGGCGTTCCGCACCGAGCTGAGCGTCATCGCCTTCATCGGCATCATCCTGCTCATCGGCATCGTGAAGAAGAACGCCATCCTCATGATCGACTTCGCCATCGAGGTGGAGCGCCGCGAGGGCCTCACGCCCGAGAAGGCCATCTTCCAGGCCTGCCTCCTGCGGTTCCGCCCCATCACCATGACCACCATGGCCGCCCTGCTGGGGGGCCTGCCCCTGGCCGTGGGCATGGGCACGGGTTCAGAGCTGCGCCAGCCCCTGGGCATCGCCATCGTGGGCGGCCTCCTCTTCAGCCAGCTGCTGACCCTCTACACCACGCCCGTGATCTACCTCTACATGGACCGGGCCCGGCTCCGGTGGGAGCGGTTCCGGGCCGCTCGACGGGCGGTGGCCCTGATCCCCGAGAATTGACGCCTTCATGACGTCCAGCGGCTGGTCCTCCGAACCGCCCCGATCAGGCCCGCGGGGCGTCTCCCTGGGCCTGAAGGTGGCCCTGGGCCTCCTGGCCCTCCCCCTCGCCCTGTGGCTGTTCCTCACGGGCCAGTCCAAGGCGGTCGAGACCCAGGCCTGGCCTGTGATCCGGAAGGTGGCCCAGCGCCTGCAGAGCGACACCGAGGCCGGGCGGCTCTACCGCGCCAACCCCGCGCTGGCGCGGGTCTATCCCAGCGAGGAGGCCTTCCTCGACCAGGTGCGGGCCCACCGGGCCCAGTTCGCCAGCCTGCCGGACCTGGCGCCCGGGCCCGACCGCTATGAATGCTTCGCGGGGCCCAACGGCTTCCGGGCCTCCCTGCAGGGATCCGGCGGGTGGTGGGCCACCTTCGAGGTGCGGCAGAACATCCTCCTCGAGAAGGTGCCGGGAGAAGGCGTCCTCCGCCTGTCGTTCTCGCCGGCCAAGGAGCCCAACGGCCGGGAGCGGAGGGCCCTGCGGCGGGCCCGGGCCGAAGCCGACTGGCAGCGCTACCGGGAGATCTGCGCCCTGCTGGCCTCGGAGACGGGCACCCGAACGCTCTGGCGGCAGGAGCCCGGCCTCCGCCCCGCCTTCTCCGACGAAGGCGCCCTGCTCGCCTTCGCCGCGGAGGTCCGGCCGCGCCTGGAGCCCCTTCCCGAGGCGACCGGGATGCGCATGCGTCGGCAGGTCCAGCGGGGACCCCAGGACGAAACCGTGCGCCTGGGGTACCCCTTCCCCGGGGGGACGCTGACGGCGATCTGGTCCGGCGGCCAGCTCACCGGGCTCGAATTCGCGCCCCGGTAGCCCCGGGTCCCGGATCTCCGCCGCTTGAGCCCGGGCCGCCCGGATGCGATCCTGGAAGGCTATGAGACTCGATCGGCTCGGCGACTTCCAACGCACCCACCGCAACGGCGACCTGCGCCTCGACCACACCGGCCAGACCGTGCGCCTGTTCGGGTGGTGCCGCCGCGTGCGCAACCTGGGCTCGCTGGTGTTCCTGGATCTGCGCGACCGCTGGGGCCTGGTGCAGCTGGTGGCCAACGAGGAGACCGCCGATCCTGAGCTGCTGGCCAAGCTCAAGGCCGTGCGCAGCGAGTTCGTGCTGGCGGCCGAGGGCGTGGTGGCCGAGCGGGAGAGCAAGAACCCCAACATGCCCACGGGCGATATCGAGATCCGGCTCACGGGCCTCAAGATCCTCAACACCGCCGCCCCCCTGCCCTTCCCGCTGGAAGACGAGGGCGTGGGTGAGGACCTGCGCCTCACCTACCGCTTCCTGGACCTGCGCCGCGAGCAGCTGCAGCGGAACATGGTCCTGCGCAGCGAGACCTCCAACATCATCCGCAACTATTTCCGGAAGAACGATTTCGTCGAATTCGAGACGCCCATCCTCGGCAAGTCCACGCCGGAAGGCGCCCGGGACTACCTGGTGCCCAGTCGCGTGCACGCCGGCGAATTCTTCGCGCTGCCCCAGAGCCCCCAGCTCTACAAGCAGATGCTCCAGGTCTCGGGCTTCGAGCGCTACGTGCAGATCTGCCGCTGCTTCCGCGACGAGGATCTCCGCGCCGACCGCCAGCCCGAGTTCACCCAGGTGGACGTGGAGATGAGCTTCGTGCGCCAGGAGGACATCCAGGATCTGATCGAGGGCCTGATGGTGGAGCTCTGCCCCCTGGTGGGCCAGCAGGCGGTCACCCCCTTCCAGCGCCTGACCTACCAGGACGCCATGGAGTGGTACGGCTCCGACAAGCCCGACCTCCGCTGCAAGGTCAAGATCCAGGACGTGACGGGCCTCTTCGCCGGCAGCGAGTTCAACCTGTTCCGCGCCGCCGCCGATTCCCGGGGCCAGCGCCGGGTTCGCGCCCTCTTCCTCCCCGGCGAGGCTGCGGGAGCCACCAGCCGCAAGCAGCTGGACGACCTGCAGGAAACGGCCAAGCAGCTCGGCGCCGGCGGCCTGCCCTACGCCAAGTGGGGCAAGGACGGCCTGGCCTCCAGCTTCAAGAAGTTCATCACCCCTGAGCTCGAGGCGGCGCTGAAGGCGGCCCTGGGCGTCCAGGGGGAGGGCCTGGCCATCTTCGCCGTGGGCACCGACGACCAGACCTCCCGGGTGCTGGGCGACCTGCGCCTGAGGCTGGCCCGCGCCTTCGGCCTGACGGATGCCTCGGCCTTCGAGTTCCTGTGGGTGGTGGATTTCCCCCTCCTTCAGTGGGACGAAGGGGAGCAGCGCTTCGTGGCCTGCCACCACCCCTTCACCAGCCCCCATCCGGACGACCTGGACCTGCTGCAGTCCAATCCCGGCGCCTGCCGGGCCGTGGCCTACGACCTGGTGCTCAACGGCTACGAGCTGGGCGGCGGCAGCATCCGCATCCATGACGCCGAGACCCAGAGCCTCATGTTCCGCACCATCGGCATCGGCGAGGCGGAGGCCCGGGCGAAGTTCGGCTACCTGCTGGATGCCCTGTCCTTCGGCGCGCCGCCCCACGGTGGCCTGGCCCTGGGCCTCGACCGCCTCGTCATGCTGCTGGCGGGCGAGGACAACATCCGCGAGGTCATCGCCTTCCCCAAGACCGCCCAGGCCCGCTGCCTCATGACCGACGCCCCGAGCCCCGTGGACGAGCGGCAGCTCCGCGACCTGCACCTGCTGCAGGACACGAAGCAGACCTACCGCGTGGGCGCCGTGTTCTTCGAGAGCGCCGAGGGCGGCAACGCCGAACTGCGCGGCCAGGCCCTGCAGCAGATCGGCCAGATGACCCCCCGCCAGACCCAGGGCCTCGTCACCCTGGACGCCCAGGGCCAGATCCTGGACGCCCAGACCCTCAGCGGACCCACGTTCGACTTCTGAGGCGGCTCAGGCGGAACCCCGGGGCCCGGAAGGCCCGGAGTCCCTGTGCCACAATGGTTCTGTCCACCATCTGCCGCAAGGGATCCCATGACTGCCAGCACCGGAAAAGCCCCGAAGAAGGTCAAGGAGAAGCGGCAGACGCCGGAGGAGCGCGCCGAGGCCCTCCGCTACAACCACATGATGTACGGCCCCACGGCGGGCGAGGTGCGGCCCAGCGCCAAGAAGACGAATTTCGGCGCCAGCTACCTGGCCCACCCCAAGTTCCAGGCCCTGATGACCGCCTTCAAGAAGGGGCAGGCCTACCAGTTCGACGTCACGGACAAGGCCAAGGTCTGCACCATCGGCACGGATGGCTCCCACATCTCCTTCAACGGGAAGACCCTCTTCTACTCGCGCCCCCTGAACCGGCACGAGGAGAATCTGCTGCTGGACCGCCTCACCGCCGCCCAGTTCCAGACCACCGACGCCCTGGTGCACCTGGTCTTCGCCGTGCTGCGCAGCCTGCCGGAACTCGGGCCCTCCACTCTGTTCTACATGAACCACCAGTTCTACCTCGGCCACGAGACCCTGGAGGCGGGCGCCGCCGAGCAGGGGCAGAACCTGCTGATGGGAGCCTACCGGCACCAGAAGACCCAGGACCTGCCCCGCAAGTAGGCGGCCGCCGGATCAGGACGCGGGCGGCGCAGGCTCGGCCTCCGGTCGAACCCGCCGGGCCAGCCGGGCGTGGTGGCGCCAGAGCAGCAGCGCCGCGCCCGCCGCGGAGAAGACGGAGGCGTCCAGGGGCGACTTGAGCCCCTGGGACAAGGCCATGGCCGTGCCGAAGAGCAGGAGCAGCGCCGCGCTTCCGAGGGCGGTCGCGCGGGGCCGGAGGCCCGCGACCAGGGCCAGGCCCAGGGAGGTCTCGGCCACCGTCGCCAGCGCCGCGAGGGGCGCGTGGAGGCCCCGGGGCAGGAAGGCGTTCACCTCGCCCGTGTACCGGACGAACCCCGCGTACCGCGCCAGGCTCAGGTGCCCCTCCCAGAGCCCGACGCGCGCCGCGACCGCCGAGAGGAAGGCCGCCCCCAGGGCGAGGCCGGCGGCCCGGGCCACGCCCCGGTCCATGCGCTGATCCACGCCCTGACCCACACGCTGGTCCACGCGATCCTGACGGCCGGTCATCACACGGTCCCCGCGAGCGAGGGGATCGGCGGGGTTCCCGTGGCCCGGCACCAGTCCAGGTAGTCCTGGCGCGCGGCCCGGGCATCGGCGATCCGCACGAGCCGGCCCTCGGCATCCCGGTACTCGTTGCGGCCGTTCACCTCGATGTGGACGATGCAGGGCTCCTCCCCCACGGCCTCCCAGCTGTCCTCGTTCCCCGCCGGCTCGTGCACATACATGCCGGGCCCCACGAGTTCCCCCGTATCGAGGCGCCGCGTGCCCGAGAGGTTGAA
>JAFJUR010000171.1 GCA_017859995.1 Holophagaceae bacterium | reverse complement strand
GAAGCAGAAACTCATCCGGATCTTCCGCCTCCTCGCCGCCCAGCCGGGCTTCGCGGATTCGCCCAGCCGCTTCGCCACGACCCTGGGCGCCAAGTTCGGTTTCGGCATCCTGGGCATCACCGGCGGTGTGCTGCTGGTCTCCATCCTGGTTTCCGGCCTTTCGCTGCAGTCCTCCATCCGAACCAAGGTCACCGCCTACGCCAGGAACGAGCTCATCAACCTCGCGGACTCCGTGTCCTTCGTGGAGGAGATGAACACCTCCCCCGAGGACCTGAACGCCTTCCTGGGCACCCTCAAGCTGGGCGCCGGGGGCGGCGTGTCCCTGCGCCTGACGCCCGCCCGGGGGGGCGGCCTCCTGGGCTCGAAGATCCAGCCTGCGGGTGCCGGCGACATCCTGGTGGTCCAGCCCCTGCCGGGCGGTTCCGAACTGCGGGCCGTCATCCCCGAAGCCGAGTACGCCGACGCCATCTGGAAGGCCCTCTGGCCCCAGGTCCCGGGCCTGGTCCTGGCGGCCATCTTCCTCACCTACTTCATCCGCTTCATCCTGCGGGACATCCAGCACCCCCTCCTCATGCTGAGCCGCAACACCCAGCAGGTGGGCGAGGGCCGCATCGACCGCCTGGAGGCGGTCTACAGCGACGATGAAGTCTCCGCCCTCGTGAACGGCTTCGGCCAGATGGTGGGCAGCCTCCGCGGGATGGTGGTGCAGATCCGCTCCGCGAGCCGCGACCTGGCCAAGGCCTCCGCCGCCATTCGCGAATCCGCCGATGGCGTGCGGCAGTCCAGCCAGGGGCAGCGCCAGCTCATCGAGGACTTCCACCAGGAGATCAACGAGCTGACGGACACCTCCATCGGCATCAGCGCCAGTTCGATGGAACTGAGCCTGGCCTCGGAGAGCACCAACGCCACCATCGTCGAGATGGCCGCCAGCGTGCAGCAGATCAACCAGAGCATGGACGAGCTCCTCATGGTCGTGGAGGGCATCACCTCCGCGATCCGCGACTTCGACATGGCCATCAAGAACGTGGGCAAGAACATCGACCACCTGGCGGGCCACGCCGAGCACACCAAGGAGTTCGCCGAGAACCTCGAGCAGAGCACCTCGGCCATCGACGACAGCGTGAAGATCGCCCAGCGCTACACCAAGAAGGTGATCCACAACGCGGGCCGGGGCATGGAGCTGGTGGCCCGGAACCGCGAGAAGATCCAGGTGATCGAACGCGTGGTGATGGATTTCCACGGCACCACGCGAACCCTCCTCCAGCTGGGCTCGGACATCGCGAAGATCCTGGACTACATCGAGGACCACGCGCAGCAGACCAACCTGCTGGCCCTCAACGCGGCCATCATCGCCACCCAGGGGGGCAGCGGGGACGGCCAGTCCAAGGGCTTCTCCGTGGTCGCCGACGAGATCAAGCAGCTCTCCGGCCAGACCGCCAAGTCCACCCAGGAGATCCAGCAGATCATCGGCACGCTGCAGGCGGAGATCCGCAAGGCCTACCAGCAGGTGGAACTGGGCCTGGACGCGGTGCGCGACGGCTCCGCCTCCGTGGGCCAGAGCGAGGAGGCCCTGCAGGCCATCCTGGAGTCCATCAGCGAGACCGACAGCGTGATCGAGAGCATCCTCAGCGAGACCCTGCAGCAGGCCGGGCAGGCTTCCCTCATCCATGAGGCCAACCGGAACATCCACAACCAGGTGGAGACCATCCGGTCCGTCATCGAGGAGCAGCAGCAGACCAGCAACTACATCCTGTCCCTGGCCATGAACGTGCAGCAGGCCACGGCGGTGGTGCGCGACTCGACCAAGGAGCAGAGCACGGGCAGCGACGAGATCGCCAAGGCCACGGAGCAGGTGCGGGCCCTGGCCAGCGACCTGCACGAGATCCTGGCCCGCCAGGAGGACCACGTGATCTCGCTGAAGGAGACCATGAACCGGGTGCTGGGGAAGGCCCTCGAGAGCGAGCGGGCCATCGAGGCCTCCAGCGGCGCGGTGGAGCAGCTGGGGGTCCAGGTCCACATGCTCAACCGCGAGGTCAACCTCTTCAAGTTATAGCTGTTAGGCTGGAACCGAATCCGGATTCCATCCATGTATCGTCTGTCCATCAAGACCAAGCTGAGCGCCGTCATCAGCACCCTGGTCCTCTCGTTCATCGCCTTCAATCTGCTCTACTACCCGCGCTGGGTGGAGATGCAGATCCGCTCCCAGGCTGAATTGAGTGCCCGCCAGGTGGCTGAGACGGCGAGCTATGCCCTGGGGCCGGCCGTGAGCACAGGCAACACCCGGGACATCGCCAAGGTGCTCCAGGGCGTTCAGAACATCCCGGCCTTCCGGTTCAGCGCGGTCTACGGGGCCCGTGGCGAGGCCCTGGACAGCACCCCCACCACGCCGGAATGGGCCATGGGCCAGCTCAACCAGGACGGGATCACCCAAACCTACATCCGCCGCGAGGACAACATGCTCGTGGCGGTGGCGCCAGTCTTCTACGAGGAGCCGCGGGCCGACCAGGTCGGCACCCTCATCATCGGATTCACCACCGAGGGCACCCAGGCAGCGGTGCGGGACAACATCCGGGCCAGCCTCGTGGTGGGCTTGGTGACGCTCATCCTGGGCATCGCCGTGTCCATTTTCCTGTCCAACCGCTACCTGCGGCCCGTGATCCAGCTGACGGAGGCCGCCCAGAAGGTGGCCCAGGGCAACCTCGAGGCGGTGTCCGTCAAGGTCTACACCCGGGACGAGATCCAGGATCTCAGCCAGTCCTTCGAGGTAATGACGGACAAGCTGCGGGTGTCCCGCGACGAGATCGAGCGCCAGAACCGCCTGCTGGAGTACCGCGTCCAGGAACGCACCCGGCAGCTCATGGAAACCATCTGGGAGCTGGAGGAGATCCGCGCGAACCTCGAGCAGCTGGTCCAGGACCGCACCCGTGGCCTGGAGCAGAGCCGGGCGGAATTGAAGGCCTGGGCCAGCACCCTCGAGGAGAAGGTGCACGAGAAGACCCAGGAGCTGCGGGACCTCAATGACAACCTGCTGACCAGCTACCAGCGCCTGAAGGAGGTCGACCGCCTGAAGGACGAGTTCCTGGCCAACATGAGCCACGAGCTGCGAACCCCGCTGAATTCCATCATCGGCTTCTCCGGCATGCTCATGCAGGATCCCAACGGACAGCTGGCGGTGGAGGCGAGGGAAGACCTTCAGATCATCTATCAGAACGGCCGGTCGCTTCTCGGGCTGATCGATTCGATCCTCGACCTCTCCAAGATCGAAGCGGGCAAGATGGACATGGAGCTGGAGGAGGTGGATCCCGTGCCGCTGCTGGATGAGGTGAAGGCCATGTCCGCCGGACTGATCCAGGGCCGTCCCATCGCGCTGCACTATCACCGTCCCGAGGGCGAGATCCGCGTGATGGGCGACCGCGATCGGCTGCGGCAGGTGTTCACCAACCTGGCCGGGAACGCCATCAAGTTCACCGAGTCCGGGGCCGTGACCATTTCGGCTGGCGTGGATGCCGGCCGCTTCCAGGTGCGCATCGAGGACACCGGCATCGGCATGACGCCCGAAGAGCTGGACCGGCTCTTCAAGCCTTTCCAGCAGGTGGACGGCAGCATCACCCGGCGCTTCGGCGGCACCGGTCTCGGCCTCGCCATCAGCCAGCGGTTCATGGGGCTGATGAACGGCAGGATCTGGGCCTCCAGCCGCAAGGGCGAGGGCAGCACCTTCGTGGTGGACATGCCCCTGGCGGGAGGCGCCCGGTGAGCGAGACCCCGGCCCGGATTCTCTGCATCGAGGACAACCCCATGAACCCTGGCGCTGAAGCCCGCGCTCATCCTCCTGGACATCAACCTGCCGGGCCTGTCCGGCTTCGAGGTGGCCACGAAGCTGCGCCAGAGCCGCGATCTGGATGCCACCCTCATCGTGGCCCTCACCGCCAAGACGATGCGGCATGACCGCGAGACGGCCCTGGTCACAGGCTGCGACGGGTTCATCTCCAAACCCATTGATCCATTCCTGTTCGTCGGCCAGGTGGAGGCCTACCTCGGGGGACAGCGGGACCGGATCGAACAGGGCAGGGAAGGCGCGGCC
This sequence comes from Holophagaceae bacterium, assembly GCA_017859995.1. Lineage (GTDB taxonomy): Bacteria > Acidobacteriota > Holophagae > Holophagales > Holophagaceae > Geothrix. Next base: position 5,406 of record JAFJUR010000171.1, on the reverse strand, counting down.
CTCCGCCAGTTCAGCCGCCAGGTGGTGGAGCACCTGGAAACCCAGTTGCGCGAGGCGCAGGATGGCAACCGGAAGCTCCTGGAAGTGCAGTCGGAGCTGGAGCAGCACAGCCGCCATCTGTCCCGCCTGTTGTCCCTCAGCAAGGAGATCATCCCCGTCCAGGACGCCGGCGAGATCCTCGCCCGGGTGCTGGGGCAGCTCCATGAGGACCTTGGGCTGGGCTCCCTCCGCGTCTACCGGATGCACGGCAGTGGCGCCTACTATCAGGGCTTTTCGAAAGGCGGCGACGGCCTCGAGGAAACCCAGGTCCTGGCCGTGACCCATCCCCTGGCCACCTGGGCCGGGAGCCTGCCGGGAGGCGCGCCACTCACGGGGGCGGAGCTGCGGCTGTCGCCGGCCTGGGAGCTGGGCATCGACCTGGGGCTCTGGGATCCCAAGGCCCAGGCGCTGCTTCTGCCCCTCAGCAGCCGGTCGGAGGATGGCCGCCTGTGGGGCTTCCTCGCCACCGACCGGATCGCCCCGGCCTTCCTGCCCTTCGAGGCTGAACTGGCGGGCCTCTACGCGGGCATCCTGCAGGTGAGCCTCGAGAACGCCGGGCTCATCGCCCATCTGGCCGAGACGAGCCAGGCCCTGGGCAGCAGCTACGAAGGCCTGGAATCCGCCTACGAGGCGCTGAAGGACGCCCAGCGGGCCCTGGGCACCCAGAACCGCAAGACCGCGCTGGGCGGCCTGTTCATGAACATGGCCCAGCAGCTCCAGACCCCCGTGCAGACCCTGAAGGAGGAGAGCGCGATCCTGTCGATCTTCATGGACCGGCCGCAAGTTCCGGCCGCCCACGAGCGGGCCGAATGCCACCGCTCCATGGATCAGATCCGCAAGGCCATCTCGAAGGTGGACGGGCTGGTTCGCGCGCTGCTCCGCCGGGCAGGCCAGGGCGAGGCTACCGCCCCCGAGTGGATCCACCTCCATGACCTGCTGAAAGAAGAGCTCGACCTCATGCAGGCCGAGGGGCTCCTGCCCGATACCTGCCCCGTGGCTTTCAACCTCCAGGCGCCTCGGGACCTGCTCTTCGGCGTCTACAAGGATTTCGTCGAGGTGATCGGGCACCTGATCGTCCACGCACTGGGCGGCAGCCCCAGGACCATCCACCTGCGGACCTGGGGCGGCAAGCGGCACTTCCGCATCGAGGTCGAGGATGACGGCGGGCCCATCCACCCCGCGGTACTCGAGGAGGCCTTCGAGCCCTTCCCGGACCTCCGGCCCCAGGTCGAGGCGGGCGGACGCCGACCGGGCCAGGGACTGCCCGCCTGCGCCCAGCTCATGAACGCCTACGGTGGAACCGTCCAGGTGCTGCCCACGGCGGAGGGGACCCTGGTCCGCCTCAGCCTGCCCATGGAGTAGCGCCCGCCTCTATCGGGTGACGACCTTCTCGATGCGTTTCTCGAAGGCTGTGCCGAGCACCAGCCTGTGGACGAAGATACCGGGCGTGTGGATGGCGTCGGGGTCCAGGGCGCCGACCTCGACGATCTCTTCCACTTCGGCGATGCAGACTTTGCCGCAGGTGGCGGCCATGGGATTGAAGTTCCGGGCGGTCTTGCGGAAGACGAGATTGCCCAGCCGGTCGGCCTTCCAGGCCTTCACCAGGGCGAAGTCCGCGAAGATGCCGGCCTCCAGCACGCACTCCCGGCCGCGGAGGATCCGCGTCTCCTTGCCCTCGGCGACTTTCGTGCCGGCCCCCGTGGGCGTGAAGAAGGCCGGAATCCCCGCGCCGCCGGCCCGCATGCGCTCGGCCAGGGTGCCCTGGGGCACCAGCTCCACTTCCAGCTCGCCGCTGAGGAACTGCCGCTCGAACTCGGCATTCTCCCCGACGTAGCTGCTGACCATCTTCCGAACCTGGCGGTTCTTCAGGAGGATTCCCAGGCCGAAGTCGTCCACGCCGGCATTGTTGGAGTAGCAGGTGAGGTCCTTCACGCCGGTCTGGGCGAGGGCGGCGATCAGGTGCTCTGGAATGCCGCAGAGGCCGAATCCGCCCACGGCCAGGTGGGCACCGTCGGGGATGTCCTTCACGGCCTCCAGGGCTGAGCTGACACGCTTGTCCATCATGGCGGGAACCTCGGGATGTCCCATCAGTGTGCCATCTCTGGCATTCTGCTCCAGTTCCTGTTTGCACCTGAAAGGGGAAAACCATGAAGGCCCTGACCCTTGCGGCACTGTGCTCCCTCACCCTCCTGGCTCAGCCGGCGCCGGAGGAAGGCTTGAAGGACGTCCGGGAGGTCCATCTCCGGAACGTGAAGAAGCTCACCGCCACCGGCTCCAACGCCGAGGCCTATTGGTCCAGTGACGGCCGGAAGATCATCTTCCAGAGCACCCGGGACGGGTATCCATGCGACCAGCTTTACGTCATGAACGCCGATGGCTCGAACCAGGTTCGGGTGAGCACCGGCAAGGGGCGCGTGACCTGCGGCTGGTTCCTGCCGGGCGATGGCCGGATCGTTTTCGCCAGCACCCACGGCGCCGGCCCGGAGTGCCCCGAGGGGCCGCCCTTCACCCCGGGCAAATACCAGTGGCCCGTGTTCCAGGGCTACGACCTCTACATGGCCAAGGCGGATGGCAGCGAAGCGAAGCCCTTCCTGCCTTCGCCGGGGTACGACGCGGAGGCCACCGTGGCCCCCAACGGGAAATGGCTGGTCTTCACCAGCGAGCGCAGTGGGGACGTGGACCTCTGGCGGGCCGACCTGGACGGCGAGCACCTGATGCGGCTGACGGACGGCGTGGGTTATGACGGCGGCGCGGTGTTCAGCCCCGATTCGAAGCTCATCGTGTGGCGCACCAACTACCCCAAGGGCGAGGCGGCCACGGCGAAGTACAAGGATCTCCTCAAACAGCACCTCGTCGAGCCGATGGACATGGACATCTGGGTGATGAACGCCGACGGCACGGGCAAGCGCCAGGTCACGAAGCTGCCTGGCGCGGCTTTCGCGCCCATCTTCACGCCGGACGGGAAGGGCATCGTCTTCGCGACCAACCACCACGACCAGAACGGCAAGGGCCGGAGCTTCGACCTCTTCCGCATCGCCCTGGACGGCACCGGCCTCGAGCGCATCACCTGGACCGGAGTCTTCAATTCCTTCCCCCACTTCAGCCCCGACGGGAAGAAGCTGCTCTGGGTGAGCGGACGGGCCCCGCGCGGATCGCGCCAATTCGACGTCTGCGTCGCGGAGTGGGTGCCTTGAACCTCAAACCCGCCATCTTCCTGGACCGCGACGGCACCCTCAACGAGGAGGTGGACTACCTGTCCGATCCCGAGCAGCTGGTGCTGATTCCCGGGGCCGCGGCGGCCGTGGCCCGGCTCAACGCCAAGGGGATCCCCGTGGTGGTGGTGACCAACCAGAGCGGCATCGGCCGGGGCAAGTACGACTGGCAGGATTTCGCCGCGGTGATGAGCCGGATGGGCACCCTGTTGGCCCTGGAGAATGCCTGGATCGACGCGGTCTACGCCTCCCCGCACCACGAGCTGGGGCAGGGGGAGTATGCCGTCTCCGACCATCCGGACCGGAAGCCGAATCCCGGCATGCTGATGCGGGCCGCGGAGGAGCACGACCTCGACCTCGCGCGCTCCTGGATGATCGGCGACAAGGACATCGACCTGGACGCGGGGCGGCGGGCTGGGTGCCGGGTGGCCCTGGTACGGACGGGGTACGGATCCCGGGTGGACGGCTCGGGTGCCGACCTGGTGGCTGCGGACCTCCCCGAGGCGCTGGACCGGATCCTGGCCCAGTGGCCATGATCCTTCTCCAGAAAACAGACCTGGTTCTGGGCACCCTTCTCCAGCGCTACAAGCGGTTCCTGGCGGACGTGCGGCTCGGCGACGGCAGCGTCGTCACCGCCCACTGCACCAACACGGGAACCATGAAGACCTGCTGGGAACCCGGTGACCGGGTACTGCTGGAGCGGGCTGCGAATCCGGATCGCAAGCTGAAGTACACCTGGCTGGCCGTTGAGCGGCCCGGCGGCTGGGTGGGCGTGGAGACGGGCGTGCCCAACCGCGTGGTGGCCGAAGCCGCCCGGAAGGACGCCCTGCCGGGCCTGGCTGGTCTGCGGAACGTTCGAACGGAGGTTCGGTACGGCTCCGAGAAGAGCCGGATAGATGTCCTGGCCGAGGACGCCGCGGGCCGCCAGGTCTACATCGAGGTGAAGAACACCACCCTGAAGGAAGGGGCCTGGGCCCTCTTCCCGGATGCGGTCACGGAGCGTGGGACCAAGCACCTGCGGGAGCTGCAGGCCATGGTCCGCGAGGGCCACCGGGCGGCCATCGCCTTGTTCGTGCACCGCACGGATGTGGATCGCTTCGACGCCGCGCGGGAGGTGGATCCGGTATATGCCGCGGAACTGGATCGCGCCGCCGAGACGGGCGTGGTGGTGCTGCCTCTGGCTGTGCGCCTCGTCACAAGCCCGGGGGCCGACGGCCGCTGGCAGCTTTCCTGGGAACTCCCAGGCCTTCTGCCCTGGGTTCCGCGGCGATAGACTGGTGGCTCACGCCAGCCCCATGCCGGAGACCCCATGTCCACTGCCGCATCTGACCTGATGAAGACCCCGCTCAACGCCGCGCACCGGGCGCTGAACGCCAAGATGGTGGATTTCGGGGGCTGGGACATGCCCGTGCAGTACCCCGCCGGGATCATCGCCGAGCACGAGGCCGTCCGCACCAAGGCCGGCCTCTTCGATGTCAGTCACATGGGCGAGATCCGCGTGAAGGGCCCCGGCGCCCTGGCGCTGGTGGAGCACCTCACGCCGAATGCGGTCTCGAAGCTGGTCATCGGCCAGGTCCACTACACCGCCTTCCTCTACGAGAACGGCACCTTCGTGGACGACCTGCTGGTCTACCGGGAGGGCGAGGAGGAGTTCCTGCTGGTGGTGAACGCCGGCAACTCCGACAAGGACTTCGCCTGGGTGCAGAAGCACGCCCCGGCCTTCGACTGCACGGTGGTGAACGAAAGCCCCGTCACGGGCCAGATCGCGCTCCAGGGTCCCCTCGCGGTCCAGATTCTCCAGCCCCTCACCAAGACCCCGCTGGATCCCATCGGCTACTACTTCTTCACCCACGGCGAGGTCGCCGGGATCAAGTGCCTCATCAGCCGCACAGGCTACACCGGCGAGGACGGCTTCGAGCTTTACTGCGCCGCCGCCGACACTGAGCGCCTCTGGAACGCGGTGCTGGCCGCCGGGAAGCCGCTGGGCCTGCTGCCCGCGGGCCTGGGCTGCCGCAACACGCTCCGCCTCGAATGCAAGATGGCCCTCTACGGCCATGAGATCGACGACACCATCCACGCGCTGGAAGCCGGCCTCGGCTGGATCGTGAAGCTGGACAAGGGACCCTTCATCGGCCGCGACGCCCTCCTGGCCGCC
>JAFJUR010000053.1 GCA_017859995.1 Holophagaceae bacterium | reverse complement strand
CGGACGAACCTTCCGCCCCCGTGCCACTCCTCGACGAGGACGGAGACTGATTTCCCTGCGAGGCCCGTGATCATGGCCAAGCGCTTGTTCCGTAAGTCGCCTCGGGAGACCTTCCCCCTGACCTGTGCGTTCCGCGCGTCGGCGCGCCTTAGCCAGGGATTCTGGTTTCCCCCCTATAAACTAGGGAACTCGGCACGCCTCCACGACTGAGCGGGGATTTTCAATTCGGGTGCTGGTGGCTCTTTGGATTCTCTTTCCTTGGAGTCGCCCATGAATCTGATCGACTGGATTTTTCTCTGTTTCACCATCGTCTCCGGTGGCCTGGCCTTCCTGTTTGCGATGAAGGCCCAGAAGGCCACGGTGGACAGTTCGCAAGCCCAGGCGAAGGCCGAAGCCGATATCAAGGCCGAGCGCGAGCGGATGCTCGAAGAGGCCCGGCGCGAAGCCCAGCGGCTGCGTGAGCGCGGCCAGCAGGAGGCTGATGCCACGCGCAAGGAGTCCGAGCTCAAAGCCAAGGAGCAGGCCATTCAGGCCCGCCAAGAGGCAGAGAAGCTGCTGACCGAGCGGCAGAACAACCTGGAGAAGCAGGAGCAGCGCATCCAGTCGAAGGAGCAGGGCCTCCAGTCCAAGGAGGAGGCGCTCGACAAGAAGCACCAGCAGATGGACCAGAAGGCCAAAGACCTCGAGACCCTCACCGAGAAGCGCAAAGCCGAGGTGGAGAAGCTCGAGGCCCAGCAAGCGGAGGCCCGGCAGCTGGTGGAAGCCCAGGCCCGGCGGCTGGAGGAGATCGCCGGACTCACCCGGGAGGACGCCAAGAAGGAACTGACGTCCCAGCTCGAATATTCCGCCAAGATGGACGCCGCCAAAATGGTGCGCCGCATCGAGGAGGAGGCCCAGGAGGAAGCCCAGAAGAAGGCCCGCTGGACCATCGGCGCCGCCATCCAGCGGGTGGCGTCCGACGTGGTGGCCGAACAGGCCGTGAGTTCCGTGCAGCTGCCCAGCGACGATCTCAAGGGCCGCATCATCGGCCGCGAGGGCCGCAACATCCGGGCCATCGAAAAGGCCACGGGCTGCGACCTCATCGTGGACGACACGCCGGAGAGCATCGTCGTCTCCAGCTTTGATCCCATCCGCCGCGAAGTGGCCCGCCAGGCCATCCTCAAGCTGCTGGCCGACGGCCGCATCCACCCGGCGCGCATCGAGGAGGTGGTGGAGAAGGTCAAGGTGGACATGGACCAGCACCTCAAGGAGATCGGCGAGGCCGCCTGCATCGAGCTGGGCTTCCCGGACGTGCACCCCAAGATGCACAAGCTCGTGGGCCGTCTGAACTACCGCACCTCCTACGGCCAGAACGTGCTGGAGCACACCAAGGAAGTGGCCCGCATCGCCGAGTACATGGCGGGTGAAATGGGCGCGGATGCCCGGCTGGCGCGGCGGGCGGGCCTCTTCCACGACATCGGCAAGGCCATCGACCGCGAGGTGGAGGGCACCCATATCGAGATCGGCATGCAGCTCATGCAGCGCTATGGGGAAAAGGAAGAAGTCATCCACGCCATGAGCTGCCACCACGGGGACTTCGAGCCCCGCACCGTGGAGGCCATGCTCATCACCGCGGCCGATGCCCTCAGCGCCGCCCGGCCCGGCGCCCGCCGCGAGATGCTGGAAACCTACGTCAAGCGCCTGGAACAGCTCGAAGGCATCGCCAACAGCTACAAGGGCGTGCAGAAGAGCTACGCCATGCAGGCGGGCCGGGAGATCCGCATCCTGGTGGACGCCGGTTCCGTGAACGACGACCAGGCCTACTGGATCGCCAAGGATGTCTCCCGCCGCATCGAGTCGGAAATGCAGTACCCCGGCCAGATCAAGGTCACGGTCATGCGGGAGCTCCGTGCCGTGGAAGTTGCCCGCTGAGGTCCTGCCCGCCGTCTGATACATTCCTTCAGACGTCGCCACATCAGCCCGGGTACAGACTTGGAAGAATCGCCAGCCCAGCCTCCCGTGACCGGGCCGCTCAGTGCGGCCGCAGAAGAGGCCCTGGTCAGGCTGTTCGACCAGACCTCCCTCTCGTTCCATGTGATGGACAGGGAAGGCCGCATCCTCCACGCCAATGCCAAATTCAGGAGCTACCTGGGCCTGACGGAGGAGGATGTCCGTTTCGTGGGGTTCGAGCGGCTGCGCCACGATCTGCCGCCCGCCGAGGCCCGGGCATGGTTCCTCCGCGCCCTCGACCAGGCCGCGGATCAGGCCGAGATGGCCACTTGGCTGCGGCGGGACGGGGTGGTCGCTCCGGTCTGGGTGACGATTGCGGGGCGCCGGACGGAGGCAGGGGAGCGGCTCTTCATCTGGGGCCGGGACCGCAGCGAAGAGCAGCTGGTCACCGACCGCCTCATGGAGAGCGCCGATCTGCAGCGGCATCTGGCCGAAGGCATCTACGCCCTGAGCCTGACCCGCACGCAGGAGGAGGCATACCAGGTGCTGATGGGCCGCGCCTCTGCCATCCTGCCGGGGCAGCACTGGTTCCTGGGCCGGGTCGAACTGGAGGAAGGCCAGCGGGTGGTGCGCCTGGCCGCCTGGATTCCCGACCTGGAGAACCGTCTCGGGCCCGCGATCCATGGGTTGAACATCCCGATCCAGGATTCGGGCTTCGCCCGGGAGGTGTACGACCTCCGCCGCCTCTGTTTCGTGCAGGACGCCTTGGCTTCGCCGACGATGATCCATCCGTCCATCGCCAAGGCCTACGCGCTGCGGAGCCTGCTCGGGGTGCCGCTGGTCTTCGAGGGACAGCTGACGGGCGTGCTGTTCGCGGCCAGCTTCCAGGACGAGCCGGCCATGGCGCCCCGGGAGTCGCAGTTCTCCATCCTGCAGAGCCTCGCCCGCATCGCCGCCCTGGCCCTCGAGCGCATTCAGGCGGAAGGCCGGCTGGAGAAGGCCGCGGGCCTGGCGAGAAGTCTGGCGGCCGCGGTCAAGGATCTGGCCGCGGCGACCAGCGAGGATGCCCTCGTGGCGGTGCTGTTCCGCTGGGCCGCCCGGCTGGCGCCCCTGCCTGAATGGTGGTTCAACCGCTACGACCCCGTGGCGCTTGGCTCCATCACCACCCACTGGACGCCCGGCCTGGATGCCTTTGGCACGCCCGAGGAGATTCGACGGCCGGTCTACCTCCAGGAGAGTCCGATGCTCACGGGGATGCACCTGCACCAGCGGGCGGTGCTCATCCCCCGCTGCGAAGGGCACCCCGACCTCCCCGGGCAGGACCAGTGGGCGTTCCGGACCTTCGTGGGTTTGCCCCTGATCCATGAAGGCGCCGTGGTGGGCACCCTGAGCGGTGGTTCCCTCGGGGACCAGGGCCATGTCCATGTTTCGGAAGATCAGTTCAAGGCCCTTGAAAGCCTGGCGGAAGCCGCCGGCCTCGTGCTCAACCGCCTGCATACCCGGCGGGCGCTGGAGGAAGAGGAAGCCCGGTTCCGGCTGCTGTTCGAGCAGGCGCCCGATCCCATCGTGCTGATCTCGGATGAGGTCGTGCTGGATGCCAACGCCGCCGCGGCGGATCTGTTCGGCATGGACCGGGCCGCCATGTTCGGCCTGCCCATCCCGGCCCTCAACCCCGAACGCCAGCCCGACGGGGAATTGAGCGTCCTCGGCTATGCCGAACACCTGAAGGCCGCGCTGTCCGGCCAGCCGGAACGCTTCGAATGGACCCTCCTCTGCGCCCAGGGACGGGAGGCCATCTGCCAGGTGAACCTCACCCGCCTCGATCACGGGGACCAGCCCCTGGTGCACATGATCGTGCGGGATCTCACGGCCCAGAAGCGGGCCGAAGTCGAACGCGCCACCCTCGAACGGCAGCTGTTCCAGGCCCAGAAGATGGAAAGCCTCGGCGTGCTGGCGGGCGGCATCGCCCACGACTTCAACAACCTGCTCATGGGAGTGCTGGGCCACGCAGGCCTGGCCCTGGAGCAGCTCAACCCCCTGCACCCGGCCCGGCGGAACCTGGAGTCCATCCAGAAGGCCGGCCAGCGGGCCGCGGACCTCACGCGGCAGATGCTCGCGTATTCGGGCCGGGGGCAGTTCGTCATCCGGAACCTGGACCTCACCATCCAGGTGCAGGAGATGGTGCATCTCCTCGAGGTGAGCATTCCGAAGAACGTGGTGCTCCATCTGGACCTGCACCGGGAGCTGCCCTCCGTGTCGGTGGACGCGTCACAGATCCAGCAGGTGATCATGAACCTCGTGATCAACGCGGCGGAAGCCATCGGCGAGGCCTCCGGCGCCATCACCCTGGCCACGGGGGCCCAGCGGCTGGACGAAGGCGCCATGGGGAAGATGCTCGTGGGCCAGGACGCCGCGCCGGGCACGTACGTGTACCTCGAGGTCACGGACACCGGCTGTGGCATGGACGAAGACACCCTCGGCCGCATCTTCGAGCCCTTCTTCACCACCAAGTTCACGGGGCGGGGCCTCGGCCTGTCGGCCATCATGGGCATCGTTCGTGGCCACAAGGGCGCCCTGCGCGTGTATTCCGAAGTGGGTCGGGGCACCACCTTCAAGGTGCTGTTCCCGGCGGACCGCAGCCGGCCGGAGGCGCTCGCCGAGGAAGGCGAGAATCGGCCCTGGAGCGGCATTGGCGTGATCCTGGTCGTCGATGATGACGAGACGGTGCGGGCGGTGGCCCGCCAGGCCCTGGAACTGAAGGGTTTCCAAGTCCTGGAGGCCGAGGACGGCCGCCGCGCAGTGGAGCTGGTGCGGGAGCACGGCCCGCGGGTGGGCGTGGTGCTGCTGGACATGACCATGCCCCACATGGACGGCGAGGCCGCCTACCGTGAGATGCGCCACCTGCAGCCAGACCTGCGCGTGATCCTGAGCTCGGGCTACAACGAACTGGAGGCCATGGGCCGCTTCATGGGCAAGGGCCTGAAGGGCTTCATCCAGAAGCCATACGGACCAAGGGACCTGCTGGCCAAGATCCAGGAAGTCCTGGAGGGGTGATGCGGACGGTTCTTCTGCTCGTCCTGAGCAACATCTTCATGACCTTCGCCTGGTACGGGCATCTGAAGCACCAGCGCGACAGCCCACTCTGGGCGGCCATCCTGGCGAGCTGGGGCATCGCCTTCTTCGAGTACTGCCTCATGGTGCCGGCCAACCGCATCGGCTACGGGCGGTTCAGCCTGCCGCAGCTGAAGGTGATCCAGGAGGTGGTGACCCTCCTCGTGTTCGCGGTCTTCGCGGTGGCCTGGATGCGTGAGCGGCTGAACCTCAACCACCTGTGGGCGGGGCTCTGCCTGGTGGGGGCGGTCTTCTTCACCTTCAGGCGCTAGGCGGGCTCAGGGCTCCAGGTGGATGAGCCCCCGCTTGAGGGCGATCACGGCGGCCTCGGTGCGATCCTTGGCCTGCAGCTTGCGCAGCAGGTTGTTCACGTGGATCTTCACCGTCGGCTCGGCGAGGCCCAGGGCGTCGGCGATTTCGCGGTTGCGCTGACCCTGGGCCAGGAGCCGCAGCACGTCGAGTTCCCGGGCCGTGAGGCGCTCGGATTCCATGGCCTCCACCAGCCGTGCCGCCGTGGCGGGCGGGAGGTACCGCTGACCGGCCGCCACGGCGCGCACCGCCTCGATGAGGATGGCCCGCCGCACGCTCTTCAGCAGGTAGCCGCGGGCCCCGGCCTCCAGGGCGCGCTGGATGTCGGCGTCGCCGTCGAAGGTGGTGAGCACGAGGATCCGCGCGTCGGGATCCTCCCGGCGGATGGCCTGGATGGCCGCCACCCCGGTCTGTCCCGGAAGCTGCAGGTCCATGATGGTCACAGAGGGCCGCAGGGTGCGCCAAGCCGCCACCGCCTCCTTGCCGTCGCCGGCTTCGCCCACCACCTCCAGGTCCGGTTCGCCTTCGTGGAGGATGGCGACCAGGCCATCGCGGACGACAGGGTGGTCGTCCACGATGAGGAGTCGGATCCGTTCGGTCGGGGTCGTGGTCATGTACGCCACCTCCGGATGGGAAGGGTGATGGTGATGCGGGAACCCAGCCCCTGGCTGCTGTCCACGTCCAGGTGGCCCTTCAACTGCTTGAGGCTTTCACGAATGCTGCGCATGCCGTAGCCCGCGGCGTTGGCGGAAGGGTCGAAGCCCTTGCCGTCGTCCTCGATGCTGAGCCGCACCTGCTGCCGCTCGAACTGCAGCACCACCCGCACCCAGCGGGCCCGTCCGTGCCGGAGGGCGTTGGTGAGCATCTCCTGGGCCATGCGCAGCAGCTCTTCCTCGGTGCGGGTGCGCAGGGGGCGCGGCTCGCCGATCTGCTCCAGCTCCACCTGGATGTCCGTCCCCGCGAGCATCCGGTCGGCGAGGGACCGGAGGCCGCCGAGGAGGTCCGCGCCCTCAGGCTTCCGAGGCCGGAGCGCCATGACTGACCGCCGCGCCTCCTGGAGGCTCACCGCCGCAAGGTTCCGGGCGTGGTTCAGGCGGGTCAGGATTGGCTCGGGGTCGCCCTGCATGCGGGAGAGCCGGGCTTCGGCGGCTTCAAGCTGCAGCAGCACGCCCGTGAAGCCCTGGGCGAGGTGGTCGTGGATCTCACGGGCCATGCGGTTGCGCTCGTCCAGCACGGCGGAGCGAGCCTCCACCTGCTGCACCCGGAGCCGCAGCAGCCACCAGCCGAAGGCCGCGGCGACCAGGGCGCAGAGCACGAGGAACGCGGGTCGCTGGTAGAAGAAAGGCTGCACCCGCACCTCGAGGGTGAGTTCCTGGGGCGGCTCGTTCTCATCGAGGCGCCAGGCCTGGAGCACGAACCGGTACGAGCCCGGCGGCAGGTTGGAGTACGCGGCGAACCGGCGGTCGCCCACCTCGTTCCAGGTGTGCTCGGCGCCCTCGAGCCGGTAGCGGAACCGAACCTTGTCCGCCCGGGTGAGGGAGGTGGCGGTGTAGTAGACCTCGAAACGGTGGGTGCCCGGTGGAACCAGGGCTGGCCTGGCCTCCGGAAGCACCGTCTCGTCGGCCTCCGTCTTCAGGACGTGCAGCCGAAGGGGTGGGCCCGGCGGGGTGGTGGTCTCTCCGTTCAGGCGGACAAGCCCTCGGCTGGTGGGGAAGTAGAGATCCCCTTCCCGCGTGAGCCAGGCGACCGGCTGGGGGCCGTGGTGGGTCTCCCGGGAGGGCATGCCGTCGTGGTGGTCGAACAGCACGGCGGGAATGGGGCCGGTCTCTTCAAGGCTGCGCAGCAGGGCTGCCTTGGGGATGCGGAAGACACCCTGGCCGGTGCTCAGCCACATGCGGTGCAGGCGGTCCTCGAGGATGCCGTGGATCGCCAGCAGCAGGGGGCCCGGGCGATCGCCGAAGCGCTGGAAGGCGCCCTCCCGGTACCGCCGGAGCCCCTCGGCGGTGCCGAGCCATAGGGCGCCGTCCTCGTCCAGGTGGAGGGCCTGCACGCTGCTGGAGCCAAGTCCGGATTCTCGTCCCAGCCAGCGCACCTCGCCGGCTTCGAGGATGCCGAGCCCCTTGGTGCGGCTCGCCAGGTAGAGCGGGCCCGTCCCGCTACGGACCATGCCCACCACGCCCTGCACCGCGGGAAATAGCAGGGGCGGGGCGCCGGGCGTCAGCCTCAGCAGGCCCTGCCGCGCCGTGGCGATCCAGAGGTTGTTCTGGGAGTCCTCGTACAGGGACTGGATCGTGTCCGCGGGCGGGCCTTCCGGCCAGCGGAGTCGGCTCCAACGGCCGTGATCCAGGATGTGGATCTCGCCGTTCCGCGTGCCGATCCAGAGCCCACCGGATTTCCGGGGCCACAGGGCGGTGATGGGCCCGCCCACCGGCGGCGCGGGAAGGAGGCGCTCGATGCGGCCCTGACGAACCCTTCCGAGGGCCTGGTCGCCGGTGAGGCACCAGACCGTGCCCTGGTCATCCTGGCAGGCCATCCAGGCCGGTTCCTCCGGGTCCCCGTCGGTGACGGACACGGTCTGGAAGGGCACCGGGTAGATCACCCTTAGTCCGCGGTCATCGCTGCCAGACCACACGGCTCCGGAACTGTCTTCCAGAAGGGTCAGCGGCGTCCAGCGTCGGGCATATGCTCCCGGCGCGGCCTCCACCCGCCCCTCGGCGCGGCGGAACAGCCCGCCCTGCTCCACGCCGATCCAGAGGCTGCCCTTGCGGTCCAGCATGAGGGCGCTGATGGGCCTGGGCGGCAGGGCACGGGTCCAGGCTGGGGCCTCCAGCCGGCCGTCCTCGAGGGTCAGGAGCCCCTGCGTTCGGGTACCCACCCACACCTTTCCGTCTGTGCCTGTCTCTAGGGACGTGATTTCCGCCGCGGTGAGGGCCGCAAGCACCAGCCGGCCCTCCCGCATCCGCCAGAGCCCCGCGCCCGCGGTGCCCGCCCACAGGGTGCCATCCGCATCCTGGCTGAGGGCCCGGATGCGGAGGTTCACGGCCTCGGAGGGAACCGCCTGGAAGCGGGCTCCGTCATAGCGGAGCAGGGGCCCCTCCGTGGGCGCGGCCCACAAGGTTCCGGCGCGGTCCCTCAGAAGGCCCCGGATCGGGCGGTCGGGCAGGCCTTCGGCCTGGCCCATCGTCCGGACCCCCTCCGACGTCATCACATAGAGCCCGGGGGCTGTGGTGCCGATCCAGAGGGCACCACCCGGGCCCTCGGCCAGGCATTGGATCTCGTTGTGGGTGAACCCAGGAAGGTTGATCCGGCTGTAGTGGTCGAACGTGGTGCCGTCGAAGCGTACCAGTCCGCCCTCGGTGCCGATCCAGAGGAAGCCGTCACGGGTCTCGACCAGGGCCCGGACCGTGTCCTGCAGCAAACCATCCTCGCTGCGCCAGGTGCGCTGAGCCTGGACGGACAGGGGATAGGCGGGGTCGATCGCGAAACCTGTGACGGAAGCCCAGAGCCATGGCAGGCCGGTGACAAGTCGGGCGACGGCTCCTCTGAGCGAGGATCGATTTCCTGCAATCCGTGGGCGCATGGAAGCTGAAGGTTAGGCTATCCCCGAGGGAGGATCAACGGAGAAGGAGGTAGATCGAAGGATCTAAGAATATGGATCCAATCGGGATATGGGCATTCAGGGTGGGGGGCGCGATAGTTTTCCAATCGCCCAACCTTGTCCTGACGCCTCCTGGGACCAACCCTTACAAGGGTCCGGGAGCGTCGGGATCAACCCCGGGATACCGACATGAATCCGATGAACTTAGACACGCACGTGGCAAATCTGTGGCATAGAATGGCCACCATCCTCCGCCGCTGGCCCCGTCCCTCGCCCGAACCCTCGGGCTCAAGCCGCGTGTCAGCCACGCCATCGCGCATGGGAGCCTTCATGACCCGACCCCTGGGATGGAACTGGAACGCCACGCGCGCGGTGGCCGGCGCCTGCCTCTGCGCCCTCACGATGATGGTCCTGCTCGCCTGTGGCAGCGGCAAGGGCAAGTCAGAGGTCATTCAGTACTACGGGAACTACCATCCGACGGGCTGGATCAACACCCATGGTGGTCAGGCCGTGGCCGGCGTGGACGCTTGCACCAAGTGCCACGAAATGTCGATCATCAGGGTCGGCAGCGGCATTCCCACCTGCATGACCTCCAACTGCCACCACAAGTCCGTGCCGGATTGGGCGAACCCCGGAATCCACGGCATGCGGGCCAAGCTCCCCCTGGTGAGTGACGGCGGCAGCCTGGTCTCCTGCCAGCTGTGCCACGGGAAGGACTTCACCGGAGGCCTCTCCGCCAACGCCTGCTCCTCCTGCCACGGCGTGCAGGCACCCCACCCGGTCGGCCCCTGGCGGACTTCCGGCGGCACGCCGCTCACCCACACCACCACCGACACCTCCAACGCGGCGGTCTGCGCCCAGTGCCACTACCCGGGCTCGCCCAACAATCCCGCGGGCCATCCCGCCAATCCCGCGCCCGCCGGAACCCAGCCTGGCTGCTACAACGCCACGCTCTGCCACGCGAACGCCGGCGCGCCGCATCCCCTGGGGGCCGTGTGGACGGATCCCACCAGCCCCGCCTACCACGGCATCCAGGCCAAGGCCGACCTGAAGTACTGCCAGAGCTGCCACGGCACGCCGGGCACCACCAAGTTCGACGGCGGCTCCGCCACCACCGCCTGCAGCTCCTGCCACTCCAAGACCACGGGCGCCGGGGCCCACCCGACCACCTGGTATCACGCTTCGGTCAACACGTTCCCCGGCTACGTGCCGTCCCACCGAAACGCGACCGATCCGCTGAACGCCAACGGTTCCTGCGTGATCTGCCACGCGGTGACCAAGACGGGCACTTCCACGCTCCCCGCCGCGCCCAGCTGCTACAGCGCCAGCTTCGGGAACTCTGAACACGCGGCCGTGTCCTGCCACGCCAACGGTCCCGGTGTGGCGCCCCATCCCATCGGCGTGACCTGGACAGATCCCACGAACGTCGGCACCACGGACGCCACCTTCCACGGCATCCAGGCCAAGGCCGATCTCCTGTATTGCCAGACCTGCCACGGCGTTCCCGGCACCAACACGTTCGACGGGGGCACCACCACCACGACCTGCTCGAGCTGCCACACCCAGGCGAAGGCCCACCCGGACAGCTGGTACCGCTCACCCAGCAGCTTCGGCAGCGGCACCTATGTGGCTTCCCACCGCAACACCCCGGCGGCCATCGACACCACCCAGCGGGCGGCGGTCTGCGGCCTCTGCCACACGGTGACCTCCGCGGGCGGAACGTCGCCCATGGCCGGAGCCCCGGGCTGCTTCACGGCCTCCTTCAATGCCGTCGGCTGCCACGCCAACGGCCCCGGCGCCGCGGCGCATCCCGCGCCCTTCCTCAGCGGGATGACCACCACCTCGGGCACCGGCAACACCCACCAGCTGGTGACTCCGGCCCAGTTCGCCGGCGAGTGCATCAACTGTCACGACGAGACGGGCCCGGGCACCACCAAGGCCGGACCCAGCTGCACCAAGTGCCACATCAGCGACTCCCCGCTGGCCGCCGGCAAGGGGCCAGGCACCTGCGCCTCCTGTCACGCGGACGCCAATTTCAAGACCAAGGGCCCCGCGGGCACCACCTTCCCCAACATCGCCGGCGCCCACGCCAAGCACTTGGGCCTGCCGACGGCACTGGACTGCGCGACTTGCCACGCCGGATCGCAGCCCGGTGAGGGCGGCGCGAACCAGCCCCACTACAACGGCGCGAACCGCGGCCCCAACGGGACGCCGACCGGCACCGGCCCGGCCCCCGTGACCATCAACGCGGTCTTCAAGGCCCAGACGGGCACCCTGGGCACCACCCCCAGCCTCTCGGCCTTCACCTGCAACGCGGTGAGCTGTCACGGCGGCCAGACGACGCCCGGCTGGCAGAGCGGCAAGCTCACGGTGGATGGCAACACCTACTGCCGCGCCTGCCACAAGACCGCCAACACCGCCACGCAGTACAACGACGCCACCGGCACGCACACCGACAACAGCACGCACAGCAATGCGGCGTGCAACGTGTGCCACGACATGACCACGGCCAACACCAGCCAGGGCGCGGTCAACCACTGGAAGTACCTCAACACCACGGCGGTGATCGTCGCTCCCGACCAGCTCTCCAGCCAGACCATCAAGTTCATCGGCGGCACCATCACCGACGCCGGCGCGACCTACACGCCCTCGGGAACGACCATCGGCAACGGCAACTGCACCGTGAACTGCCACTCCGGTGGCGGCAAGAACCACAACCCCGAGTCCTGGAGAAAGTAGCGGTCCAGCAGCTCACCTTCGCCTTTCAACCTCCTTTTCACGGAGCCTCCTCATGCGCAAGACCCTCGTCCTCACCCTCCTCGCCGCCGGTTCGGCCCTCATGGCCGGCGACCCCGCCAAGGACCTGCCCAAGTTCCAGGGCGGCGATCTCCAGAAGTACTGGATGGACGCCTGCGCCCGCTGCCACGGCGTGAACGGCAACGGTCGCGACAACAGCGGCAAGCCCCTGCCCGACGCCGGCTTCGACTTCACGGACAGCCGCAAGGCCAACAAGAAGAAGGACAGCGACTGGGTGAAGGTCACCCTGGAAGGCAAGGACAAGATGCCTGCCTTCAAGGACAAGATGTCGGCCGATGACGCCCAGAAGATGATCGCCATCATGCGCAAGTTCTCGGCCAAGTAGTGATCCTGGAGATCCATCGATGACACGGAAGACCGCTCCCCTGCTCGCCTGCGCCCTACTGGCCGGGGGAGCGCTCCATGCTGAATCCTCCGAGTATCCGCTGGTGGGCAACCTGCCCAGTGCCGAGCGGATGCAGTACTGGGATATCGGCGTGGTGTTCACCCACCGGTTCGTCCAGCCCGTGAAGGATCACGGAAAGGATGTCTATGGCCTGGACGGCTACACCTACGCGGGCCTTGGCTTCACCTTCGGGATCAAGCCCGTTCCCGGACTGAACGCCTTCATCTATCGCACGGCGGACAACAAGACCTTCACCTTCGGCCTGCAGCAGCAGGTGCTGAATGGCGAGCGGGTCCGCATGGCCGTCCGGGCCGAGCGGTTCGACGAAGTGGTGAAGGAGTCCGTCACGCCCTTCGGGAAAGTGGGCGTCTCCGGCGCGGCCGTGCAGGTCCCCACGGAGATCTTCATCACGGACGACATCATCTTCTCGCTGGTGCCGACCTACATCACCAAGACCACCACGACCGACACCGTCCTCGCCGTACCGCCCGGCCAGACACCGAACACCACGCCCAACACGGGCGGCGTGTTCAACGTGGGTGTTGGGCTGCGCATCGGCTTCACGGAGAAGTTCTCCTTCATCGGCGAGTACTATCCCCGGCCTTCGAAGTTCTCCAAGGCCGCCCCAGGCGGCATCACCGACGGCACCACCTACCAGAACGGCTTCGCCGCCGGCTTCTCCTACAAGACCTTCAAGCACCGGTTCACCGTCATGGGCACCAATGCCACCGGCACCACCGCCAACCAGGTGCTGAGCGGCGACTACGGCGGAGGCCCCAGGCCCTCGGCTCAGTGGTCCATCGGGTTCAACGTCGCCCGCGTCTTCTAATCCAGGAATCCCATGACCGCATCTCCCCTGATCGAATTCATCGCCCGGGAACACCCGGCCTTCGTCCACATCCCGCTGGGCCTGGTGGCGGTGCTGCCCCTGGCCATGCTGGCCTCCTTCCACCCCCGGCACGGGAAGATCCTGACGGGAACCTCCTTCTTCCTGGCGGGCATCGGCTGGGTCGCCAGCACGGCGGCCCTGTTCAGCGGCCTGGTGTGGGGCCGCCAGATCAACCTCATCAGTCCCTCCGGATTCCTTCCGGTGGTGGCCAACGAGAAGCAGGTGCTCCAGAAGATCCTCCAGGTCCATATCCTTGCGGCCACGACCGGCTTCCTCATCGGCGGCATCTGCGTCTTCCTGCTCTGGCGCATCTGGCGCCGCGACTACAGCTCGGGCCTCGAGGGCGCGGATCACCGTCACCATGCGGGCCGGCGCTTCTGGGAGCGGGGCGTGGGGGCCCCGGCCCTGCTGCTGGGCTTCCTGTGGCTGGGGAGCTGGGGCTTCAGCGGGAAGCTGGGCGGCATCATGGTCTTCGGCAACGAGGAAACCAACAGGGCCGCCGCCGAGGCGGATGCGGCAAAGCGCAATGACGTCGAGGCCGAGTTGCCCATCCGAGCTCTCGACTACGCCAGCCTGGAACCCGCCGAGGACAAGCCCGTGCGCAGCAAGGCCCACGGAGATCGCTGGCGGCGGATCTGGGTCACGGCCTCCGGCATCGACGCCTACAAGGCGGGGCGGCCGCTTCCGGCCGGCGCCTACGCCGTGATGTCCACCTTCACGGATGACAAGGGAAAGCCGGGCAGCGAGCCGGGTCCCCTCTACATGAAGGAAACGAAGGCGGACGGCACCACGGCCTTCCTGTTCTACTGGCCCCGGGTTCCCGAGGCCCTCCGGAAGGAAGTGAGCGGCCAGGACAGCGTCTACTGGCGCAGTCCGGATCCGAAGCTCTTCACCTGCCTGGGCTGCCACGAAAAGGGCGGATCAGCCGCCAAGTAGCCCAGGACTGCCCGCGGTGGTGGCCGGAGGGAGGGGGGCCCTCCGGTCATTCCGCGGCAGGCTAGGTGTGTGAAGCTCCGAGCATCTCCCCCATCAGCGCCATGAGGCGGGGCAGCTCGAAGGGCTTCGGAAGCAGGCGCACGTGCTTGTCGCGGGCCAGATCCTCCTCCACGTCCTCCAGTCCCTGACCGCTCACGAGGATGAAGGGCACGGTGGAGCCGGTGGCGCGGATGCGGCCGAGCAGCTCCAGACCCGTGCAATCCGGCATGCGGTGGTCACTCAGGACCAGGTCGAAGGTCGCGGCCTGCCAGGCCCGCCAGGCCACGGCGCCGTCGGGCGCGGCGGTGACCTGGATCCGCGCCAGAGTGAGGGCGTCCGCCAGCAGATCCCGGAGGGGGCTTTCATCCTCGACGACCAGCACCCGGCGGCCCGCGAGGGGCGTGCCTGGCAGGGTCATCTCGGCGCGGGCGCCGGATTCGATCAGCAGCCCCGCGCCCGCGGCGGGGAGGCTGATGCGGAAGCGGGCGCCGCCTTCCGGGGCGTTGTCGGCCACGATCCGCCCGTGGTGGGCCTTGAGGATGCCGAACACCATGGCGAGACCGAGGCCCGTGCCCTTGCCCAGCTCCTTGGTGGTGATGAAGGGTTCGAAGATGTGCGGC
>JAFJUR010000170.1 GCA_017859995.1 Holophagaceae bacterium | reverse complement strand
TCAACCTGGAGAAGTCCTACGGCTTCGCCGTGGAATCCCTGGATGTGAAGAACCGCCTCAAGGGCGTGGTCGTCACCTCCGTGGACCAGCGCTCGCCCGCGGCCGAGCGGGGGCTGTCCACCGGCATGGTCATCACGGAGGTGGGCCGCCAGCCCGTGAACAACCTGGCGGAGTTCAACGCCCAGGTGAAAAAGGCCGGGGGACGCACCCTGCTGCTCTTCATCCAGTCCCCCAACGGCAGCCAGAAGGTCACCCTGGCCATCCCGCCCCGCTGAGGACGGCGACCGGAACCCAGGTATTTGCCCGCGGAAGCCCCGGAAGCACCGGGGCTTCCGTCCTTCAGCTAAACTCGAAGGTTCAACCAGGGCTAAGGATCAACCATGGGCCAGCGCCTTCTCCTTGTGGACAGCGACCGCATGTTCCTCAAGGAACACCAGGTCAGCCTTGAATCGGCATTCGACCTCGAAGTGCTTTCCTCCACGGAGGGCGTGCTCCATCGCTTGGAGAGCGGCGCCTTCGCGGCGGTGCTCATCTGCGTGGAAGTGGCCGACAACAAGGGCTACGCCCTCTGCTCCACCATCCGCAAGCACGCCAACCTGGATGGGGTGAAGGTGGCTCTGATCAGTGCGAAGGCCAGCGAGGAGGAGTACCGCCGGCACCAGAGCCTGAAGGGAAAGGCGGACCTGTACCTGCACAAGCCCATCGCCCCCAGCGCCCTGGTGGCCGCGCTCGCACCCCTGGTGCCGGGCCGGACCCTCGATCCGGACAACCCCTTGGGCGATCTGGTGGATTCCGAACTGGGCGACGACTGGCTGGATGGCCTCAAAAGCGCGCTGGACGGCCCCGCCGCACCGACGCCTGTGCCGGCCCCGGCGCCCGCCGCGGCTCCCACGCCGGTTTTCGGCGTCCGCCATGACTCGCCGGTCCAGACCACGAACCTTGACGCCAAGGCCACGGCCCCCCCCGACACCAGCCGCCTGCGGCTGCTGGAGGAGCAGGTCGCTGCCCTCCATGAGGAATTGCGGGCGAAGGACCAGAAACTCCAGGCTGCCGAAGCCGAGGCCCAGCAGATCAAGCGGCAGCTGAACTCGGTGACCCTGAACCTCGACGAACTGGATCGCAGCAACCGGGAGGCCGAAACGCTCAAGGCCCGGCTCAGCGAAACCGAGGCCGCCCTGCGGGCCCTGGAAACCGCCCGGGGTCAGGAAGGAGAGTCCGCCGAGACGATGAAGGCCCAGCTCCGCGAGGCGCTCACCGAGCGCACCGAGCTCATCCACCAGGTGGAGACCCTCAATCAGCAGGTGGGCGAGAAGGCCCAGCGGGCCATCGAACTGCTCAAGGAGCGGGACCGCCTGCTCCACGACAACCTGGACCTGGAACCCTATCGCGCCAAGGCCCAGGAGCTGGAGGGCGCCCTGGCCGCAAGCCAGCAGGAGCTGAAGGCCGCCAAAGACGCCCAGGAGCAGCTGAACGCCACCATTGAAGGCCTCGTGGCCCAGCACAGCACCCTGGAGGGCGTCCACCAGTCCGCCCTGCTGGAGGTGGCGGGCCACAAGGAGAAGGCCCACATGCTGCAGTTGGAGGTGGCCGGGCTTGAGGCCACCATGCGCGGGCAGGGGCGCGACCTGGCCGAGCTGGGCGAGCAGCTGCGAGCCCGGGAAGCGGAGCTGGAGGCCGCCCAGGCCCGGGTCCTGGAACGGGACCAGCAGCTTCAGGGCCGCGACGAGACCATCCAGCGGCACCAGGAAGAGATCGGCCAGCTCACCATCCAGCTGGCGGCGGTGCGCCAGGAGTTTGACGAGACCGTCATTCAGCATGACGGCGAGCGCCTCGAGCTGATGAACGGGCTCGACCAGAAGGAAGCCGAACTCGCCCGACTGAACCAGACCCTGGAGGGCCAGCAGCAGGCCTTCACGGCGCTGGAGCGGGAGAAGCAGGCCGTTCAGGGACAGCTCGCCGAGCACCGCGACCGCCTCCAGAACCTCGATGGCCTCTTCAAGGACATCCAGGACCAGCTGCGCCGCGGCGCTGACCTCGCCCGGGGCTAGCGGCCGTGACCCTCGCCGCGGCCCTGATCTGCGCCGCCCTCGTCCTGGTCAGCGCCTTCTTCGTCATGGCCGAGTTCGCCGCCGTCCGGGTGCGCGACACCCAGCTGGAGGCCATGGCGGAAGAAGATCCCCGCGCCGCCCGGGCCCTGGAGGTGCACCGGGGCCTGGCCCACCACCTGTCCGCCATCCAGGCGGGCATCGTGCTCTGCGCCCTGGCGCTCGGCGCCGTGGGCGAGGAGCTGTTCAGCCACGGCTTCCGCGCGATCTTTGGCCGCCTGCCCTGGCCCGCCCTCGTCATTCCCCTCAGCTCCGGCGCGGCCCTGCTGGTGATGACCACACTTCACGTGGTGCTGGCCGAGCTCGTGCCGAGGAGTCTCGCCATCCGCTCGGCCCTGCCCTGGGCCATGCGCACCGCCGCGCCGCTGCTGGCCTGGTCGCGGCTGGTGCGGCCCCTCACCTGGTTCCTCACCCAGCTGAGCCACCTGGTGCTGAAGGCCCTGGGCGCCCACCCCGAGACTGACGCGGAGGACCTGCTGCCCAGCGAGGCGGAATTCCGGCGGATGCTGGAGCGCAGCCAGGCGGAGGGTCGTCTTGAGCTCGACCGCAAGGAACTGATCGAGAACCTCTTCGACTTCAGCCGCCGCACGGTGAAGGAGATCGCCGTGCCCCGGGCGCAGGTGGTCTGCTTCGACCTTCACAACTCCGCGGAGGCCAATCTCGCCCTGGCCCGCTCCACGCCCCACACCCGCATCCCGCTGGTGGAGGGCGACCTGGACCGCGTGGTGGGCGTCATCCACCTGAAGGAGCTGCTCTGGGCCCTGCAGGACAAGCCGGGCCGCCTCGACCTGCGTGCCCTGGCCCGGCCCGCCTTCTTCGTCCCGGAGATGAAGCCCATCCAGGGCCTGCTGCTGGAATTCCAGCAGCGCAAGCAGCACCTCGCCCTGGTGGTGAACGAGCACGGCGGCGTGGACGGCCTGGTCACCCTGGAGGATGTCCTCGAAGAGCTGGTGGGCGAGATCCAGGACGAGTTCGACCGGGAGGCCATCCAGCTGCGGCGCACCCGCGGCGGCGGCTGGCTGGCCCAGGGCGACGTGATGCTCGAACAGCTGGTGGATCATCTGCAGCTCGACCTGCAGGCCGAAGCCGGCTCTGTGAGCCTGGGCGGCTTCTTCCAGGAACAACTGGGCCGCGTGCTGCGCCCCGGCGACGAGCTGCGGCTGCAGGGCTGGCGCATCCGCGTGCTGTCCATGCGCGGCCTGGCGCCGGGCCAGTTCCTGCTGAAGCCCCTGCCGCCGGAGACGCCCGAGGGAACGCCGGCCCATGCCTGAGGCCCTCGACGGCTTCCTGCTCGCCGCGGGCCTGGGCACGCGCATGGGTGCCCTGAGCCGGTGCCTGCCCAAGCCCGCGTGGACCCTGCGGGGCCGGCCGCTGCTCCAGTGGGGGGCCGAAGCCCTGCGCCGCGGCGGCGCCACCCGCCTGGGTTGCAACGCCCACTTCCAGATCGAGGCGCTGCGCGCTGTGGCGCAGGGTGTGGAAGTCTGCGAGGAGCCGACGCTCCTGGGCAGCGCCGGGGGTCTGCGTCACGCCCTGGGCCGCGTGGCCTCGGAGCTGCTCACCTGGAACGCCGATGTCTGGGCCGACGCGGTGCCCTTCGACCGGCTGCGCGACGGCCACCGGCAGGGCCGAGCCACCCTCACCTGGCTGCTGGTTCCGCATCCCGGCGGTCCCTGGAACCCGGTGTGGATGGATGACGACGACCGCGTGCTGCCCAAGGGCGTGACGGGACCGAAGGGCCCCTACCATTTCACCGGCGCCGCCGCCTGGTCGCCGGAGGCCCTGGCGCTGCTGCCCGAGGGGCCCAGCGAGGTGAACGACCTGCGGCCCCGGCTGCCCTTCCACCGGGGCCTCGTGGTGGCGCCCTTTCCCTGGCGCGAGGTGGGCACGCCCGACGCCCTCATCCAGGCCGCCGCCGAGCTGGCGCCGGACCAGGAAGGCCGTCTGCCGGGCTGCTACCTCCACCCCGGCGCGCACCTTCCGGGCAGCCGCTTCACCCGCTGCGTGTTCGGGCCTGGCGCCGCGCCGCCCGCCGCCGTGGCCGACGCCGACGCCCTGTGGTTCGAGGCCGGGGGCAACCAGGTGCGCCTCGGGGTTTGAGGCGGCGCCTACTCCTCCTTCAGGTCGAAGTCGACGACGCGGCCCTCGGCATCCAGGCTGAACGTCCAGGCCACTACGACCCCGGATGCATGGATGGCCCGGTAGGTGCGCACGCGGCGTCCCTTCTCTGTGCGTTCGGCCAGGAAGGTCAGGCGGCTGAGGGGGCCGTACGGCCGCAGCTGCAGCTCCAGCCAGGGCGCCCCCTCCGGCAGGGTCGCGGCCGCCTCGCCGCTGAAGGCGAACGGGTCGGCCTGACCCCGGCCCAGGGCCTCGATGAGAGCCCGGTGGCGCTGGGTCAGCGCAGGGTTGGAATCCACGGCGGCATCCTTGGCGGGATCCGCTCCCAGGGCCAGCAACTGCGCGGCCAGGGCCCGGGCCAGGCTGGGGATGAGGCGCTGCTGGTTGGTGAAGACGATGACCCCCAGGCGCTCCTTCGGGAAGTACAGCACATCGGAGAGCGCCGGGCCGCCGCTGTGACCCGCGCAGGGGCGGCCCGCCAGGGTGCCGACGCTCCAGGCGACGCCGAAGCCGGCGGTCCGGCCGTCGTTGAGGCGGAAGGGCGTCCAGAGCGCCTCGCGGCCCCTGGCGCTGAGCAGGCACCCCTGGTCCAGCGCCAGCAGGAAGGCGGCCTCGTCCCGCAGGCTCGTGAAGGCTCCGCCCGCGGCGTAGGTGTGGGGCGGGTAGGCGTACCAGTGCAGGCGCTGGCGATCGCCGCGCCACTGGTAGACGCTGGCCCGGCCGGGCACCACCTCGGCGGTGCGGACGTTGCCCGCCAGGGTCACATCCTCGAAGCCCGTGCGGGTCATGCCCAGGGGCTTCCATACGCGCTCGCGCAGCAGCTCGGAGAAGGGGCGTCCACCGGCCTTCTCGAGGATGAGCGCCAGCACCGAGAAATCGTCCGAGCCATAGGCCGACACGGCGCCCGGCGCGGCGGCCAGGGGCACGGCCTGGGCGGCCTTCAGCACCTGGGCGAGGTCCTGCCCGTGGGCACCCACCATCTGGGGCTTCAGCCCCGCGGCGTGGGCCGCCAGGTGCCGCACGGTGATGGGCCGCCAGGCCGGAGGCACTTCGCCGAGGTAGGTTGAGATGGGCGTGTCGAGGTCCACCTTGCCTTCTTCGACCAGCTGCATGAGCAGGACCCCCGTGTAGAGCTTGGTGGCCGAGGCGATCTGGAAGGGCGTGTCCGGAGTCACGGGCGCCCCGGACTCCAGGCTGGCCGTGCCGTAGGCGGCCAGCTTCTCGAGGCGGCCCCCGCGGATCACCGCCACGGCCGCGCCGGGGATGTGGGCCTGGGCCATCTGGGCGCGCATGAAGACGTCCACCGCGTCCTCCGCCCGCAGCGATGGCGGGCAGGCCAGGAGGCAAGCCGAGAGGAGCAGGGATGAACGCATGGGCCCTCCGAAGGATTCAAAGAGCTACGAAGGCTTACGTAAGTTGGATTAGGCCGCCGGGTCGACAAAACCCGACCTGAGGATCGCCATGCCGGCGGGTCCATCCGGGATTACCCTGAACCCATGGATCCCCGCCTTGCCCGTGCCC
>JAFJUR010000254.1 GCA_017859995.1 Holophagaceae bacterium | reverse complement strand
GCCTACGTGATCAAGCACACCGACGGCAACATCATGCCCATCCTGGACCTGATCGTCGACACCGGCATCGACGGCCTGAACCCGCTCGAGCCCGCGGCCGGGATGGACATCGGGCTCCTGAAGCAGCGGTACGGGAACCGGATTGCCCTCATCGGCAACATCGACTGCGGCTATCTGCTCTCGCAGGCGCCGGTCGCCGAGGTCCGGCAGGTGACGCGGGAGACGATGCGGCTCGCCATGCCCGGCGGCGGCTTCTGCCTCTCCAGCAGCAACAGCATTGCTCGCCATGCCCGGCGGCGGCTTCTGCCTCTCCAGCAGCAACAGCATCCACTCCTCGGTCCGGCCCGAGAACTTCCTGGCCATGATCGAGACGTGGCGGGCGTGCCGGGAGTATCCGGAGGCGTGACAATAGGCCGAGGCGCCCGAGACAGCGTGCCGCGGCCCTGCAGCTGCGGAAACGTCGGGCCCTGGCTCGACAAGGAGGAGCGACATGAGCACGCAATCGAAACTATCACGACGTCACTTCCTGGCCCTGACTGGGGCCGCGGCCGTGGGACCGTTCGTGTGGCCACGCGGGGCGAACGCGGCCAAAGTGACGATGAAAGTGGCCCATGTCTTGACCGAGGTGGACATCATCCACCGTGCCAAGCTCAAGTTCAAGGAACTCGCCGAGAAGAAGGCGGGCGGGGAGCTGGAAGTGCAGATCTACCCAAACTCGGCCTTGGGGAGCCTGCGCGTCACCTGGGAGAGCATGCAGCTCGGCAACCTGGAGGGGGGGAACTTTGACACGGTGACTCCGGCCATGATGGTGCCCCAGTATGCCGGCACCGAGTTGCCCTTTGTCTTCCGCGATCTGGACCATGTCCACAAGGTCTTCGACGGGCCCATCGGTCAGGATCTGGAGAAGCAGCTCATGGACAAGGCCAAGGTCCGGACTGTCGCGGTCTACGACACCACGTTCCGGAAGATCTTCACCAAGACCAAGGCCCTCAACAGCCTGGCCGACATGAAGGGGCTGAAGATCCGCGTGCCCGAGGCCCAGAACTACGTGCGCTGCATGCAACTCCTGGGGGCCAACCCTACCCCGGTACCGTGGGGAGAGCTGTACACGGCGCTTCAGATGGGCGTGGTGGAGGGCTTCGAGAACAAGTGCGAGGCGGCATTTAACGCCAAGCTCCACGAGCAGACCAAACTCGCCGCCTACACGGGCCACATCTTCTGCCCCAACCCCTTCCTGTGCAGCGAGCGCTGGTTCGCCAAGCTTTCCAAGAACGTCCAGCAGGCCATCGTGGAGGCGGGCAAGGAGTCCCTGGTCTGGCAACGGGCGGAGGCGCCCGCCAGCGAGAAGGCGTTCGAGCAGAAGCTGAAGGATGCGGGTGTCACGTTCACCAGCCCCGACCGCGCCCCGTTTGCCAAGGCCGTCGAGCCCTTCTATAAGGAGTGGGGGGACAAGTATGCGGGGAACGAGTTGATCAAAAAAATTCGCGAGGCATGATCGGTCGCGGCCATTCCAGAGGCGCGCCGGACGGCGCGGCTGCCCGGCGCGCCGCAGGGGACGGGACCCATGAAACGAGACGTTTGGTGGATCTATGAAGGAATCACCAACGGGGCCGCCGTGACCCTCTTCAGCGCCATGGTGGTGGTGACTACGCTCGGCGTCTTCTTCCGCTACGTGCTGAACAACGCCTTGCCCTGGGCCGAAGAAGCGGACCGGTACCTGTTCATCTGGCTCTCCTTCGTGGGGGCCTCCATCACCATGCGGCGCAAGGGGCACATCGCGGTAGATCTCCTCCTCCGGTACGTGTCGCCTGCCTGGCACCACCGGCTGACGCTGCTGGCGCAGGGCTGCGTGCTTGTCTTCCTGTGTGTCGTCTTCTGGGCCAGCCTCCCCGTCATCGAACTGACCAGTGAGACGCGGGCCACGGCCACCGACATTCCCATGAGCTGGGTCTACATCGCCGCGCCGGTCGGCTGCGTCCTCATCGCCATCGAGACGCTCCGGCTCGCGGCGCGCACCTGGGCGGAGATGCGGCAGGGAGGTGCGGCATGATTATCCCGCTCGTGGTCGCGTTCGTCGTCTTGCTCGGCCTCGCCGCCCCGGTTTCGATCGCCATGGGCCTGGCGTCCGCCATCGCCATCCTGTGGGGCGGGAAGGCCCCCATCAACACGGTCGTCACGCAGATGGTCGCGGGCATGGACTCGTTCCCGCTCATGGCCATCCCTTTCTTCATTCTGGCCGGGGAGTTGATGGAGCGCGCGGGCATCTCCGAGCGGCTGGTGCACCTGGCCAAGACCATGGTCGGGCACATCAAGGGCGGCTTGGGGATCGTCGTCCTGGTGGGCGAATATCTGTTCTCCGGGATCTCGGGCTCCACGGCCGCCGACGTCTCGGCCATTGGGTCGCTACCGCCGACGTCTCGGCCATTGGGTCGCTACTCCTTGCCCCCATGGAGCGGGCCGGCTACAAGAAGGGCCAGGCGGTGGCCATCGTCAGCGCGGCCACGGCCATGGGGATTCTGGTGCCGCCCTGCATTTTCATGATCGTCCTGGCCAGCATGACCAACCAGTCCATCGGCGCCATGTTCGTAGCCGGATTCCTGCCGGCCATCATCATCGCGCTGGGCCTTGCCGGCTACATCTACTGGCAGGCGGAGCAACTCGGCATCCCGCGCGAGGCCAAGGCCTCATGGCGCGAGCGCTGGCGGGCCCTCGGCGACGGGGTCATC
>JAFJUR010000003.1 GCA_017859995.1 Holophagaceae bacterium | reverse complement strand
GAAGACATTTTCTGAACTTGATCTGTGCGGAAATTGGGGCAATATCCTAGCGGCATGGCGCACTCGCCAGTCGTCATCACAACCGGCGCCCGTTGGCGCTTTACACACAGGAGGCCTCCCTTGGCCGAAAACCTCTCCAAGGCTGAACTAGTTGACGCGCTCGCCAAGGCTGCCGACATCACCAAGGTCGCCGCAGCTACCGCGCTCAACTGCGCGCTCGCCACCATCGCCGCCCACGTGAACAAGGGCGGGAAGGTCACCCTCGTCGGCTTCGGCACCTTCAGCCAGAAGAGCCGCAAGGCTCGCACGGGCCGCAACCCCCAGACCGGCGCCCCCATCAAGATCGCCGCCTCGAAGTCGATGAGCTTCAAGGCGTCGAAGGCCGCCAAGGCTGCCAAGCCCAAGGCCAAGGCTGCGAAGCCCGCCAAGAAGAAGTAGGCGCTTCCGCCGCAACGAAAAAGGGGCCGAAAGGCCCCTTTTTCGTTGCTTCGAATCGGTATGGGAATACGCGCCGCCTCAGTCCTCCAGATGGTCGAAGAGCCCCGGCTCCGAGACGCCGGAGGAGGCGGGCGCGGCTTCGCCGATCTCGTAGGGACGGGCCTCGTCGACCTTCTGCAGGGCCCCGGCCCGGAGGCCCAGGAGGCGCAGCCTGCTATCGAGGGGGACGCGCTTGAGGCTCGCGCGGGCGGCCTCGCGCAGCGCGGCGGCGTCGCCGACCGGCAGCGGCAGGGACTGGTCGCGCGTGACGGTGGAGAAGTCATCGAAGCGCAATTTGATGCCCACGCAGCGGGCCAGGTAGCCCTTGCGCGCGAGATCCTGGGCCAATCGCTCGCAGAGGTCGAGGAGGATGCGCGAGAGCGCCTCCCGGTCCTGCTTCGCATGCAGGTCGCGTTCGAAAGTGGTCTCGCGGCTGATGGACTTGGGCTCGCGGACCAGGGTGAGGGGGCGGTCGTCCCGGCCGAGGGCGGCCTGGTGCAGCCAAGCCCCGTAGCTCTTCCCGAACTGCGTGACCAGCCAGGCCGGATCGGCCCCGGCAAGGTCCCCGATGGTGTGGATGCCATGGCCCGCCAGCTTCGCGGTGGCCTTGGGGCCGATGCCGTTGATGGCGGAGCAGGGCAGGGGCCAGATGCGCGCGGGGATGTCCTCCAGGCCCAGGACGGTGATCCCGTCCGGCTTCTGCAGCTCGGAGGCGATCTTGGAGAGCAGCTTGTTCGGGGTGATGCCGATGGAGCAGGTGAGCCCCGTGGCCTGGCGGACCGCTTCCTTGAGGCGCTGGGCCACGTCCACGGACGGGCCGGGAACGTCCGTCAGGTCGAGGTAGATCTCATCGATGCCCCGATCCTCGATCAGCGGCGTCACCTCCGCCACGGCGGCCTTGAAGGCGCGGGAAACCCGGGCGTAGGCCTCGTGGTGGGCGGGCAGCAGGATCGCCTCCGGGGCCAAGGCGGCGGCCTTCATGAGACCCATCCCGCTGTGCACGCCGAGGGCGCGGGCCTCGTAGGTCGCCGTGGTGGCCACGCCGCGGCCGACATACGCCTTCAGCCGCGGATAGGCGTCCCCGGGCGCCGGGCCGCGCCGCCCGCCCACCACCACTGGAAGTCCCCTCAGCTCGGGGTGGTCCAGCAGTTCCACCGATGCGAAGAAGGCATCCATGTCCAGGTGGGCGATGCGGCGGGGAGGTCCGCCCGGGAGCGCGGCAGTCGGAGACTCCATGGGGACGACGTCCATGGGTCGAGGGTAGCGAAATTAACGCGAACAAGCCAGGCTTCGGCAGAGCGCCTCAGTCCCCACCGTTGAAGATCTGGCGGGGGCTCCATTCCATCTTGATGCGGGCGATCAGGCCGGAGGCATCCAGGTCCAGGATCGTTCGGCCTTTGGCGGGCTCGGCATCGGGCCTGCCTAGCGGCAGGATTTCCCACTCGAGCACCACATTCCGGTCCCGCACAGTCACACCCTTCAGAACCGTGGCGCCTCGGCTGCTGATCCCCTTGAAGGCCTGGCGGAAGTGGGACTCGATCACCTGGCGACCCCGCAGCTTTCCCGCGGAAAGGGCACCTGTGAACTCGCAGTTCTTCGTGAACAACTCCTTCATGCCGTCGGCGGCGTACTGCAGCGCGGCATCCAGGTACGCCTGGACGGTGCGTCGCGAGGGGGCGTCCAGGTGGCGCAAGGGGTCAGTCATGGAGGAGGATCCTACCAGAGGTCGGCACCGTTGTATTCCGGTTTACATAAAGCCCGCCGACCCCCCAACCGCACAGGTCGCCAGACCTAGCCGGGGGCTTTACACCAGGATCGTCGATGCCATTTAGGCGGCGGGCCCATTGGAAGGTGAGCGTCAGCTGGACGAGGCGTGCCATGACCGTTGGGACCCCCGAATCGACCGTTCGACTGTTTTTTGTCGGGGGTGAGCGGGCACTGGCGTTTCATGAAAGACCCAAGGTCTGCGCCGCGAGGCGTGAGGGAGGAAGCATGCAAGTCATCAACGTGCCGAATACGGGCCATCTGACGTGTCCATGCGGAAGCTGGAAGAATCACTGGGTGAAGTTCAATCCGAACAAGCTCGCCGCCATGCTCCAGTTGGACTGCAGCGCCGTCGGATGCGCCGGGAAGTTCGAGCACGGGGGACACGTCCGGAAGGCCGGCGACATGACGGTCTACATCGTTCCGCTGTGCGCGGCGTGCAACAGCGCCGAGAACATCGGGCCGTACTACATCTACGACCACGTCTCAAGGGTCCCCGCCGACCCCAGGGCCACCTGCGATCCGAGGTGACCGGCATGAACATGAGGGAAGCTCCCATGTACGTGGTGAACGTGCCGGAGGCCGGGGAGGGGACATGCCCCTGCGAAGGCTGGAACAACCATTGGGTGAAGTTCCACCCGGACCGTTTCGCAGGCACCGATCAGTCCAGATGCAGCGCGGTCGGGTGTTCAGGCGCCTTCAAGCACGGCGGCCACGTCAAGAAGGCCGGCGTGCCCGGGCTCACCGACCGGACGGTCTACATCATCCCCCTTTGCGACACCTGCCACGACCCGGCCAACACCCGCCCCTACCTCATCCACAGCCACATCGCGCTGATCCCCGCCGATCCGAAAGTGACCTGCGACCGGAGGTGAGCTTCGGGTTCGCAGGTGACCAGGTGATGAGCCGCCGGGGAGGCCCCGGGGGATGGGGAATCAGGCCTGGATCCCCGGAGCCCCGATCAAGAAAAAGCCCCGAAACCTCACGGTGACGGGGCTTTCTGGCGGAGAGTGGGGGATTCGAACCCCCGAACGGCTTTTGACCGTTACACGATTTCCAATCGTGCTCCTTCAGCCACTCGGACAACTCTCCCGTGGCTTCCGCGGACAGGCGGAAGCAGCAAGGTTATCACGGCCCCGGGCCTGGGCCAAGGGCCGTGATCGGATGGGCTAGACGGACTCGAGGACGCTGGCCAGCAGCTTCCAGAAGTTGCCGACGGAGGGCACGCTCACGTGCTCGTCGGGGGTGTGCACGTCCCACATGCTGGGGCCGAAGGAGACCATCTCCATGCCGGCGTACTTCTCGCCGATGAGGCCGCACTCCAGGCCGGCGTGGATGGCCATGATCTCCAGGGGCTTGCCGAACACGGCCTGGTTGGCATCGTTGACGATGCGGACCAGGGAGGCGTCGGGCTCGGGCTTCCAGCCGGGATAGCCGCCGGTGGTGTGGGACTGGAAGCCGCCCAGGGCGCAGGTGGCGGCGATGCGCTCGGAGAGGGCGACCTTGGAGGCGTCGATGGAGCTGCGGGTGAGCAGGTTCACTTCCACCACGTCGTCATGGGTCTCGATGACGCCCATGTTCGTGGAGGTCTGGACCAGGCCCTTGATGTCGGGGCTCATGGCCTCCACGCCGTGGGGCAGGGAGAGCAGCAGGTTGATGAGGGCGTCCGCGTCGGCGGGGGACATGGCCTGGGCGGCCTCGCCGGGCTCAAGGGCCAGGTGGAGGCCCGGGTCGAAGGCGCCGAAGGCGGCGCGCCAGTGGGCCTCGTGGGTGGCCAGGGCCTCGCGGAAGGCCTGCTCCTTGGCGGGATCGAGGAAGATGATTGCGGAGGCCTCGCGGGGGATGGCGTTGCGCTTGTTCCCACCCTTGATGGAGGCGAGGGCGAGGCCGAAGGCGGGCTTCAGGAAGCCGAGCAGCTGGGCCAGGATGCGGATGGCGTTGCCCCGGCCGGCGTTGATGTCGATGCCGGAGTGGCCACCCTTGAGGCCGAAGACCTTCAGGCGGTAGGCGCGCGCGCCCGCGGGCGGGGCGACGCGGGTGAGCTTCCGGGTGGCGATGGTGTCCACGCCGCCGGCGCAGCCGATGGTGAGGAAGCCTTCCTCCTCGCTGTCGAGGTTCAGGAGGAACTTGGCCTTGAGGCGGCCGGGCTGCAGGCCGTTGGCGCCGGTGAGGCCCGTCTCCTCGTCGATGGTGATCAGCACTTCGATGGGTCCGTGGGCGATGTCCTTGCTGGCCAGCACGGCCAGGGCGGCGCTCACGCCGATGCCGTTGTCGGCGCCCAGGGTGGTGCCCTTGGCGCGGAGCAGGTCGCCGTCCTTCCACACCTGGATGGGATCGCGGGTGAAGTCGTGGTCCGTGCCCTCGTTCTTCTCGCAGACCATGTCCACGTGGGCCTGGAGGCACACCGTCGGGCGGTTCTCCTTCCCGGGCGTGGCCTTCTTCCGGATGATGACGTTCCCGACCTCGTCACGCTCGACTTCGCAGCCCAGGGCCTTCGCCTGGTCGGCCACCCAGGCGG
The DNA here is from genome assembly GCA_017859995.1 of Holophagaceae bacterium. GTDB lineage: Bacteria > Acidobacteriota > Holophagae > Holophagales > Holophagaceae > Geothrix. Next base: position 83,168 of record JAFJUR010000003.1, on the reverse strand, counting down.
CGGCGGCGGCCTCGTTCTTGGATCCGCGCGGGATCCTGGAGAGTTCGAGGAAGTACGACCACATGGTCTTCGGTTCGAGGGTTTCGAGCAGGGCAGTCACAGGGCCTCCAGGGGGCAGCGTGCCGGTTCCGCAGGCCGGAGCGGCCCCCCCAGAGTACCGGCGCCTCTGGCCGGACGGGGTGACGGGAATCACGTTGGGCATCACCCTCGGGCCGGGAGGCTGCTCTAATGCTGCAACCCGGCCCGCAACGATCCATCACGCCCCACGAGCCCTCTGTGCAGACTCCCTCCGAGCGCCCTGAAACCACTCGTCCGACCTGGCGGGAGCGGGCCCTCGCGCCCTTCCGAAGGGCCTTCGAGGACGAATCCGCGACCATCGAGCAGCGGATGTTCCGCGGCCTGACCCTGCTTGGCGGTCTGGCGGCGATCTTCGTGGTTGTGCCCCTGAATTTCCCTCAGAGCCTGCCGCCCTTCGTCAACATCGCGGTATTCGCCTTCGGCGCCGTCTGCCTGCTGCTGCACGGGGCGACCCATCGCGGTCATTACGGGAAGAAGCTCCTCTTCCTGCTCCTGATGATCACCCTCGACCTGATCTGGTTCGGCAACGCCGGATCCCAGGGCAGCATCGGCCTGTTCTTCTTCACGGCGGCGATGTACCTGGTCATCTTCTTCCAGGGCCGCACCCGCTGGCTGATGATGGGGCTGCACCTGGCCAATGGCGTGAGCCTGCTGTGGTTCGAGCATCTCCACCCCGACCTGGTCTGGGCCTTTCCCACCGCCGACGCCCGCTTCCTGGATCTGGTCACGGGATTCGTGCTCTGCAGCCTGGTGTGCATCCTGATCCTTTGGGTCGTGCTGGCGGCCTACCACCGGGAGCACGAGCGCCTGGCCGCCTCCCTGGAGGCCCAGCGCCAGAACGAGGCCCACTTCCGGGCCCTGGTCATGCATTCGCCGATCGCCATCGCCGTCTCCGGTTCTGATGGCCGCCTGGACTACGTGAATCACCAGTTCGAGAAGGTGCTCGGCTATTCCGTGGCGGACCTGCCCTCCATCGACGCCTGGTGGGAGCTGGCCTATCCCGATCCCTCGCTGCGGGAGCAGGCCCATCACGCCTGGATCGTGGCCTGCGGGCGGGCGGCCGCCACCGACGGCCTGGTGCCGCCCGCGGAGTTCCCCGTGCGTTGCAGGGACGGCCGGACCGCCCAGCTCGAGATCCAGGCGGCGCTCATCGGGGACCGCTGGCTGACCATGTTCACCGACATCTCGGACCGTCGGCGCAACGAGGAGGCCATGCGCCAGGCCCAGAAGCTGGAGAGCCTCGGGGTCCTGGCCGGGGGCATCGCCCACGACTTCAACAACCTGCTGAGCGCCATGCTGGGGAACCTGGACCTCGCCCAGATGAAGCTGCCACCCGGCGCATCGTCGGCCCCCTACCTGGCGAACATGGAGGCCACCATCCAGAAGGCCGCGGGGCTCACCCGGCAGATGCTCGCCTATTCCGGCAGGGGCCGTTTCGTGGTGGAACCCCTGGACCTGAGCCGGATGGTGGCCGAGATCACCCACCTCCTGACGGTGTCCATCTCGAAGATGGTCCGCCTGGAATACGAGCTCGCCGAAGGACTGCCGGCCCTGGAGGGCGACGCCGCCCAGATCCAGCAGGTGGTGATGAACCTCGTGACGAACGCCTCCGAGGCCATCGGCGAGGAAGGCGGCACCATTCGCGTCGGGACTTCCCTCCGGCTGGTGAGCCGGCAGGAGGCGGACATCGCCTTCGCGGGCCAGAACCTCCACCCGGGGCGGTACGTGCAGCTGCGGGTCGAGGACACGGGCTGCGGCATGACGCCCGAGGTCCTGGAACGGCTCTTCGACCCGTTCTTCAGCACCAAGGGCTCCGGGCGCGGCCTGGGCCTCTCCGCCATGCTGGGCATCCTCCGGGGTCACGGCGCCGGCATCGAGATCCAGTCCGAACCGGGAAGGGGCAGCACCTTCCGCGTCCTGTTCCCCGCCACCGAGGCGACCGCCGCCGGGGCCCCCGCGCCGGTCGCGTCCGCCAGCGGCGGCCGCTTCGCGGGCCGGGTGCTGGTGGTGGACGACGAGGCCGACCTGCGCTTCAGCTACGGCAGCATGCTGCAGCACCTCGGCTTCCAGGTGTCGGCCGCCCGGGACGGGTTCGAGGCGCTGGAGCGCTTCGAACCGGGGCGCTTCGCCCTGGTGTTCATGGACCTCACCATGCCCCGCATGGGTGGGCAGGAGGCCTTCCTCCAGATGAAGGCCCGCGATCCCGAGGTGAAGGTGGTGCTGGTGAGCGGCTACAACGAGCGCGAAGCCATCGAATCCCTGCGGGGCGTGCAGCCCACGGCCTTCATCCAGAAGCCGTTCAGCCTGAAGGTCCTCACCGCCGTGCTGGAATCGGTCCTTCCCTGAGACGGAAAGAGGGCCCCAAGCGGGGCCCTCTCCTTCTTTCGTCCGTGCGGCCTGGGGCCGCCGGAGGCGGGTCAGTGCAGGTAGATGTGGAACCCGAGGCGCCAGGTGTCGGCGTCCGCGGCGGCATCGACTTCCGCCATGGTCTTCTGGATCCACTCCGCGGCGGTGAAGGTCAGGTTCCCCGACACCACGCTGGGAATGCGGTAGAAGCTCTTGTCCGCGCCCGGATTGGCGGCACCCCAGCTGAGGTCGCCGATGGTGTCCGTGCGGGCGTCCCAGGCCGCGGAGGTGGCGGTGGCCACTGTGGTGATGAACACCGCGTCATTGCCGTTGAAGTTGATCACGTTGTTGTTGCCGATGGCGCTGCCGCCGTTGGTGAGGTTGGTGGCGGCGGGCAGCACGGCCCCGGTGTTCTTGAAGAGCAGGCTGGCGCCGGGGGCCAGGGTGCCGGGAATGAGGGCGGTCTTGAAGGTGTTCGACGTGTTGGGGTTGGTCCAGAGGCCCAGGTAGAGCGGGGTGGTGGCGGCGTCGTAGGTGCCGCCACCGACGTTGGTGACCTCGATCCACTTGTTGAAGCTGGCGCCCTCGTAGTACTGGCTGATGATCAGCACGGGCTGGCCTGATCCGCCGCCCGCGTTCACGGTGAGGGTGAAGGTGGTGGTGGCGATCGCGGCGCTGGCGTCAGTGGCGGTCACCGTGACGGTGGCCACGCCGCTCTCGCCGGCGGCAGGGGTGAGCAGGAGGGTGCAGGCGCCGTTGGTGTTGGTGACCACCAGGGGCCCGGGGAGCAGGGTCGTGTTGTCGGCGGTGGCGGTGACGGAGAGCGAGCCGGCCGGGGTGATGTCATCGGCCACGGTGAAGGTGGCGGTGACAGGGGTGCCCACGGTGGTGGCCTGGTTGGCCAGACCCGTGAGGACCGGGGGCGTGTTGCCGCCGGTCACGGTGATGACGCGGGTGATGGTGTTGCTGGCGCCAAGGCTGTCCTGGGCGGTGAAGGAGACATTGAAGGAGCCGCCGGAGGTGAAGACGTGGCTGGTGGTGGTGCCGGTGGCCGCGGGGGTGCCGTCGCCGAAGGTCCAGGTGGTGGCGGCGATGGTGGTGCCGGGAGCGGCGGCGGAGGCCGGGGTGGCGGCGCCGACGAAGGTTACGGCGTCATCCACGGCCACGCTGCTGTTCCAGCTGGGCTCGACCATGTGCACGTTGGGTCCCGCGGCCTGTTCGAAGGGCACGCGCCAGCCGCGGACATCGACCGTGGCCTTCCAGGTGGGGATGTCCAGGCCAGGGGCCAGGCTCGAGAGGTTCGGGAAGAAGTTCAGGCCCGTGAGGGACTCGATGCGGGCCACCGAGGTGACGTACTGGGTGAGGGTGGCGTCGGCGTTCACGAGGCCCCACACGTTCGGCATGAGGACCGCCAGGACCTTGGGCTCGCCGGGGGTGGATTCGGAAACGACGATCTTGTAGCAGGCGGTGGGAATGGCGATGCGGAGGCCGGGGGTGACGGTGGAGTTCCACCAGGCGGGCTCAGCGGGGAACACCGATCCGGTGTAGACCCACACGCGGCCCTTGAAGGAGGTGAGGCCGTCGGTGTCGCCGCCCTGGTTGCCGCCGATGGCCTCTTCCAGGCGCTGCCAGGTCTGCTGGTTGAACTGGGAGATCTGGGGCACGAGGTTCGACATCATGGTGGCGTCGTCGCCGGCCACGGGGGTGTAGCGGTACGAGATGTCCGCCCGGGGCACCTGGTGGCCGCGGTCGTAGCTGTTGGGCACGCCGGCGCCGCCGGTGTAGATGCCGTTGTAGTCGGTCTTGCCGACCTGTGGGGCCGCCAGCCGGAGGTCCTGGGTGTAGTCGGCCTGGGAGTTGGCGTAGGGCTGGTGGACCGGGAAGTTCACGTAGGCGGTCCAGACGGGGTTCTTCAGGGTCTCGTCATAGCCGAGGCGGAAGGCGCCGTTGGGGAACTGCACGGGGTCCACGTGGAAGGAGGGGAGTACGGTGAGGGGACGGCTCGGCACGGGCACGGGATCGCCGGCGTAGACCGGGGAGGGCACGGAGGCCTGGGCGTAGACGGTCTGGCTTTCCACACTGAACACGCCGTCGCTCACGAGGACCGAGTAGGCGTCGCCATTGGTGGGGAATTCCGTCGAGGCCACGGTGTACGAGGCGCTGGTGGCATCGGGGATGGCGGTGCCGTTCTTCTTCCAGGTGTAGGTGAGGGGGCCGCCGTGGTTGGACAGGGCCGCCACCGTGAACGTCACGGCGTCGGGGGGCTGGACGGTCCGGCTCTGGGGCTGGGTCTGGATGGTGGGCGGCTCGTGGACCGTCAGCACCGCGCCGAGGGACGTGGCCGTCGTGGTGGTGCCGTTGAGGCTGTTGGACACCACCGCGTCGTAGGTGCCCGCGTCCGTGCCGGCCACGGCGGCGAGGGTGAAGGTGTCGAGGGTCGCGCCGGCCAGGGGCTGGCCGTCCTTGCGCCACTGGTAGCTCAGCGTGCCGCCGTTTGTGGTGGCGGCCACGGCGAAGGTCGCGCCGCCGCCGAGGTCCACCGTCTGGGACAGCGGCTGGCTGGTGATGGTCGGGGGGACGTTGACCTGGAGGGTCGCCGCCAGGGAGGTCGTCGCGGTGACGGTGCCGTTCAGCGCGTTGGTCACGACCACGTCGTAGGCGCCCGCGTCTCCCGCGGTCACGGAGGCGAGGGTCAGGTTGGCGGCCGTGGCGCCGGCGACGGGATTGCCGCCCTTGCGCCACTGGTAGCCGAGGGTGCCGGAGCCGCTGGCGGAGACCGAGAAGGTGGCGGTGCCACCCTGGACCACCGTGAGGCTGGCGGGCTGGGCCTGGATGACGGGGGGCGCGTTGAGGGTCAGCACGGCCCGCGCGCTGGTCACGTGGCCGGTGGGGTTGCTCACGGTCACCGTGTAGGAACCGGCGCTGGCGGGAGTCGTGGCCGCGATGTGGTAGGTGGCGGTGTGGGCATCGAGCCGCACGCCATCCTTCCGCCACTGGTAGTGGAGGTGCGCGGGCTTGCCCACGGCCTCGACCGTGAAGTCGACCGCCTGCCCGAGCACCACGGTCTGGCTGGCGGGCTGGGTGAGGATGCGGATGTGGTTGGGCTTGTGTTCCCAACCTGAATGCCGCCCATGATTCTTCTCATTTGTGGCGGGCTGTGACCAGACGGTTGTGGAACCCATGCCGAGCAGGGCTAGGCACAGGCTCCAGAGAGCAAGTCGCGTGACGACCTTCATGGTGGTCTCCTGAGGACACGATGTTGATGACAGAAAAATCATCTAACGCGGAGCGCCCGGAGACTTGTTAATTTTTGTTAAGGTCGCGTAAAAAAAGTGAAACTTCCCACCACGAGAAACGCGTCAGATGGGACGCCAGGCTCGGCGTATGGTCCGCTGCCACAGAGGTTCCGGGCAACGCTCTGGCCTCGCTCGCACGAATTCCCCTGTCTCAGGCCAGTCCCCCGGCCCAGGCTCCCCCGGGTGGGAAGGGGGCCGTCGTTCGGCGGAGGATTGAAGCGATGGCCTGCGCCAAGGCGGTCACTGTCCGTTGGAACGAATGCATTCCTTGGTGCGCGGGGTCATGGCGCGGCTGACGACCAGTTCCACCTTGGGGGCGACCATGACCTTGATGCGGCCCACGGAGGCGGGGCGGATGCCCTTCACCATCCGGGGGCGCAGGAGGAGGTGGCGCTGGATCCTGAGCAATCCGTCATCGGGGAAGGCCTGCTCGACTTCCGCCAGGGTCGCCCAGCGGGTCAGGTAGCGGTTGGGACCCCGGCAAGCCCACACGTGGTCGCTGTCCAGCTCGAAGTGGGTGATGTGGTCCAGCTCCATGTAGATCTCGCCGTCATCCACCCGGATGGGGAACCGCACCGGGGCCGGCACGAGGACCTTCAGCTCCGCGGGGCTGAGCCGCCGGACCAGCCGGTCGCGCAGGCGCTGGAGGCATTTGCCGAGGCGGTCCTCGAACACGGGCTTCAGCAGGTAGTCCACGGCGGCCAGCTCGAAGGCGCGAACGGCGTAGGACGAATAGGCCGTGACGAACACCACCGGCGGGCCGTCCGGCACCTCGGCCAGGACTTCCAGCCCGCTCAGGCCGGGCATCTGGATGTCGAGGAAGATGACATCCACCACGTCGTGGGGCGCCTTCAGCCAGTCGAGGAGGGCCACGCCGTCGCCGAGCTCGCCAATCAGGTCGCAGCCCGCTTCCTGCAGCAGGCGGGAGAGACGCTCCCGCGCCAGGGGCTCGTCATCAACGACCAGGACTTTCAGCGGCTTCATGGGGGAATTCTACTTGAGTTGCCTCGATGGTGATGCGGGCGAGCGTACCCGGCGCCGACGGCCCGATGAAGAGGCTGGCTTTGTCGCCGAAGTTCAGCGCCAGCCGCGAGCGGAGGTTCCGCACGCCGATGCCGCCGCCTCCCCCGGTGTCGCGGAAGGGTTTTCCGGAATTCCACACCTCGAGCACGATGGCGCCCTCCCTGGCCTGCGCCCGGAGGACGAGATCCCCGCCCGGAATGCTCGGCGCGATCCCATGCTTGATGGCGTTTTCGACCAGGGGCTGGAGGAGCAGGGGCGGCAGCTCGAGGCCATCGAGCGCCGTGTCCCATTCCCAGGTGACCCGGAGCCGGTCTCCCAGCCGGATGGCCTCCAGGGCCAGGAAGTCGGTGACGACCTTCCGCTCTTCGAAGAGAGGCAGGCGCGCGTGTTCGGTGGCGACGAGGATGCGCCGCAGCAGGTCGGAGAGGTGCCGGATGGCCCCTTCGGCGGCCTTCGGATCCTTGTGGACCAGCTCCGCGAGGCCGTTCAGGGCGTTGAACAGCACATGGGGGTGGACCTGGCCCTGGAGCAGGCGGTTCTTGGCGATTTGGGCTTCCGTCTCGGAGGCTTTCCGAAGCACTTCAGCGTGAACGCGGGCTGCGATGAGTCCTCCCACGACCATCATGGCTGGGCCAACCAGGGCGACATAGACGGCGAGAAGCCTGGCGCGATCGAATATGACGTGCGCCTGGGTGTACAGCCATCCATCCAGCAGCGGGAGGAGGATCGCCACCAGCTCGCAGATGAAGATGGAGAGGACGAGCCCCAGGATGAAGCCCCACGGAGCCCGAACCCGGCGGCAGAGGATCCAGGGCAGCGGGGCCATGAATGCGAACGCACCGATGTGGGTGAGGGGCGCCGTGAGGATGCTCGTCCAGATCCAGCCCGAGGTAATCCGGGGAGATGCCCAGTGGCTATGCAGAAGGAACAGGACCCAGAGTAGATAGCAGACCCCCATCAATCGCCAGTTTTTTTGCAGAGGGAAGAGCTCAGTCCACGTGAATGCCGACTGTTGATGATCCTGCGCTTCGAGTTCGGCGAACCGGAGATGGTCCTCAGAGTGTGGGGATGGTGAGAGTGATAGTGGTCGTGATCGCGACGTTCCTCTGTTCATGGGCGGCCTTCAGGCCATGGACACCCGGAGCCACATCCTGCGGGCGATGGATGGATGCGCTGGCCGAACTCGATGGTTGGATGGATTCCGCGCGATCGGGCGCGACCTCGTTAATGAGCCCATCTGGGGAAACATCCAACGCCTTTCCATCAACGGTATCTAACCACGACTTCAACCGTTGGGACCCGCAGGTGACACCGTTCGGCGGTCTGCGAAGCACTACGGCGCGAAGGGTGTTCTCCTGTCTGCTCCTCCCGGGAAGCGTCCACCCATGCCCCTTTCCCCCACCTGCCAGGCCGCGGACTTTTTCGTCCTGCGCACCCCAAGCCTCCCCTTGGATGCGCTCGACCCCTTGGGGCCCGCGCCCGGGGCGGCCAGCCCTGAAGCCTCGCGGAACGCCTCGCGCGGCATCCTCCGGGACCTCCTGCGCGCCGAGGCGGTCCGCGAGGCCGTGGCCCTGGCCAGCCCGGACCTCGCCGCCAGGCTGGATCTCTGGCTGGACGGCCTGCTGGATGCGGAGGCCGCGACGCGGGTGGAGCGGGCGCTCCTGAGGTACCTCCTCCGGATGAGCCGCCGGGCCACGCCCTTCGGCCTTTTCGCGGGCGTGTCCACCGGAACCTGGGGGGAGGCCAGCCGACTTTCGGTGTCTCCCTGGCTGGCTTCCCGCAAGGCCGTTCGTCTGGATTGGGGGGTGATGGAGCGGCTGGTGGACCGTCTGGCGCAGGATCCGGAGGTCCGGGCCTCCCTCTCCTTCCGCCCCAACTCGAGCCTGCATGCCTGCGGGGGCTGGCATCGCTACCTGGAGCGGAAGGACCGCTCCGGGCAGGAACGGAGTTATCACCTGGAGGCCGTGGAAGCCACGCCCCACCTGGACTTCGTGCTCAAGGCGGCCGCGGATGGCATCAGCTTGGAGGATCTCGCGGCCCGCCTGGCGTCGTTCGCGAAGGTGAAGGTGGAGGTGGCGAAGGCCTACCTCGACCGCCTGGTCGAGACGCAGGTGCTCTGCGGGGACCTCCAGCCCGCCCTCACCAGCGGGGATCCGCTGGGCCACATGGCAGGGAAGCTGAAGGGCAGCTCGTTCGTGCATGCCGGTTCGGAAGGCATCGCGGCGCTCGAATCGGAGTTGAACGCGCTGCGAGCCTCGCCGGTCGGGGCGCATCCCGGGGGGTACGGGCCGCTGCTCCCCTCGCTGGCCCGGCTGGGCATCCCCGCGGACAGCCGGGACGTGATCCAGGTGGATCTCTTCCGTCCGGCGCCGGACCTGGCCCTCTCGCCGGCCGTGCAGCGGGCACTCGAGCAGGGTGCCGAAACCCTGCGCCGGCTGACGCCCCCGCCGAAAGAAGGCGCCCTGGACCGGTTCCGAAAGGCCTTCCAGGAGCGCTACGAATCCCGATGGGTGCCCCTGCTGGAGGTCCTGGACGAGGAGAGCGGGATTGGCTTCGAGGGGGCGCCCGTCGCGGAGGGCACCCTGCTGGAGGACCTGCCGATCCAGGGGCCCCTTTCTTCCCCGGAGGTCACCCCGCGGGATCAGTACTTGCTCTCCCAGGTCGCCCGGTGGTGCACGGCGCCCGTCTGGGAGCTGGCGGACGCGGATGTGGCGGCCCTTTCGAATCCCGATCCCCAGCCCTTTCCCGCCTCCTTCGCCGCCCTCACCACCCTCTCCGCCGCCAGCGTCGCGGCCCTGGATCGAGGTGCGTTCACCTTCTGGATGGAGCATTACTCCGGCCCCTCTGCGGCCAGATGGCTGGGGCGGTTCGCCTCGGGGGATCCCGCGATCGAGGCTTCCCTCCGGCGCCACCTCCACCGGGAGGAGGCCGCCCGTCCGGAAGCGGTCTTCGCCGAAGTGGTGCACGTGCCGGAGGGGCGGACGGGGAATGTCCTGGCGCGGCCCGCGCTCCGGGGCCACGAGATCCCCTTCCTTTCCGCTTCAGGCGCCCCGCCCGACCGGGTGATCCAGCCCGCCGACCTTCTCGTCACCGTGCGGGGCGATCGCGTGCATCTGGTCTCAGCCCGCACGGGGCTCGAGGTGGTGCCTCGACTGGCTTCGGCGCACAACTTCATGCGGGGCCCGGCCGTGTACCGCTTCCTGGCCCATCTGCAGGATCAGGACGGGCGGCCGGGAGGCTGGTCCTGGGGTGTGCTCTCAGGACAGCCGTATCTCCCGCGGCTGGTCCACGGCCGGCACGTCATCGCAAAGGCCCAGTGGCGGATCGAAGCCGCCGAACTGAAGCAGGCGTTGCGCGATACGGCGGATGGCGCCGTGGGAGCCTTCCAGCTGCTGCGGGCCCGCCGGGGCCTGCCCCGCCACGTGGTTCTCGCGGATGCGGACAATCAGCTGCCGATCGACCTGGACCAGGCCCTCTGGGTGGAGACCCTTCATCAGTTGGTGACCAGCCGTCCAGCCTTCGTGTTGACCGAGTCGTACCCGGCCCAGGACGAGGCCCTGGTCACGTCGCCCGAGGGGCGCTTCGCCCACGAACTGGTGATCCCCTTCGAGGCCGCGACGACCCCGCGGGTGGACCCCCGGCCTCTGCCCCCGGTGGTGGAGACCGGAGAACCCCGTGCCTATCCGCCCGGTTCGAGCTGGCTCTACCTCAAGCTCTACTGCGGCGCGGCCAGCGCGGATCGACTGCTTGTGGAACTGGAACCTCTGCTGCGCGTGACCCGGAAGCAGGGACTCTGGGATCGCTGGCATTTCGTGCGGTACCGCGACCCCGCCCCCCACCTCAGGATCCGGTTCCATGGCCTGCCCTTCCGGCTGCTGGCAGAAATGCTTCCGCTGCTTCGCAAACACCTCGAGGGCTACCTGGCCCAGGGGCTCCTCTGGAAATGGCAGGTGGACACCTTTGAACCAGAGCTCGAGCGCTACGGGGGGGCCGAAGGCTTCCAGCTGGCAGAGGCCTGGTTCTCCGATGACAGCGAGCACGTGCTCCACCAGTTGATGACGGGGCTGGACCAGGAAAAGCGCTGGCGGGCGGGGCTGCGAGACACGGATGCGATCTGGGCGGCCTTGGGGCTCAGCATCCTTGAGCGGAAACGCCTGGCCCAGGCTGCCCGGGACGGGTTCCGGAAGGAGCTCGACTCACTGGGGCAGGGAGGGAACCCCATGGGGGCGAAGTTCCGACGGGTGCGAAAAGAACTCGAGGTCGGCTTCCCCCATCCCGTGGGGACGTCCTCGCTCCCGAACCTGTCCGGCCTCTCCAGGCTGCGCGCGGCCTGCGAAGAGGGCCTGGTCCAGTGCGAGCCGGCCGCCCTTGCGGGCAGCCTGGCGCACATGCACCTCAACCGGCTGCTTCGCGCCGACCACCGTGCGGTCGAGTGGGTCCTCATGGAGTTCCTGACGCGGCTCTATGAGTCCTTTCTCGCCCGCACGCCGGACGCCGGCCAGGGCGCCTTCCAGCGCCTGGAGGCCGGGTGAGACGGTGGGGACCTCCGGGGCTTCCCGTCCCGTTCAGGCGCCGAATTCTACCGTTCGGGGGGAAGGTCCGCCCTGGGCCGGCCGAAGGCCCTAGGATCCAGCGTGAAGGGAGTTTGCTGCACATCTTCAACCCTGCCCGCATCCCCCATGGAGGCCCCGTGTCCGACAACCTGAAGCTCCGCCAGCCAGCCGACCGGGAGTGGATCAACGTCCACCAGCCCTACGAGCTGAGGGATTGGGCCATCTACTTCAGCGTGTCCATCGACAAGCTCAAGGCGGCGGTGGAGGCCGTGGGCCCGGCGGTCGAAGACGTGAAACGCCACCTGGGGCGCGGGCCATTCCCATTTCCCAGGGTGAGCGCCAGGCCCGGAGCGCAGCGTCGTGGGGGCGTTGTGATCCGGGCCTGGAAGGGGCGTCGCGACGCCTCAACGTGGCCTGGCCTTGAGCCGGCGCAGCCAGAGCCAGACGCCCGTGGCGCAGAACGTCGACACGGCCAAGCCCAGGAGGGAGATGAGAATCCTGCCGGGCAGGCCGAGGATGCGGCCCGAGTGCACCGGGAACATGGCCTGCATGACGAAGTCCCCCGCGCTCCCGGTGCCGGGCACATCCGCGCCGACGGGCTGGCCCGTGCGCGAATCGAAGTAGAGCCAGGGATTGCCCAGGCCACCATCGCCATGGCCGCGGCCGGGTTCGAAAAACCCCACACCCCAGACGCCGACCTCCGTGGAGAGGAACGCGGCTCCTGGTGGTGCGGGCCAAGCCCTCCGCCGGGCCTCAGCCTGGGCCAGGTGGACGACGTCCGTAAGCGCCACCAGGGGCTCCCGGGGCTCATTCGGCGGCGCCACCGGGCGGTCCGCGAGGGGAGACGGGGTGAGCTTCGAGAGCAGAGACACCACCGGCCGCATGACTTCCCGGTTGAGGTTCATGCCCACCGAGGTGATGGCCAGCAGCAGCACCAGCGGCCACACCCACACGCCACCGGAGCGGTGCAGGTCGAAGACCAGCCGGAAGCCGCCCTGCCGGAAGCGGAACCGGAACGACTGGGCCCAGGCCTGGAGGGAGGGGAAGGAGATCCAGAGGACGACGAAGCTGTCGGCCACCCAGGCCAGGGCCAGGAGCCCCATGAACCAGACCCCCAGCTCGATGCCCCAGGCCCTCGGCATGTGAAGGCTGTAGTGGAGCTTGTAGAGGAAGGGGAGCAGGTTCTCGCGGGCCAGGGACACCCGCCCCCATTCCCGCCGGCCCTGGATCTCGCCGGTGGCCGGATCCACGGTCACCTGGTTGTAGCCCGGCTGGAAGTGCGTGCCGCTCGCGGGGTCCACGCGGGGTTCGACAGAGACCGTCAGCGCCTGGCCGGGTTCCAGGGCGAGCGGGGCGAAGGTGACTCGGACGCGGGGATCCGCTGACTCGACGCGCTGGATCAGCTCTGGAATGGGTCGGGCCGGGCCCGCGTTTCGGGCCTTGAACAGATGCGGATTGAGCCAGGCGTCCAACTCATGATCCCAGGAGATCACGGCTCCGGTGGTGCCGGCGATGAAGAGGAAGGCCGCCGCCCCGAGGCCGAACCAGCGGTGGAGTGTCACGAACAACCTGCGGGGCATGGCGAGCCTCCTCGACTAGAACCGGAAGGTGATGCTGGCCTGCACGTTTCGTCGGGGTCCGTACCACGTGTCGCCGCGGCCCAGGATGGTGCTTGCATGGATCTTGTCCGTCAGGTTGGTGACGTTCAAGGCATAGCGCCAGCTGCCAGTGTCCAAGCCGAGCATCAGGTCCACCAGCGTCGTGGCGGCGACCGTGGGCGCCCCGGGATTCCGGAAGGAGCTGGTGTGGCGCAGACCGGCACCGAAATTCCAGCCCGTGACGCCAGCCAGGCTGAACCGCCACCTTCCCCAGAGGGAACCCTGGTTTTCGGGAACGGCCTCCAATTCCGAATCGAGGTCGGTGTGGTCGAAGTTCGCCACCAGCTCGAAGGCCTTGCCGATCCGGGTCTTGGCCTCGACTTCGAACCCGCGGTTCCGCGTCTCGCCAGCCTGGAGCGTGTTGAGGGGCTGGACGGGGTCGTTGACCTGGCGGTTCTTCTCCCGCAGGTCGTAGTAGGCGACGTTGACCAGGGTGGCGCCCGAGGGGCTCTGGAACTTGAGACCCGCCTCCACCTGCTCGCCGCGCAGGGGCTTGTAGCGCTGGCCGTAGAAGTTGGTGCCGGCCACGGGCTGGAAGGATTCGCTGTAGCTCACGTATGGCGACCAGCCCTGGTCGAAGTGGTGCATCAGGGCGAGGCGCCGGGTGGTGGCGCGGTCGCGCTCGGTGGTGGCGCCCTCCAGCTCGCTGCTGAGGCGGTCATGCCGGAGCCCCAGGAGCAGGGACCATCGGCTGCCGAGCTTCATGTGGTCCTGCAGGTAGACGCCCGTCTGACGCTGCAGCACATCCGGGTTCCGACTGAGTTCCGGCGGCGTGAAGTGGCCGTACTCGGGCGCGTAGAGGTCGAAGCTGGGGCTGAAGCCGAAACCGGATTGGGCTTCCTCGCTGTACCGGCTGTGGTCCAGGCCAAAGAGGATCCGGTGCTCCACCGCCGCCGTGCGCAGGGTGCCTTCCAGGGACTGGTCCGCCACGAGGCCATGGCCATCCCGCTTGTTGACCCAGATGTAGCGGCTGATGAGGCGCTGGTCCGGATCCAGGTAAGGGTTCTGGGGATCGATGAAATTGCTGGCCGGATAGAGGGACTGGTAGCTGCCCTTGTTGGCGGAGTAGCGGAGATTCTGCCGGACCGTCCACCCGTTGGCGAAGCGATGCTCGAAGAGGTAGCCGAGGGTCGCGCGCCGCATGATGTATTCGTCGAAGCCGGGCTCGCTGACGAAGCGGCTCGTGGGGATCTGGCCGTTGGGATTGGGGAGCACCGTGCCGGACCAGGGCAGGAAGGTCGCGCTGGACCCCGTGGTGTCCTTCTGGACGTGGGCCTGCACCACCAGGCTGGTGTCGGCATCCGGACGCCAGGCCAGCGACGGGGCGACCATGAGGCGGTCATCGGGCACGAAATCCACCTGGGTGTCGCTCTTCCGGGCCAGCGCCACCACTCGGTACGACCAGGTTCCGTCATCGGTCAGGGGGCCCGTGGCGTCGCCCTGGATCTGGCGGCGGTTGAAGCTGCCGAGCTGGAGTCCGACCTCCGCCTGCCGCTCGGCCAGGGGCCGCTTGCTCTGGAGGTTCACCACGCCGCCCGTGCTGCCCTGGCCGTAGAGCATCGAGGAGGGGCCGCGCAGGACCTCGACCCGCTCCAGGGAGTAGGGATCAGGCCGGGTGTTGTTGTTGTATCCGAAGATCTGCTGAAGTCCGTCGAGAAACTGGGACGGCTCGCTTCCGCGCACCCGGACCCAGTCGCCGCGGCTGTCCACGCCGTAGGCGTTCGAGCGGACGCCGGAAGCGTAGTTCAGCGCGTCATTGAGGGAAGTCGAACCCTGGTCCTCCATCTGCTCGCGGCTGACCACGGACACGGCCTGGGGCGTTTCGGCGAGCGGGATGTCGGTCTTGGTGGCGGTCACCGAGCGGCGGGGGAGGTAGCCGCGGACCGTGCTGGTGGCGGTTTCCCGGGTGGCCCCGGCCTTCACCCGGACCTCCTTCAGGACCTGCTCGGAGGTCCTCAGAATGGTCACGTGCCGGTCCACGACCTGCGCTTCCAGGCCCGTCCCCTGCAGGAGCTGGTGTAGGGCTTCCTGGGGGGTCAGCAGGCCCTTCAGGCCGGGTGACACCCGGCCCTCAAGCAGGCTCGGATCCACGGTGACCTGCAGGCCCAGCTGCCGGGCCAGGGCCGCCACGGCCTGGGCCAGGGGCTGTGGGGCGAGGGCGAACTCCACGGCCTGGACCGGAGCGGCGGCCAGGCCCAGGTGGAGGGTGGAGGCGGCCAGCGCCAGGGTCAGCGAGCCGAGCCTGGCGGCGAGGCCCGGGTTCCGGAAGCGATGGGAGAAGGGGGAAGGCCGCATGGGGCTCCTCGGGGCAGGGGCATCCTGGGCGGGCCTGGGGCCCACCGGGACGAGGGGTGGTTGGGGTGGAACGGTCGAGCCCGCCGGGTGGCGTGCGGAGGAAATGCGGGGTGCTGCGGGGTGGGTCAGGAATCCCGTCGCCGGCCGCCACGGGCCGGGGCGGCCAAGGATTCAGGGCGGCCGGCGTCCCTGCCGGCAGGCAGAGCCTCCAGGCGCCCCAGGGCCTGCTGCCATCCGGCCTGGTCGAGGGGGCTGGGCGTGGCGGGGCAGGCGAGGGTCAGCACCGATTCCCCGTTCCTGCCGTAGCACTCGATCTGGGGCCGCTCCCCCTGGGTCCAGGGGGGGATCACCAGCCAGACGCTGTCCAGGGTCGACGGGTTCAGTCGGAGGGTTGTGGGTCCCATCCGCAGCTCCCAGGTCCGGGCGCCGATCTCGAGCCGCTCCACGGGGGCTTCCAGCACCTGCAGGCAGTGCCGGTTGCCGAGGCGCACCTGCGTCGTGAGGCGCGCGGCGGCGAGCTGGCTGAGGAAGCTCGAAAGATCCTGCGGGTGGAGGGGGGAAGTGTGAAGCCCCTCCATGCTTCGCAGCGCCAGCAAGCGGGTCAGCCCGAGCTTTCCGAGCCGCAGGTCGAGGTCCCGGTCGGAGCCGGCCTCCCGCCAGGCCTCTCGCACCAACCAGCCGGGGCATTCGCCAGGTGGCACAGCCTCGGGTCGCGGGGCGCCGTGCTGGAGGCAGGTCCAGCAGCCGCGGTACCGGCAGACCAGGTCCAGGAAGGCCTCCCAGGCGGACGGGTCGGGAATGGCCACGTGATGGGCCAGCTCGCCGGCCTCACCGAAGAGGAGGAGGCAGGGCGGGGCGTTCCGGAAGTCATTCCCTCGGCTCAGGACCGCCACAGAATGTCGCCAGGAGGCGTTCAGCCACCGCATGCCGCCGAATCCTCCGAACAGGGCGGTCTCGTCGTTCAGTGTGAGTACTCCCTCGACCTGCTCGCGCCGGGTGCAGGAGACGCACGCGTTCCCCGTGGTGTAGTCCGCCGAGCCGAGCTGCGGAAGGGCTTCCAGGAAGGCGCGGTCACCCCGCTGCAATGGCATCAGCCGGATATCCTCCCGCAGCTGCAGCGCCTGCAGGTCGGAGAGTCCCTGGGCCTCCTGAGGTCTCACCCCCTCCAGGAAGGAGGCGATCCACTGCGCCTCATTCGGCACAGGGGGCCTCCCGGATCTGGAAGGGCTCCCGGACCGGGCCGGCGACCTGATCCTGGAAGGCGGACGGAGCCTGCGTCTCGGTGAAAGGCGTGCGCCAATCGCGCTGGAGCAGCGCCTGGAAAACACCGGCCGGAACACGAATGCGAATCATCGGACCTCCTCGGTGGGCGACTGCCATCAGGGGCAGGCCCCCCTGGGCGCCCGCGTGGGACCCAGAATACGATATTGAGGATGAGTCTCAATATGATTTTAATCACAACCACGGAGGCTCAACCCGTGGGGAGCCAAGGGATCGGAATGGGCCCGACGGAGCCCAAAAAAAAGCGCCTTGGGGGAAGGCGCTCGGATGTGGTCACTGGCGGAGAGAGAGGGATTCGAACCCCCGAACAGGTTTCCCCGTCTCCGCATTTCGAGTGCGGTGCCATCAACCACTCGGCCATCTCTCCGGAACGCCCATTCTAGCAAACCGGCCGATAGAATCCAGCCATTGCGCGGGGGGTGCCATGGGGTGGGCGAGGCTGACGCTGGTCGGGGTGCTGGTGGCTGCGGCGGCGGCCGGGCGGGCCCAGGAGGCTGATTTGGCGCTCACGGACGCGGCGGCGGACCGTTTCGCGACGCTGGCGCTGACATGCGCGCGGCAGGAATACCCGAACAAGCTGGACCATGTGATGAATGGCGCCGGGGAGGTGAAGTCCCCGAAGGCGCTGCATCCCGCCTTCTACGGCTGCTTCGATTGGCATTCGTCGGTGCACGGCCACTGGATGCTGGCGCGCCTGCTGCGGACGCATCCAAACATGGCGAAGGCCGCCGAGATTCGCGCGGTGCTCGACGAGAATCTCGCCCCGGGCCCCCTGGCCGCGGAGGTGGCCTATTTCGACCAGCCGGGCCGCCGGAGTTTCGAGCGGACTTACGGCTGGGCCTGGCTCCTCAAGCTGGCGGCGGAGCTGAAGACCTGGGACACGCCCGAGGCCCGGCGCTGGTCCGCGGCGCTGCAGCCCCTGGCGGACCGCGTGGCCGAGGCCTACCGCGCCTTCTTGCCCAAGCAGACCTACCCGATCCGCACAGGGGTGCATCCCAATTCGGCGTTCAGCCTGGACCTGGCCCTGGACTATGCCGAGGCCGCCGGGGACGCCCCCCTCAAGGCCCTGATCGAAGCGCGGTCGACGGCGTGGTTTGGAGATGACCGCCAAGGCCCCCTGGCCTGGGAGCCCGGTGGGGAAGACTTCCTGTCGCCCTGCCTGGAGGAAGCGGCGCTCATGGCCCGGGTGCTGCCCAAGGCGCGATTCACCCGGTGGCTGGACGGCTTCCTGCCGGGCCTGCCGGGAACCCTTGCGCCGGCGGTGGTCTCGGACCGCACCGATCCAAAGATCGTCCACCTCGACGGGCTGAACCTGAGCCGGGCCCGGGCGCTCCAGGCGCTCGCACGCACCTTCGGGGCGAAGGATCCCCGGCGCGGCGCGCTCCTGCGGGCCGCCGACCGCCACGCCCGGGCCTCGCTGCCCCACCTCGCCTCCGGCAGCTACGAAGGGGAGCACTGGCTGGCCACCTTCGCGGTGCGGATGCTGGAGGCGCGGGCGGAACCCTGACGGCTCCAGGGCGCGGAATGCCGCGCGGCGCCCCCCCGGGCCCGCCGCCGGCGGCGATCAGGCGCCGCCGAGCGGCGGGTTCTCGGGTCCGGTGGCCGGAATCAGGTGGGCGAAGTAGGTGCGGTCCTCCGTGAGGAGGTGCCCCTGGACCAGATCCAGCGCGAGGAAGGTGACCAACCGTCCGAAGTCCAGCTGGCCGGCCTGGACCTCCTCCTGGAGCTTCCGTGCTTTGCCCAGGAGCAGCGCGTGGATGGCGGCGTGGTCCGCCAGGTCGGAATAGCGGGCCGCCCGCAGCAGGCCCTCCTCATCGTGGAAGTGCTGGGCGGTGTGGGCGAGCAGGGTCTCCAGCCGCAGGGCCACCTCGGCGGCTGGCCGGTGCTCCGTGAGCACGGCCATGAGGGCGCTGGCCAGCCGGAAGAGGCGCTGGTGCTGGGCATCGATCAGGGTGTGGCCGCTTTCGTAGGATTCCTCCCAGACCACCTCGAGGAGCGAGCGCTCCGGAACGAGGTCCTCCTCCGTCCCGTCCAGGGATTCCGATGCCACCGAGCAGTTCCGGCCCCCTGCCTTCGCCTGGTAAAGCGCCTGGTCCGCGCGCTCGATCCAGGCGGCGAGGCTCTCGCCCCGCTGGTACTCGGCGACCCCCAGGCTCATGGTGACCTGGCCCACGCCGGGGAAGGGGATGGCGGCGACCGCTTTGCGCAGCTTCTCGGCGAGGCCCAGGGCGCCGTCCAGCCGGGTGGCGGGGGCCATCACCAGGAACTCCTCGCCGCCCCACCGGACCAGCGCATCCGAGGCGCGGAGCTGGCCGCGCACGGCCTCGGCAGTGGCGACCAGCACGACGTCACCGGTGCCATGACCGTAGGTGTCGTTGACCCGCTTGAAGTGATCCAGGTCGAACATGAGCAGGGACAGGGGCTCTCGCCGGCGGTGGGCGAGGGCGATCCCGGGGAGGGCCGCCTCCTCGAAGCGCCGTCGGTTCCAGGCTCCGGTGAGTCGGTCCGTGGAGGCCGCCTCTTCCAATTGTTCCAGGGCCCGCTGCAGCCCCTGGTTGGCGGTCTCGGCGGCCCGCTGGGCCTCCCCGAGATCGCGGAGCCGGATGGAGAGCTGCTGGTTGCGTTCGGCCACCAGGGCTTCGAGGTCCTGGGCCAGGCGGGCGGAGGCGGCGACCTGGGCCGTCTGGGCCGCCTCGGAGGCCTCACGCAGGTCCGTCATGTGGCCGAGGGTCGCCCCGCCGAGGGCCAAGGCCAGCACCACCAGGGCCCCCTCCAGGATGGCGAGGCTCAGCGGCGCGCCGACCCAGCCGACGGCGATGCTCCAGAGCGACGCGCAGCAGATCAGAAGGGCCAGGGCGGCGGGCACCAGGGCCCGGGCAGTCCGGAGGCCTTCGCGGCTCGCCCGGAGGCCCGCTGCCAGGGTGAGGAGGGCCAGGAGCGGCGCCAGGAGGCCGAGCAGGGTCTCCGCGAGGACATGGCTGAGCCGCCACGGAAGGAGGCCCGCCAAGGCTGCGGCCAGGGCGCCCTGGGCCGCGACGCGCCGCACCAGGGCCTGGCGGGGCGGCCCCGGCGACGCCGCCAGGAGGCCGGAGACCACCCGGTCCCAGATGACCAGGCAAAGCCCGGCCAGGAGCAGGGCGGCGCGGTGGAGGGTCGGCGCCGGGGTGCCCGGCAGGAAGGCCGCGGCGATGCCGCTGAAGGTGATCCAGGCGGCGGAGGCCGCCAGGCCGAAGAGGCCCGCGAGGCTGAGCACACGATCCCGCAGCGGCCGGTAGGCCAGGATGGCGAGAACCGCCAGGGCCACCAACAGGCCGGCCAGGAACGACGGGATGGCGAGGGGCAAGGCAGGGGGCAGGCCAGGGGGCAGGTTCGGTGGGACCATCCACCCTCATCGGCGCCGTTTGAAAAAAGCTTGGATCTGGGCTCGGCATTCCGGTTCCAGCAAACCCCCCTCGAACTGGAACCGGTGGTTGAGGGCCGCCCCGTCGAGGCTCCCCAGCCAGCGGCTGACCCCCACCTTGGGATCGGAGGCGCCGAAGACCACCCGGCCCACTCGGGCGTGGATGAGGGCCCCGAAGCACATGAGACAGGGCTCGAGGGTCACGTAGAGGGTCGCGCCGGTCAGGCGGTAGTTCTTGGCCCAGGCCCCGGCGCTGCGCAGGGCGAGGATCTCCGCGTGGGCGGTGGGGTCGTTCAGCTTCACGGGATGGTTGTGGCCCCGGCCCAGCAGGGCCCCCTCGGACACCAGCACGGCGCCCACGGGCACCTCGTCCAGGCGGTCCGCCTTCTCGGCCTCCTCCAGGGCGAGTTTCATGAAGTAGATGTCGTCGCCGCTCCACATGGCTTTCAGTGTGGCGCAAAACGGCTCGGAGTCTGGCGCCTGGAGTCTGGGGGTGGGTTTGGGGCGCGCCGGGCAGGCCCGGGCGCAGCGCGATGCGCGGCCTCAGCGGGCACTACAACCCGTTTCCAACCTCCGGACCCCACCCTCCAAAAGTCCGTCCTGCACGTCGGAAACAAAGGAGCAGTATGGCGGAAATCGCCTTGAACAAAAAGGCTGATCCTGGGTTTTCAGGGTCGCTACACTCACTTTGGTCCGGAAGGACCGAGTCATTCTCACGACCCCGCGGCGGCCTGGCCTCCGCGGGGTTTTTGCAGGGCCTTTGATATCGTCCGTGGGGGACCGCCAGCTCGCTTCGCTGGCGATGTCCCACCTGGAACCCCCCACCTCGCCAGCAGGCATGGCCTGACGGCGAGTTCGGCCACAAGGGAGGCACATGCGCGCGCACCTGATCCTGAAGGACGGCACCATCTTCCGGGGACGGGCGCCGTTGGGCTTCGGCGGCGGCGGCGAGGCGGTGTTCACCACCGCCATGGCGGGCTACCAGGAGATCCTCACGGATCCCAGCTTCGCCGGGCAGATGGTCTGCATGACCTTTCCCGAGCAGGGCATCTACGGCATCCACGCCGACCTGAACGAAGGCACGCGGCCCTGGGCCACGGGCCTGCTCTGCCGTCGGCTCACCTTCGCGCCGGACCACCACCGCAGCGAGGGCGACCTGGCCGGCTGGCTCAAGCGGCACCGCATTCCCGTGATGACCGACCTCGACACCCGGGCCCTCACCCAGCACCTGCGTGACCAGGGCTCCCAGCCCTCGCTCATCTGGACCGAGAACGACGGCAGCCTCGACGCGGGCGTGGCCAGGGCCAAGGCCCTGCCGGACATGACGGGCCAGGCCCTCTGCGCCGAGGTGAGCTGCAAGGACCGCTATGAGCTGAACGCGGGCGGGGCGTACCGTGTGGCGGTGCTGGACGGTGGCATCAAGCTGAGCATCTTGAACCAGCTCGTGGGCGCGGGGCTGCACCTGGAGGTGTTCCCCTGGGACGCGCCGGCCACGGAGTTGGCGGCCAAGCGCTTCCACGGCCTCTTCCTCAGCAACGGTCCTGGCGATCCGGCGGCGCTGCCCGGCATGCAGAAGGAGGTGGAGGCCTGCCTCGGGAAGCTGCCCATCTTCGGCATCTGCCTGGGTCACCAGCTGCTGGGCCAGGCCTTCGGCGGCCGCACCTTCAAGCTCAAGTTCGGCCACCGCGGCGCCAACCAGCCCGTGCACGACCTCATGACCGGCCGCATCGAGATCACGGCCCAGAACCACGGCTTCGCGGTAGATGACCAGGGCCTGCCCAGCGAGGTGGAAGTCACCCACCGCCACCTCAGCGACGGCACCGTGGAGGGCCTGCGCCACACCAAGCTGCCGATCTTCTCGCTGCAGCACCACCCCGAGGCTTCGCCCGGCCCCCACGACGCGCATCCCGCCTTCAAGCGGTTCGTCGAGCTCATGGAAAAAAATCAAAGATGATCATCCACAGATTCCGCAGATTCACACAGATTCAACAGCCAGGTTCTGTGTTTTCAATCTGTGTGAATCTGTGAAATCTGTGGATAAAAAAGGACTTTGACGATGCCCAAGCGAACGGATCTGAAAAGCGTGCTGGTGCTGGGCTCGGGGCCCATCCAGATCGGCCAGGCCTGCGAGTTCGACTACTCGGGTACCCAGGCCCTGAAGGCGCTGCGGGAGGAGGGCATCCGCACCGTCCTGCTCAATTCCAACCCGGCCTCGATCATGACGGACCAGGGCCGCGCCGACGCCACCTACATCGAGCCGCTCACCCTGGCGGTGTTGGAGAAGGTCCTTGAGGCCGAGCGCCCCGACGCGATCCTGCCCACCGTGGGCGGCCAGACCGCGCTGAACCTGGCCATGGAGGCCTTCGAGAGCGGGCTGCTGGAACGCAGCGGCGTCATGCTCATCGGCGCCCAGCCCGAGGCCATCAAGCGCGGCGAGGACCGGCAGCTCTTCAAGGCCCTCATGGATGGTCTGGGCCTGGAGACCTGTCGCGGCGGCTTCGCGCACAACATGGCCGAGGCCCGCGACCTGCTGAAGCTCACGGGATTTCCCGCCATCATCCGCCCCAGCTTCACCCTGGGCGGAAGCGGCGGCGGCATCGCCTACAACGTGGACGAGTTCGAGACCATCGTGGCCCGGGGCCTCGACCTGAGCCCCACCAAGCAGGTGCTCATCGAGGAGAGCATCCTGGGCTGGAAGGAGTTCGAGCTGGAGGTGGTGCGCGACCTGGACGACAACGTCGAGGTGATCTGCTCCATCGAGAACCTGGATCCCATGGGCGTCCACACCGGTGACAGCATCACCGTGGCCCCGGCGCTCACGCTTACCGATCCCGAGTACCAGGCCATGCGCGACGCGGCCCTGGCGGTCATCCGCGCCGTGGGCGTGGAGACCGGCGGCTCGAACATCCAGTTCGCCCTGGAGCCCGAGACCAGCCGCATCATCGTCATCGAGATGAACCCGCGGGTGAGCCGCAGCTCGGCACTGGCCTCGAAGGCCACGGGCTTCCCCATCGCCTGGGTGGCCACCAAGCTGGCCCTGGGCTACCGCCTCTGGGAGCTGCCCAACGCCATCACCCGCATGACCAAGGCCGCCTTCGAGCCGGTGCTCGACTACGTGGTGGTGAAGATCCCCCGCTTCACCTTCGCACCTTCGAGAAGTTCCCCCAGGCCGACAAGGTGCTGGGCACGCAGATGAAGAGCGTGGGCGAGGTCATGAGCCTGGGCCGCAGCTTCCAGGAGGCCCTGCAGAAGGCCGTGCGTTCGCTCGAAGAAGGCCACAAAGGCCTGTCCGGCGCCCTGGAGGGCAAGCTGGACCTGGGCCGCCTCAAGGAGCACCTGCTCATCCCCGGGCCGCAGCGCATCTTCTGGGTCTACCACGCGCTCAAAGCCGGGCACAGCGTGGAGGAGCTGCACCGCCTTACGAAGATCACGCCCTGGTTCCTCCGCGAGATCGAGGAGATCGTGGTGCTGGAGGGCCGCCTGCGCAGCTTCGCCCTGGACCGCCTGCCCATGGAGTTGCTGGAGAAGGCCAAGCGCGCGGGCTTTGCTGACGACCAGATCGCCGTGTTCTGCTCGGGCACCGAGGCCGAGGTCGCCGCGCGGCGGGCTACGCTGGGCCTCCATCCGGCCTACAAGCGGGTGGACACCTGCGCCGGAGAGTTCAAGGCGGAGACGCCCTACCTCTACGGCACCTGGGAGGACTTCAGCGAAGCCGAGCCCACGGACCGCCCCAAGGCCATCGTGCTGGGAAGCGGGCCCAACCGCATCGGGCAGGGCGTGGAGTTCGACTGCTGCTGCGTCCAGGCGGTGGAGGCCATCCGCGCCAGCGGTGTCGAGGCCATCCTCATCAACTGCAACCCCGAGACCGTGAGCACTGATTTCGATACCAGCGACCGCCTCTACTTCGAGCCCCTCACCTTCGAGCACGTGAAGGCCGTGGTGGACCGCGAGGCCGCGGGCGGCAAGCTGCTGGGCGTCTTCGCGCAGTTCGGCGGCCAGACGCCGCTGAAGCTGGCCTCGCCCCTGCACGCCGCGGGCGTGAAGCTGCTGGGAACGCCCCTGAACACGATCATGGACGCCGAGGACCGCGAGCGCTTCGGCCAGGCCCTCAAGCGCCTGGGCATCCCCGCGCCGGCCTGGGGCATGGCCACCAGCTTTGAGCAGGCGAAGGACGTGGCCCACCGCCTCGCCTACCCGGTGATGGTACGCCCCAGCTTCGTGCTGGGCGGCCGGGCCATGGCCGTGGTCTTCGACGATGCGGGCCTGGAGAAGTACATGCGGGAGGCCGTGGCCGTGAGCAACGACCAGCCCGTGCTGCTGGACCGCTTCCTGGATGGCGCGCAGGAGCTGGACATCGACGTGGTCTGCGATGGCGAGCAGGTGGTCATCGCGGGTCTCCTGGCCCACATCGAGGAGGCAGGCATCCACAGCGGCGACAGCTACGCGGTGATTCCCGCCCTGGGCGTGCCCGAGGACATCCTGGAGACGGTGCGGGGCTATGCCCGGCAGCTGGCCCTGGACCTGGGCGTGCGCGGCCTCATGAACCTGCAGTTCGCCGTGAAGGATGGCATCGCCTACTGTCTGGAAGCCAACCCCCGCGCCAGCCGCACGGTGCCCTTCGTGAGCAAGGCCACGGGCGTGGATTGGGCGGGCGTCGCCGCGCGCATCGGCCTGGGCCAGAGCCTGAAGGACCAGGGCATCGGCGACGGCGTGCCGCGGGCCGTGTCAGTCAAGGGCGTGGTGTTCCCCTTCGCCAAGTTCCCGGGCGTGGATCCGGTGCTGGGCCCCGAGATGAAGAGCACGGGCGAGGTCATGGGCATCGGCGAGACGTTTGGCGAGGCGTACGCCAAGGCCCTGCTGGCCGCGGGCATCCCGCTGCCGCTCTCGGGCACGGTGTTCCTCACGGTGAACGACGCGGACAAGGCGCGCCTCCCGGAGCTGGCGCAGAAGCTGGTGGCCCTCGGCTTCGGCCTCTGCGCCACCGAGGGCACCGCCCGCACGCTGGAGTCGGTGGGCCTCAAGGTGCGCCGCATCTTCAAGGTGAACGAGGGCCGGCCCAACGCGGTGGACCTGCTGAAGAACGGCGAGGTGCAGTGGGTCATCAACACGCCCCTGGGCCGCGACGCTTTCTTCGACGAGGGCGCCATCCGCAAGGAGGCCCTGCGCCTGAAGATCCCCTGCCTCACCAACCTCAGCGCCGCCCTCGCCGCCTGCGAAGCCGTGGAGACCCTGCGCGGCGAGATGAAGGTCCGGGCGTTGCAGACGCTGGGGTGACGGCGAGGCTGCAAAGGACTTTTGTCCACAGATTTCACAGATTCACACAGATTTTTGTTGGGCTTGAACCTGTGGACGAGGCCTTGTTCACTGCCTGGTAAAGCAGACAGGCTCTGCGTGGCGAGCTGAACGTGTGTTTGCGCCAATCCTTCGCCCAGGCGGCCCGGAGGCTTAGGGCCGGATGTTGTAGCGGTCCAGGAAGGCCTGGACCGCGCCGGGGTGGGCCTTGCGCCAGGCTTCGTAATCGGGCCGGAAGGCCTCCCGGTAGCGGAGCAGGAAGAGGGCCGCGTCGAGCTGGCCGTCTTTTTGGAAGACGAGGAACTGTCGGAGGACGCGGTCCTTCGGTTCCGTCTTGGCAGCTTGGCAAGCCTCGGCGTAGGCCTTCAAGGCGATCTCCCAGAAGAACCGCTCCTGCTGGAATCTAGAGCGGAGGTCGGCCGGCGCCTTCCCCTGGCCGGGCTTCGTTTCACTGGTGATGGTGTCGAGGATGGCACTGGCCAGGAGCAGCCAAGTGGTCTGCGCCTGGGGGTCCTCGGGGGATGCCTGGATGCCGATCCGCTGTTTCCCGTCCTTGTCCCAGTCGACGGTGACGCCCGGTTTGAAGGCCAGCCGGTTCATGCGGCGTCCCTCGGCTGCGCGATGCCAGGCCAGGGGCTGCCAGCTGGCGCGGTTGGCCGGGAAGACCTGGATGGCCGCGACCATGGTCGCCTCAGCTTCCTTTTTGCGGCCCAGAGCAGACTGGGCGTCCGCCATGTACCGCCAGGCTCTCGGATCATGCGGGTTCAGATCGGCGGCGGTCCGGAACCACGGGATGGCATCCTCCATGCGCTTTTCCGCGTAGTAGCTGTCTCCCACGTAGAGAGCCGCCAGGGCGTAGGTGGGGCTTTCTTTGAGGGCCAGCTGATAGCCCTTCCTCGCTGCGGCCCAGTCCTGCTTGCCAAAGGCCACTTCGCCTTCCTCGAAGGCCTTCTTGGCGGCGGGGGTGGGTTCCGCAGGCACGGGGCGTTCATCATCCCGCAGGTGCTGGAGCAGCATCATCGCGTTCGCGGCCGCATCCTTCTCGAGCCCCAGATCCAGCATGGCCTCGGCGTTCTCTTCGGCGCACTCCTTGTGCCAGGCCGCGGTCCACCCCTTGGTCTGTTTTGCGAGCTCCCGGTGGACCTGAGCCTTGATCCAGAATGGTTGAGGATCCTTGGGGTCCCGGGCGATGGCTTGATCAAGCTGATCCATGGCCTCGGAGACCTTGCCCGCATTCAGCAGGTCGATGGCCTTCTGCGTCGGCAGAACGGCAACCAGGGCGGGCTGCTGAGGCGGGGCCAGGGCCAGGATCGCTGGAAGCAGGAAGGGCAGGGGCATGGGAGATCCTGGGAAGGTTCCAGGATTCCGCCCGGCCGGAAGCCGGTCAAGCGCGGGGTTTTGCGGCCGCCACGATTCCATGGCACACCCTAGGTCACGGCCGGCCATCCTGGGTCATCGCAGTGCAGAGGAGTTTCCCATGTCCTTAAGCGTCACCGATCGCATCCAGGCTTTCCTGTCCTCGGGTCCCTTCGCGGTGGTGGGGGCCAGCACGGACCGCTCGAAGTACGGCAACAAGGTGCTGCGCTGCTACCAGCAGCACGGGAAAGAGGTCTACCCGATCAATCCCAAGGCGCCGGAGGTGGAGGGGCTGAAAGCCTACGCCTCGCTGGCGGCGCTGCCGGTGAAGGCCCGGGCCATCTCGATCATCACGCCGCCGGCAGCCACGGAGCAGGTGGTGCGCGAGGCCGCAGCCGCGGGCGTCCAGCACGTGTGGATGCAGCCCGGCGCCGAGAGCGACGAAGCCATCGCCACGGCCGAGTCGCTAGGCATGTCCGTCATCGCGGGAGGGCCCTGCCTGCTGGTGGTCCTGGGCTATCACGAGTGAGGCCGCTCGCGCGGCCTCACTCGTGACGGCGGAATGCGTCAGTTCAGGCCAGGCCCAGGCTCCGCCGCACTTCCAGCCGATGCTCCTCGTGGGCCTGCACCAGCTTCGGCACCTCGCTGCGCCACAGCTTCGTAAAATCGGCGAAGGAGATGGTCGGCTTCGCTTCGGCGCCAGTCGTCGAGGGTTCGGTTGAGTCCTGCGAGCACATCTCGCGGGTACCAGGCTTGGGGATCATGGGTGGGGTTCCTCAGAAGAGAAAGGTAGACGGTCTGGAGTTGGTAGGCAACCACCGATTCCGCGGGTTTTTGGCGGCCCCGCACGCTGGCGAGGGCGTCCTGGCCCTCGGTCATCCGTCCCGATCCCTCCTCGTCCACCCGCACGTGGTACAGCTGCAGGGAGCGGCCCACCCGCGGGGCCAGGCCCAGGAAGGTGAAGGGCGCCCAGGCATGGGCCCGGGCCATGCGGTCGAGGGGCACGTAGCGGCCCTCGCGCTCGGAGCGGGCCAGCATGGCCTTGAGGGAGCCCTCGGGATCGCGGTCTGTGTAGGCCAGATGCACCTCGCCGCAGCCCGCCCGGCGGATGCGGCCCAGGAGGAAGGCCACGCCCTCGGGATCGGTGTGGGGCGCGTCGAACACGGCGCCGAAGGCGGGCCCCAGGGCCAGGGCGCCCGTGGTCTTCCCGGTGGCCTGGCCGCCCATGAAGATGATCACCGGCTCGCCCCGGGCCCGCGCCAGGGCCCGGTCGCGCAGGCGCTTGCCCAGGGCGTTCATGTGCACCGAGGCCCGGCCGGCGGGATCCTCCAGCGCCTCATAGCCCTGGGTGGGGTTCCGCCGCAGGCTGGGCAGCAGGGTGGCCAGCACGTCGCCGTTCACCAGCTGGCCTTCCAGGGTGCCGGGGCCCGCCGCATAATCCTCCAGGGCCAGGTCCGCCTGGCGGGCCAGCTCGGCGGCCTCCCGCTCCAGAGCCTCCCGCAGGTCGCGGCGCTCGCCTTCGGCCAGCTCCCAGTAGGAGCGGCGCTCGTGCCAGGCCACCTGCTGCCAGGAAGAGACGGGGATCATCGGGACACAGTAGCCGATTTATGCTGAAGGGATGACCTCCGCCCCGAGCCCCGCGCCCGTCCTCCTCTTCCCCGGCCAGGGCACGGAGGCCGTGGGCATGTCGGCGGGCTGGGAGGCGCAGGAGGCCTGGCTCGCCGTGGTCCGCGCCGCGGAGACCCACACGAGCCATCCCCTGTTGCGCCTCATGGGGCAGGGGCCCCTGGAGGCTCTGCGGTTCCAGCGCCACGCCCCCTGCGCGGTGCTCGCCCACTCAGTGGGCCTGTTCCGGGCCCGCCGGGCGCTGGGCATGCCCCTGCCGCGGGCGGCCACGGGGCACAGCATGGGCTTCTACTCGGCGCTCGTGGCGGCGGACGTGGTGCCCCTGGAGGCGGCGCTCGACCTGATTTCCGCCGTGGAGGACCTCAGCGAGGCGGCCTTCGCGGGCCGGGCCATGGGCATGGCTTACGTCATCGGCGTGCCCGAACTGGAGGTCCGCCGCGCCCTGCTTGGGCACCCAGAGCTGGCCCTGTCGAACCGGAACGGCCAGGCTCAGTTCACCGTGTCGGGCCCCGTGGCCGCCCTGGAACCCCTGGTGGCGGAGCTGGCGCCCGCGGCCCTGAAGGCCGGGCTGCTGCCCGTCCAGCACCCGCTCCACGGCCCCCACATGGCGGCCCTGCTGCCGGCCGTGGCCCGGCGGCTGGCCCACGTCGCTCCCAGGACGCCGGCCTTTCCGCTGATCTCCCATTTCGACGGCCGGCTGCTCGTCGACGGGCCGTCGGCCTGGGACGAGGGCCTGGCCTCGGTGGCCCTGCCGGTGGACTGGCTGGCCGTGGTGGCCCGGCTGAAGGGGCTGGCTGCCCCCTTGGCGGAGTGCGGGCACGGCAGCCAGCTCGCGGGGCTGACCCGCTGGGCGGACCGGAGCCTCGTGGTCGAGAGCCTGCAGCGGACGCCCTGAGGGGCGGACAGCAGTAGGTAAAAAGCGACCAACACCACCTTCGATTCGTTGGATCATCCCCCTGGGGCTCTGTCATGATGGCTCCACCACCGCGACCAGGATTCCCATACCCATGTCCTCCTCCACCCTGATCCTCGGCGAGGCCCTCGCCAATCGCTGCGCGCAGGTGCTCTACCGCTGCCTTGAGGAAGTGGGCAGCACCAAGGGCGCGCTGTACCTGCGGACGCCGGGGGAACGTTCCTTCGAGGTGGTGAGTTTCTATGGCTGGCCCCGGGGCACCCGGCCGCCTGTCTCCATCCCCGAGGGCCATCCCCTGCTGGTGCACGCCCAGCGCGAGCGCCGGGCCTTCGTGGTGAACGACGCCTCCGAATCGCCGGAGCTGGCGGCCTTCGGCCAGGGCGGCGAGTGGCCGAGGTACCTCATCACCCCGGTCTACCTCGCCGGCGACTGGGTGGGGCTGCTGATCCAGCGCGACCGCATCAAGGGCGGCACCTTCGACGTGGAACGGGACGAGCCGCCCACCCTGGCCATCTGCGGCGACCTGGTGGCGGCGCTCCGCGAATTCCGGCTCTACGGCTCGAGCCCCCGCCCGAATCCGGCCGCGACCCAACTGGCGCCGGGTCCGGTGCCCGAAGGCCTGCCCACCGCCTCGGCCATCATCGATGAGGTCGCGCCCGCGCCCGAGCGCCTGCTGCCCCCGGCGCCGGTCACCGCGCCCCCGGTGCGCACCCCCGAGCTGCACATCCCGTCCACGGGACCCTCGGCCCAGGAGCGCATGTACGGTTTCCCCGGCGGACACGACGCCTTCACGGCGCTGCCCTGGGAGGCCGACCGCACCCTGAGCGGCTGGGTGGCGCCCGCCCCGGTGAACCACGAACGCAAGCGCGGCATGATGCCGCCGGAGCAGCGCGCCTTCTTCTGGGAGATCGCGGGCCTGCTGAGCCAGATCCTCTCGGCCTCGGCCGTGGCGCTGTGGACGGAGGACCCCGAGGAGATCCGGCCCATCCTCGCCTACAGCACCTTCCCCCTCTCGGCCGACCTTCAGCAGCAGATCCTGGCCCACGCCACCTTCCACCTGCCCACGGTGCAGGAGCAGGACCTCCGCCTCATCACCCGCGTCGAGATGGCCGATTTCCCCGAGATCAAGGGCGCCTTCGCCACCTACATGCCGCTGCTGCTCAACGAGACGCCCCACGGCCACGACCTGCTGCTGGTGTTCCGCCAGGAGGACCACTCGTTCTCCATCTCCGAGATCGAGGCCATCCAGCAGATGGGCCGCATCCTGGGCCTGCACATGCAGGAGGCCCGGCTCCACGAGCGGTACCACCACGCCTTCCTCTCCGTGAGCCACCGCATTCTGCAGTCCAGCGAGGGGCGGATCCCGAGCCTGCGGCCCCACAGCCTCGCCACCGCCCGGCTCGCGCGGGACCTGGCCCTGAAGCTGGAGCTGCCCACTGAGGAGGTGGAGGCGGTGAGCATCGCGGCGATCCTCCACGACGTGGGCCTGCTGATGCTGGATCCCCAGATGCTGAACAAGCCGCAGCTGAACGCCGAGGAGCTGAAGCAGGTGCGCAGCCACCCGGAGATGGCGGCGGTCTTCCTGAAGGATCTGCGGTTCCCCTTCGACGTGGTGCGCATGATCCGTCACCACCACGAGCGGTGGGACGGCCACGGCTATCCGGAGGGCCTGCGCGAGACCGGCATCCCCATCGGCAGCCGCATCATCGGCCTCATCGAGGCCTACGAGGTGATGACCAGCGGCAAGGGCTACCGTCGGCCGCAGGGATTCCGGCAAGTGCTGGCGGAACTGGAGAACGAGGCCGGGGCCCAGTTCGACCCCAAAGTGGTGGAAGCCTTCCGCGAGCTCATGACACGCAAGGGTGAGCAGGGGTAGTACCCTGTCTGCCGGAGCAGCCATGTCCCCCCACCGGTCCCAGCGCGGATTCACGATGGCCCTCGCCCTGGCGATGGCCGTGGTGATGGGGCTGATGCTGCTGAAGGCCGGTCCTCTCATCAAGGCCGAAGTCCAGCGCGAGAACGAGGCCGAGCTGATCTTCCGGGGCGAGGCCATCGCGGCGGCGCTGAAGATCTACGCCGCCAAGACGGGCCGCTACCCGAAGGATCTCGACGAGGTCATGAAGCTGCGTCCCCGCATCCTCCGGCAGAAGTACAAGGATCCGATGACGCCCTCGGGCGAGTGGGAGTACATCACCCAGGTGCAGGCCGGGGCCTCGGGCAACACGGAAGGCCTGCCCATCGTCGGCGTGCGCACCCGCAGCACGGCGAACGGCATCCACAAGTACATGAACAAGGAGAACCCCCACGACTGGATGTTCTCCGCGGACCAGAACCTGCTGGGCATCACGGACCAGGCCGCCCAGGAGAAGTCCGGCTCCCGCATCGGGGCCGGCGCCAAGTCCCAGTCGCCGAAGGAGTGACCGTGCGCCGGGCCGTGACGACGGCGCTCCTGCTCTCGGGCCTGGCCCTGTCCGGGCAGACATTCCAGCAGTGGGCCCGCGGCCTGGAGGCCCGCGGCGTGTCCGTGTCCGCCGGGCTGTGGGACGCCGCCACCGGCAAGGCCCTGGACCGCCACCAGGAGGACCGCGACCTGGTGCCCGCCAGCACCACCAAGGCCGTGACGACCTATGCCCTGCTGAAGACGCTGAAACCGGATTTCACCCTGGAGACCGAGGTCTGGGGCGACCTGAAGGATGGCGTGGTGGCGGGGGACCTGACCTTCAAGGGCGCCTGGGATCCGCTGCTCACCAGCGAGCGCCTGTGGCTGCTGGCCCAGGCCCTCCGGCGCCAGGGCGTGCTGCGCGTCACCGGAAGCGTCCGGCTGGACCAGAGCGCCTCCGACGGGCAGCGGGAGCCCCAGGGCTGGGAGAACACCACCGCCGACACCCTGCCCGCGGTGCTGCCCCTGTCGGTGAACTTCAACCGGGATGACGCCGGCCGGCTCGCGGCGGATCCCGAGCGCCTGAGCCGGGAAACGATCCTGCAGGTGCTGCAGGCCGCCGGCATCGCGGTGGAAGGCGGGACGGGCCGTGACGGGACGCCGCGGAAGCTGCTGGGCTGGACCTCGCCGCCCCTCCGGGCCATGGTCATGGACATCAACAAGTGGTCGAACAACTTCATGGCCGAGATGCTGGTGCGGCAGTACGGGGCGGGCTCCTGGGCCCGGGGTACCCAGCGCATCCAGGCCTTCTACCGCGCCACCTTCGGCCTGGGGCCGGAGGCCGTGCGCATCACGGATGGATCGGGCCTCAGCAAGGACAACCGTCTCTCGGCGCGCACCCTCGCCATCATCCTGCGCGGCGCCTACCACGACTTCGAGGTGGGGCCTGAGTTCGTGTCCTCGCTGAAGGTCATCGGGGGCGAGCCCTGGAAGCTGAAGGTGAAGGATCCGAACCTCACCCGTCGGGTGCGGGTGAAGACAGGCCACCTCGATCGGGTGACCAGCCTCTGCGGGTATCTGCAGACCCTGGATGGCCAGGTGCGGGTTTTCGCCATCCTCCTCAACGGCCCGTCGAGCGATGAGGACATCTGGGAGCAGGTGTCCCGCTGGGCAAATTAGCCACCGTGGTAGGCCTGGTGGGACAACCATTGTTGAGTCCCGGGTTCTGGGTGACGATGAGGGCTTGAGGAGTCGGCATGCCCCGCATCGCCATCGTGGATGACAGCCGCTTGGCCCGCGCCTTCGCCGCCGCGGCTCTGCGCGCCAAGGGGCACGAGGTGGTGGAGATCGAGCCGAACTCGCTGTTCGAGATCCTGCGGGTGCTGCGCGAGGCCCCCGTGGACCTGCTGGTGATGGATTTCCTCATGCCCGAATGCCCCGGCGAGACGCTGGTTCGGGCCTGCCGGGAGGATGCCGCCCTGCGGGATCAGCCGATCCTCATCCTCTCCGCCCACCGGGACGACGACAGCCTGATGCGCATGCAGCAGATGGGGATCTCCGGATTCCTCCTGAAACCCGTGGAGGCCTCGGCCCTGGCGGCCAAGGTGGCCGAGACGCTTGAAGGCTGAGGCGGAGCCCGCCGCCCGGAGCGGCGAAGCGCCGGATGCCCGCGGCCTGGCCGCGCTCATCCTGGGCGCCTCGCTGCTGGGGTTCGCCGCCATGCTGGTGCGCTGGGCCGCGCCCGCCGGACCGCTGGCCGTGGGATTCTACCGCATGCTGTTCGCCCTGCCGTTCGTGGCCTGGCTGGCGCGGGGCAGGGGCAGGCCCGGCACGGGACGGGCCCAGGCCTGGGCCCTGGGCGCGGGCGTCTGCTTCGTGCTCGACCTCTGGATGTGGCACTCCGCTCTCCACCACACCAGCGCCGCCAACGCCACCCTGCTCGTGACCCTGGCCCCCATCTGGGTGGCGGTGGTCTCGGTGCTCTGGCTGGGGGTCCGGTTGCGCCGGCGCTTCTGGGCGGGGGTGCTCCTGGCGCTGGGCGGGGCCTTGGTGCTGGGCCTGGCCAAGGGCGCCCGGTGGGGAACGGGCCTCGGTGAACTGCTCGGGGCCCTCGCCTCCCTGGCCTACGGGGCCTTCACCCTGGCCCTGGGCCGCGCCCGGCGCGACCTCAGCGCCCCCGAGGCGCTGTTCTGGGTGGTGGTCTGCTGCACGGTGCTCTTCGGCGCCCTGGGCTGGGCCCGGGGCGAAGCCTTCACGGGCTACCCGGCCCGGGCCTGGTGGGCCCTGCTGGGCCTGGGGGTGGTGGTCCAGGTCGTCGCGTGGTGGCTCATCACCTGGGGCATGGGCCACGTGCCCACCAACCTGGGGGCCATGGGCCTGATGACCCAGCCCGTGGCCACGGTGATCCTCGGCTGGATCCTGCTGTCCGAGACCGTGCGGCCGCTCCAGGGGCTCGGCACGCTGCTGGTGCTGGCGGGCGTGGCCCTCTGCGCCTTCACCCCGCCGGCGGCTATTCCGGAGTGAGGACGCCGCGTTCCTCGCGGTAGGCGAAGAGTTCGCCGAAGCGGCCCCACGGGGCCCCCTCCGCGATCGCAAGCCGGAGGCGCAGCGGGAGCGGGAGCACGCGACTCGATGTCGCGCGCGATCGGGGCGGTAGTCGGATGGGGCCAGGTCCGGTGTCACTCCGGCGTGAGGACGCCGCGTTCCTCGCGGTAGGCGAAGAGCTCGCCGAAGCGGCCCCACGCCACGAGGGTTTCGAAGGTCTGTTCGGGATCTTCCATGGGAAGGCGGGTGGCCAGTTCCAGGACGATGGCTTCTTTGGAGACTTCACCTTCCTCCAGATCCATCATCTCCTTCACCACCCGGAAGAGGCGGAGCTCCAGGAGCTGCGCGCGCCAGAGGTCCTTGCGGTCGTCCATGTTGGCGTTCACGAAGCGCTTGCCCAGCGGCGTGAGCAGCACCAGGCGCTTGGGCGTGTCCACCAGGTCGAGCATCTCGGCGGCCTTCACGGTGGTGAGCACCTTCTCGAAGGGCACGTGGGTGTGCGAGGCGACCTGGAACAGATCCGACGTCCCGCCCTGGGTCTCCAGGAACTCCAGGAGGCCGAGGATGTCGGCGCTCTGCACCATCGGAAGGGGCTCCACCTGGTCCTCCTGGGCGGAGGAGGCCACGGGCGTGGTCACGAGCACGTCGGGCAGCTCGGCGCTGGTGATGATGTCGTGGATGTGGTCCACCAGCTTCATGAACTCCGGCGACCGGCTGTCCCGGGGTCGGGGCAGGGGCACGTCCACGATGGTGCGCAGGGTGCCGGGGCTGCCGGACAGCACGGCCACCCGGTCGGCCATGAGCAGGGCCTCGCGGATGGACTGGCTCACCATGACGATGGCGGTGGGATTGCGCTCCTTGTCGGCCCAGATGTCCAGGATCTCCGCGCGGAGCGCCTCGGCGGTGAGGGCGTCCACCTGGCTGAAGGGCTCGTCCATGACGAGGATCTCGGGATCCACCGCCAGGGCCCGGGCCACGCCCACGCGCTGCTTGGTGCCGCGCGACAGCTCCCGCGGGAAGGCCTCCTCGAAGCCCTCGAGGCCCACCTTGCGGATGGCCTGGTGGGCCCGCTCGCGGACCTCGTGCTCGGGCAGGTCCCGGGCGCGGACCACGATCCGGACGTTCTCCTCCACGGTCATCCAGGGGTAGAGCGCGAAGCTCTGGAACACCATGGCCACGCCCGGATTCAGGCCCTCCAGGCGTTCGCCGTGGTGGCGGACTTCGCCCTGGGTGGGTTCGAGCAGGCCGCAGAGAATGCGCAGCAGGGTGGACTTGCCCGAGCCGTTGGGGCCGATGAGGGAGAGGATCTCCTCGGGGCGCACGTCGAGGCGGATGTCTTCCAGCACGCGCTGCACCTTGCCCTTGGGGCCGGTGAAGCGCATCTGGACGCCGCGCAGTTCGCAGATGGGAAGCCCATTGGACGGTCGCATGTCCACCTCAGCGGTTCAGAGCGTAGCGGGTTTCCGCTAGGCGGTAGAGGGGGCCCCAGACGAGGCGGTTGAACAGCACGACGAGGGCGGCCATCAGGAGGGCGCTGGCCGCCAGGTGTGGCATGGAGCCCTGGTCCGTGGCCATGACCACCTCGGCGCCGAGGCCGAAGGTGCGCATGGTCTCGTGCTTCGCCGTGAGCACCTCGGTGACGATGCTCGCGTTCCAGGCGCCGCCGGTGGCCGTGACCCAGCCGGTCACCAGGAAGGGGAACACCGCCGGGAAGTACAGGGTCCAGCAGCGCCGCCACAGCGACAGCCGGTAGGCCCGGGCCGCCTCCCGCAGGTCGCTGGGGATGGCCTGGGCGCCCGCGATGATGTTGAACAGCAGGTACCACTGGGTGGAGAGCACCATCAGCAGCACGCAGCTCACGCCGAGCCCGATGCCCATGCCCCGGAAGATGAGGATGAGGCTGGCGAAGATCAGAGAGGAGGGGAAGGAGGCCGCCACCTGCACCACCGACTGCAGCCGCCGCGACCACTTCGGCGACATGCCGATCCAGAGGCCCACGGGCAAGGTCCACAGGGTGGCGAGGAAGGTGGAGACCAGCACCCGCGACAGCGAGGCGCCGCCGGCCTTGAGCAGGCGCAGCCACTGGGCGGGGCTTTCGTCGGCGAGGAGGCGGATCACGGAGACGCCGCCCAGGGCCAGGAGCCCGAGCATGCCCACCATCGCCGAGGCGGCGAACCAGGGGGCCAGGCGGCCCGGCCGCTTGATGCCCTCCTCGGCGCGGCGGAGCAGGACCGGCCTTGGCCGCCGGTGCTGGAGCCGCTGGTTGCGCTTGGCCTCCAGCCAGCGGAGCAGCCGGGAACGCCGCATGAACCGCAGCAGCCAGTTGTCGCCGGGGTCCACCTCGGCGCCCTCATCCACCTGGAACCGCTGGGACCAGGCCACCACGGGCCGCCAGACCAGCTGATCCAGCAGCACCACGAGCGCCAGCATGGTGAGGATGGCCGCCACCTGGGCGGACGAGTTGCCCTGCTCCACCGCAGCGTTCATGTACGAGCCCACGCCCGGCAGCTGGAAGTTCTTGTCGCCGGCCTTGAAAGCCTCGGCGGACATGAGGAAGAACCAGCTGTTGGCCACGCTCACCATGGAGTTCCACACCAGGCCTGGCGTGGCGAAGGGGATCTCCACCCAGCGCAGCTTCTGCAGCCAAGTGAAGCCGTAGAGGCCCGCGGTCTCTTCCAGATCCTTGGGGAGCGTCTTCAGGGACTGGTAGAAGCTGAAGGCCATGTTCCAGGCCTGGCAGGTGACGATCAGCAGCACGGCGGAGAGTTCCAGGCCCACGTTGCTGCGGGGGAACAGCGTGAGCATGAGCAGCAGCACGGGCGGAAGGAAGGCCAGAAGGGGCACGCTCTGCAGGATGTCCAGGATGGGCACCAGCACCCGCTCGGCCCGGGGATCCTTGGCGGCCCAGTAGGCCACCACCAGGGTGAAGGCCAGCGAAATGACATAGGCCGCTATGGCGCGGATGAGGGAGAGCAGCAGGTACTTCGGCAGGGCCCAGAAGCTGAGCGAGATCTCCATCATGGGCCGCTGCACGGACGTCCATTCCCGGCCCACCAGCCAGAGGGCGGCGAGGGTGCCGACCAGGGCGGCGAGCACGAGCAGATCGATCCACCGCCGGTGGCGGATGGGCGCGGTCAGCAGGTTGGTCGCCTGGCCCCAGACGGTGTCGAGCAAGCGATGCATCATGGCCGGTCCGTGGGAGCGGATGGGGCGTGCCGGGGCACGCCGCGATCCCGTTCAGGGTGCGGATTCGGGGGAGCGGGGGTGGAGCCGCCTCAGCGGGCGGCGCAACGCGACGGAGGTTCGGAGAGGTCGGCTTGTCGTCCCATCGAACCTCCTTTCCGGCGCCAGGGCCATGGCCAGTCTGACCCGCGCCCGGGGCCCGGTCAACCGCGGACGCTTCACGGGGGCGGGCAATCCCGTCACCATGGAGGCTTCCTGCAGGAGTGACCCGTGCGCACAGGCAGCCATGGCCACCGCTGACGAGCGGATGCTGGCCCTGGCCGTGGCGCGGGGGCTCGTGGAACCCGGCGAGGCCGCGGCGGACGGGCTCGACGGCCTGATCGCCAGCGGCCGGCTGGATTCCGGCGCCCGCCGCATGCTGCAGCAGGACCTGGCTGACCTGGACGAGGCCGAGGCCAACCACTGGTCCATGGAGATCACCGCCGACCTGCCCCAGTCCCGGGATCTGGTGCGGGAGTCCGACCCCACCGGGACAGGGGCCGGGGCCTTCGGCGGCCCCCTGCCGTCGGATCCCTCGTACCCGTCGGCGGGCTACCGCCAGGGCGGGCCGTTCCGGGCCGTTTCGCTGGACCGCTGGGGCCGCTTCGAGTCCCTGGAGCTGCTGGGGGAAGGGGGCATGGGCCGCATCTTCCAGGCCACGGATCCGCGCCTGCGGCGCCCCGTGGCCCTGAAGCTCCTGCGCCGGGACGAGCCCGACACCCTCAAGCGGTTCATCCAGGAAGCGCAGCTCCAGGCCCGGGTG
Organism: Holophagaceae bacterium; assembly: GCA_017859995.1. Classification (GTDB taxonomy): domain Bacteria; phylum Acidobacteriota; class Holophagae; order Holophagales; family Holophagaceae; genus Geothrix. The sequence continues at coordinate 45,142 of JAFJUR010000003.1, read as the reverse complement.
GACCACCCCAACGTGTGCCGGGTCTACGAGGTGGGCGAGTGGCGGGGCCAGCCCTACATCGCCATGCAGCTCATCCGGGGCGAGACGTTCCAGCAGGCCGCGCCGACCCTGCCCCTGGACTCGCTGCTGCGCCTGATGGTCGATGTCTGCGAGGGAGTTCACGCCGCCCACCGCGTGGGCCTGGTGCACCGCGACCTCAAGCCCACCAACCTCATGGTGGACCACGCGGAGGACGGCACCGTCCGCGCCTGCGTCCTGGACTTCGGCCTGGCCCGGGGGGCCGAGGGGGGCGGGTTCACGGAGACGGGGCGGGTCATGGGCACCGTGAGCTACATGTCCCCCGAGCAGGCCCGCGGGAACGCCTCTCTGCTGGACCGCCGGTCGGACGTCTACTCCCTGGGCGCCACCCTCTACACCCTGCTCGACGGGGCGCCGCCCTTCGGCGGCGAGGGCCTGGAGTGCATGGGCCGCATCGTGAAGGACGATCCCGTGCCCCTGCGGCGGCGGCGGCCCGCCCTCCCGGCGGACCTCGACACGGTGGTGCTCACCTGCCTGCAGAAGGATCCGCGCAAGCGCTACCCCACCGCCCGGGCCCTGGGGGAGGATCTGCAGCGCATCCTCGACGGCGAGCCCATCCAGGCCCGGGCGGCCACGCCCCTTGAGCGCCTGGGTCACTGGGCGCGCAAGCACAAGGCCATCGTGACCGCCTCCGCCGCGATCCTCCTCACCGCGGCCATCTTCGGCGGCTTCGCCGTGCGGGAGCGCCTCCGCGCCCGCACCCAGGCGGCCCTCGCCCAGCGGTTCGCCCAGGAAGCGGAACGCATCGAGGCCCTGACCCGCTACCTCAAGCTCTCCCCGCCCCACGACCTGGGGCCGGAGCTGCGGGACCTGGAAGCGCGCGTGACCCGGCTGGCGGGGGATGTGCGGGCCGAGGGCTCCCTCGCCGAGGCGCCCGGGCAGTACGCCTTGGGCCGCGCGAGGCTGGCGCTGGGCCAGCCGGAGCAGGCCCAGTCGCACCTGGAGCGGGCCCGGGCCCTGGGTTTCGACACGCCGGAGCTGCGGTCCGCCCTGGGCCGGGCCCTGCTGGAGCTGCACCAGCACGACCTGGATGAGGCCTGGCGCCTGGGCTCGGGGGACGCGCGGAAGGAAGCGGTCGCCCGTCTGCAGGCCCGTGCCGCGTCGCGCATCGAGCCACTGTTGCGATCGGGGGCGACCGCCTCGCTGATTCCGCTCGCCTACCTGGAGGGGCAGGCCGCCTGGGTGGCCGGGCGCTGGGAGGAGGCCGTCGAACGCGCCAAAGCGGCCCAGGCGCAGGCCCCCTGGTTCTACGAGGCCAAGCTGCTGGAGGCCCAGGCCCTCCTGTCCTGGGGGCTGCCCAAGGGCGGGGAGGAGCAGGCGGCGATCCTCGAGCGCGCCCACCGGAGCGTCCTGGCCGCGTTGGATTCCGCTCCCTGCGACGTCGAGGCCCTGGGCCTGGCGGGTCGGATTGGGGTGTTGCGATTTGGTCCGTCATTCTCTACCCCGGCCCAGGCCAAGGCCGTGCGCACGGCCGTGGAGCGAGCCGTGACCACCCTTCGAAAGCTCGAGCCCAGCGGCCAGCGGGCGGTGATCCTGGAGGCCGCCCTGCTCACTGCGGAGGCCACCAATGCCCAAGTCGTGGGTCAAAATGGCACGCGACCCCTTCGACAGGCCCTGAGTCTCCTGGCGCCGCTGCTGGCCTCATCCCGCCCTTCCTTCGAGGCGCTCGAAGGCGCCATGCGGACAGAGCGCTATGCAGCCAAATTCCCGGAAATGGGAGAGCCGATCGCCTGGCTGGACCGGGCCCTGGACCATGGCCGGCAGGCCTTCGCCCTGAGGCCGGGGCATACGGGGCTGGCTGATGAGTTGACGCGGGTGTCCATCTGGCGCCTGGGTGAAGGCACCCAGCGGGGGGAGGCCCCCTGGGAGGTCTTCGAAGCCGCCCTGCAGGTGCTGCTCCGGACCCTGGACCGGGAGCCCGGGGCCACCTCCACGAGGTTACTGCTGGGCTACCTCTGGGGGGAGCGGGCCGAATATGAGCGCACCCATGGGATGGACCCGCGCCCCTCGCTCGACCAGTCCATCCGGTGTTTCGAAATGGCCTTGAAAGCAGGTCAGACCTTCAGTTCCCACTATGGCGTCGCCAATGCCGCACTGATGCGGGGGCAGTGGGAAACAGATCGTCACCTCAGCGGGGCGCTCGCCGCCCTGAACCAGGCTGAAGAGGCCTACCGCCAGGCCCGCCAGCTGTCGCCCCACCATTCGATCGTCGCCTCCAACCTGGTGGAGGTCGCCCTCTGGAAGGGGCGGGCCCTCGGCCTCGGAACTCCTGAGGGGGGCAAGGCGCTGGAGGCCGGCGAGACCGAATTCCAGGAAGAGGTGAAGCGGTTCTCCAAGGTTCCGATGCTGTGGCTGCGGGGCGCCCAGCTGGCGGAGGCGCGGGGCCTGGTCGGAGACGCGAAGGCCCGCATCAAGCGGGCCGTCGCGCTGGATCCTCACAAACCGGAGATCCGTCTCATGCTCAACACCATTCAGCGAACCGGATAAGCCTCAGGGCTCGCCAGAGGGCAAGCAGCTGGGATCCTTCATGAGCATCATGGGCAGCGTGGTGGGATCGGCCTTGGGGACCGACCGGGCGCCGCGCCGGGTGGCCTTCTTCTTGGTGTCGTCGCCCCAGGCCTTCTTCAGGAAGGCCTTGTCGAGGGGGAGGGTGTCCTTGCCCTTGGGGAACCAGGCTTCGGCGCGGGTGCCGAAGCGGGCAATGGCCTGGTCCCGGGTGATGACGCGGCCCTTGCCCTCGTAGAAAGCGCCGAGGATGTCCACCGCGGCGTGTTCGTCAAGGAAGAGGGAGGTCGTCGTGGCCGGATCGAGATCCAGTTCCAGGGGGACCGGGCTTCCCTCCACGCTGTAGATCAGGCGGATCTTCAGCAGCTTGGGTCGTGTCATGTGGATTTCCTCCGAAAAGAGGGGGGTGGGGAAAAGGGCCGATCCGGAGCTCGAGCCTCGGTACGGCCAGAGAACTAAGGTCTCGGCACGGCCTGGAGCAGCTGGGCGATGGCCTGGTCCGTGGTGGCGCCGTCGGCCTCGCTCTCGAAAGTGAGCAGCAGGCGGTGGCGCAGCACATCAGGGGCCAGGTCCACCACGTCCTGGGGCAGCACGTGGTCCCGGCCCTGCAGGTAGGCCAGGGCGCGGCTGGCGGCCTGGAGGGAGAGCGAGGCCCGGGGGCTGGCGCCGCAGCGCAGCTGCTCCTTGCCCTTCCAGGGCTTGCCGTGGCCTGGGCGCGTGGCCTGCACCAGGCGGACGATGAAGGTGCGGATGGCGTCGTCGAGGCGCACCAGCTGGGCTTCGCGTCCGGCGGCCAGGAGGCTCGCCCCGTCCACCACCGGGTTCACCTGGTCGCCGTTCAGGTGGGCGCGACGCAGCACCTCGACCTCGTCGTCGGCCTTGGGGTAGTCCACGCGGAGCTTGAAGAGGAAGCGGTCCATCTGCGCCTCGGGCAGGGGGAAGGTGCCCTCCTGCTCCAGGGGGTTCTGCGTGGCCAGCACCAGGAAGGGATCGGGCAGCGCGAAGCTCTCCTCGCCCAGGGTCACCTGCCGCTCCTCCATGGCCTCCAGCAGCGCGGCCTGCACCTTGGAGGGCGCGCGGTTGATCTCGTCGGCGAGCACCAGGTTGGCGAAGATGGGCCCGCGCTTGGGCGAGAAGGTGAGCTGCTTGGGATCGAAGATGAGGGTGCCCACCACGTCGCTGGGCAGCAGGTCCGGCGTGAACTGGATGCGGCGGAAGCTGGTGTGGCTGGCGGAGGCGAGCGTCTTGATGGTGCGGGTCTTCGCGAGCCCGGGCAGACCCTCCAGCAGCACATGGCCGCGGCAGAGCAGCGCCACCAGCAGGCGGTTCAGCAGCTGCGGCTGGCCGACGATCACCTTCCGGCACTCGGCGAGCAGGGGTTCCAGGGAGTGGGCGAAAGTCGGGGCCATGGGATGTCCGGGGAATCCCCCCATCTTGACTGGAAAGGGCGGTTACCGGAACGCCTCCGTTGACTCACGGTAAGTGCTTACGCCCGTCCGGCCGGATGCTAGGCTCCTCGGAAACTCAAGCCCAGGCATCCATCCGGAGGACCCATGCGATCCGCAGTCATCGTCGAAGCCAAGCGCACCCCCATCGGCCGGGGCGTCAAGGGCAGCTACGCGGCCACCCGCCCCGAGCACCTGGGCGCGGTGGTCATCGAGGCCCTCAAGCCCCTCCTGAAGGACTGGTCGGGGTTGGAGGATGTGCTGGTGGGCTGTGCCATGCCGGAGGGTGAGCAGGGCATGAACATGGCCCGCCTGGTGAGCTTCCGCGCGGGCCTGCCCCTCACCGCCGGGGCCGCCACCATCAACCGCTTCTGCGGCAGCAGCCAGGAGACCATGCTCATGGCCGCCCGGGCCATCGCAGCCAACCAGGGGGACCTCTTCCTCGCCGGTGGCGTGGAGAGCATGTCCAAGGTGCCCATGATGGGCTTCAACCCCAGCGTGGATCCCTACATCAGCGAGACCTATCCCCAGGCCTACTGCTCCATGGGCATCACCGCCGAAAACCTGGCCAAGGAATACAAAATCTCCCGGAAAGACCAGGACGCGTTCGCCTACGAGAGCCATCAGAAGGCTGCCACCGCCTGGAAGGCCGGGAAGTTCGAGCGCGAGGTGGTGCGCTTCGAGACCAGGGGCCTCGACGGCAAGCCTGTCACCCTGCAGCAGGACGAGTGCGTGCGGGCCGACACCACCGTGGAGAAGCTGGGCGAGCTGAAGCCGGCCTTCCTCGTGGACGGCTGCGTCACGGCGGGCAACAGCTCGCCCATCACCGATGGCGCCGCCTTCCTGCTGGTGATGGAAGAGGGCCTGGCCAAGTCCCTGGGCCTCAAGGCCCGGGCCCGCATCATCGGCGGCGCCGTGGCGGGCGTGGAGCCTGACCGCATGGGCATCGGCCCGGTGCCGGCCGTGCGGAAGGTGCTGGACCGCTTCGGTCTCAAGCTCGATCAGATCGACGCCATGGAGCTCAACGAGGCCTTCGCCGCCCAGAGCCTCGCGGTGATCCGCGAAGGCGGCTACGACCCTGCCAAGGTGAACGCCTGGGGCGGCGCCATCGCCGTGGGCCACCCCCTCGGCGCCAGCGGCGCCCGCATCCTCACGACCCTGCTCAACCGTCTCGAAACCGACGGCGGCAAGTACGGCATCGCCACCATGTGCATCGGCGGCGGCCAGGGCATCGCGTCCATCATCGAAAAGTTGTAGTCCACAGATTTCACAGATTCACACAGATTTTGTGAGGCAGTCGTGGAGTCCAGGGATCCGGAAACCTACGCCATCATCGGTGCGGCCATGGAGGTGCATCGGGTGCTTGGCTGTGGGTTTGCGGAGCCTGCGTACCAGGAGGCCCTGGCCATCGAATTCCAAGGCAGGGACATCCCCTTTGTGCGTGAGGCGGCCATTGACATTGAATACAAAGGCCAGCGATTGCGCACAACCTACCGGGCCGATTTCATCTGCTTCGACCGAGTCATCGTCGAATTGAAAGCCCTTCCGCGCCTCGGTCCCATCGAGGATGCCCAGTTGGTGAATTATCTGAAGGCGTCAGGCAGGCCCGTGGGTCTGCTCATCAACTTCGGAGCCAGATCGCTCCAATCCAAACGAATGGTGGGCGCCGCCAACGACACGCCCCAACCCAAATCTGTGAAATCTGTGGAATCTGTGGACTAAAAGGAGTTCTTATGGCCATCAAGAAAATCGGCGTGCTGGGTTCGGGGGTGATGGGCTCGGGCATTGCGGCGCATGTGGCGTCGGCGGGGTGCCAGGTGGAGCTGCTGGACATCGTCATTGACGAGGCGGCGCCGGACAAGCTGGCGGAGGGGGCTCTGGCGGCCCTGGCCAAGTCGAAGCCAGCGCTGGCCATGCACCCCTCGTTCCTCAAGAAGATCCGGCCCGGCAACCTGCGGGATCACCTGGACCGCCTGTCGGACTGCGACTGGGTGGTGGAGGTGGTGAAGGAGGACCTGGCCATCAAGCGCGAGTTGTACGGGCGCCTGGAGCCCAAGCTCAAGGCGGGTGCCTGGATCAGCTCCAACACCTCGGGCATTCCCCTCAAGCTCCTGGTGGAAGGGCGCAGCGACGCCTTCCGCAAGCACTTCGTCATCACCCACTTCTTCAACCCGGTGCGCTACCTGCGCCTGCTGGAGTTCGTGATGGGCCCCGAGGTGGACGGGGCGGAGGCCCAGGCCTTCCGCACCTGGCTGGAGGAAGGCCTCGGCAAGGAGGTGGTGCCCGCCTTCGATAGCCCCACCTTCATCGGCAACCGCATCGGCATCCACGGCATCATGGCCACCCTGCACATGGCCCTGGCCGAGAAGATCCCCTTCGAGGTGCTGGACACGGTGCTGGGCGATGCCGCCGCCCGCGCCAAGAGCGCGGCGTTTCGCACGGCCGACCTGGCGGGCGTGGACATCCTCGCCGCCACCGCCAAGAACGTCTACGACCTGTGCCCGAACGACGAGGTGCGGGACGTCTTCAAGTTCCCGGAATTCCTCCAGTGGATGCTGGACAGCAAGCTGCTGGGCAACAAGACGAAGCAGGGTTTCTTCAAGAAGGGCCCCAAGGACGCCAAGGGCAAGAAGACCTTCCTGGCCCTGGATCCCGCCACCCGCGAGTACATCCCCCAGGTGAAGCGCGACTGGCCGATCCTCAAAGAGTTGAAGGGCCTGGATGACCCTTCCGAGAAAGTGAAGACGCTGCTCACCAGCGACACCGAGGCCGGGCGCCTGGCCTGGCGCTGCATCTCGCCCAACCTCACCTACGCCGTGAACCGCCTGGGCGAGGTGACCGACGGACCTCTGAACGTGGATCGCGCCATCAAGAACGGCTTTGCCTTCGAGGTGGGTCCCTTCGAGCTGTGGGATCTCCTCGGAGTGGACCGCGTCGTGGCCCGCATGCGCTTCGAGGACCAGCCCATCGCGCCCCTCGTCGAGCGGATGCTCGCCAAGGGCATCACCAGCTTCTACCGCTGGGAGCACGGCGTCCCCGTGGCCCAGCTGAATCCCAAGACGCTGGCCTACGACGCCATCCTCGAAGACAAGCGGGTGATCATCCTCAAGCGCGAGGAGGGCCGGGGCAAGGTGGTGGCCGAGAACGGCAGCGCCCAGCTCATCGACCTCGGCGACGACGTGGCCTGCCTCAGCTTCCGCAGCAAGATGAACGCCCTGGACGACGGCATCATTGGCCTCATGGAAGACACCATCCAGAAGCACGTGCCGGGCCGCTTCAAGGGCCTGGTGGTGGGCAACCAGGGCCAGCACTTCAGCGCCGGCGCCAACCTGGTGATGGTGTTGAACGCCGCCAAGGACAAGCAGTTCGACCTCATCGAAGAGGTGGCCCGGCGCCTGCAGTACGCGGGCCGCATGCTCACCTACGCCCCGTTCCCCACGGTGGCGGCGCCCTTCAACCTGGCGCTGGGCGGCGGCTGCGAAGTGACCATGGCCTGCCAGCGGGCCGTGGGCCACGCCGAGCTCTACATCGGCCTGGTGGAAGTGGGCGTGGGCGTCATCCCGGCGGGCGGCGGCTGTCTGCAGATGCTGCTCCGCATGGAGGATGCCATGGCCGCCAAGGGCGAGCTGGGCCCCATGCCCAAGGTGAAGGCCGCCTTCCAGGGCATCGGCACGGCCACCGTGCACACCAGCTTTGACGAAGCCCAGCGCAACGGCTACCTGCGGCGCACGGACCGCCGGGTGATGAACAAGGCCTTCCTGCTCCATGAGGCCAAGCAGGAGGTCCTCAAGATGGCCGCCGACTTCCAGCCCGTGAAGGAACGCACCCTGCGCCTGCCCGGCCGGGGCGGCAGCGAAGCCCTCAAGATGGCCGTGCGCGACTTCCAGCTGCAGGGCCTCGCCAGCGAGCACGACGCGGTCATCATGGCCGAGCTGGCCAACATCCTCTGCGGCGGCGACGTGAGCCTGGTGCAGGACGTGACCGAGGAGCGGATCCTGGAACTGGAGCGGCAGGCCTTCGCCCGCCTCTGCAGCTATGAGAAAACCCAGGCCCGCATGGACGCCATCCTGAAGACGGGCAAGCCCCTGAGGAATTAGAAGGCCACTCACTGCGTTCTCCGCAGTGAATAAACCCTTGAACCTGCCGCAACACTTCCAAGATTTGTGACTTAAGCCGCCTTTTCCCGGGCGGCTTTTTTTTGGTGTTGCCAGGGGGTGGTGAGGTCGGAACACTTGGGGCGGTCCACATCTGAACCACACAATCCAGGAGGCACTGTGAGCGGAAATTCCCAGTCAACTCCACGCGTAGCGGCCATCGTGGGGCCCTACCTCTCCGGAAAGACCTCCTTGTTGGAGAGCCTTCTCTTCGTGGCAGGCGCCCTGCCGCGCAAGGGCTCCATCAAGGAGGGGAACACCGTCGGCGACGCCTCCATGGAAGCCAAGGCCCGTCAGATGAGCGTGGAGGCCAGCCTGGCCGCCTGCGAGTACCAGGGCGAGGCCTGGACCCTCATCGACTGCCCGGGTTCCGTCGAGTTCCGCCAGGAGACGGTCCACGCCCTCATGGCCGCCGACATCGCCGTGGTGGTCTGCGATCCCGATCCCGCCCGCGCCCTCATGGCCGCGCCGGCCCTGAAGTTCCTCGACGACCACAAGATCCCCCACGTCCTCTTCATCAACAAGATGGAGGCCGCGGGCAGCGCCGCGAAGCTGAAGGACGCGCTCAACGCCCTGCAGCTGGTCTCCGAGCGTCCGCTGGTGCTGGTGGAGCTGCCCATCCGCGAGGGCGACCAGGTCACCGGCTATGTGGATCTCATCAGCGAACACGCCTACAAGTACGAGGCTGGCAAGGATGCTGACTTGAGGCAGATGCCCGAATCCCTCCTGCCCGAGGAGCACGAGGCCCGCCAGCTGATGCTGGAGAAGCTCGCGGATTTCGACGACCACCTCATGGAGGAGCTGCTGGGCGACGTGATGCCCTCCCTCGAGGAGGTCAGTGAGGACATGGCCAAGGACGTGCAGCAGGATCTGCTGGTGCCCGTGTTCTTCGGCTCCGCCGACAAGGACGCCGGGGTGCGGCGCCTGTTCCAGGCCCTCTGCGAGGAGGCGCCCCGGGTGGACGCCACCGCGGCCCGCCTGGGCATTCCCGAGGGCAAGGACGCCCTGGTGCAGGTGTTCAAGACCGTGCACGCCCAGCATGTGGGCAAGCTGAGCATCTCCCGCGTGTGGCGTGGCGAGGTGACCGACGGCGCCTCCCTCGCCGGGAACCGCGTGAGCGGCATCAACAAGCTCTTCGGCGCCCAGCAGCTCAAGCAGCAGAAGGCCAGCGCCGGCGAAGTGGTCGCCCTGGGCCGCATGGACGAAGTTCGCACCAGCGAGGGCCTCACGCCCTCCGCCAAGGTGGAGCTGGCCTGGCCCGAGCCCCTCCAGCCCATGCTGGCCCTCAGCCTCCACACCAGCAAGAGCGGCGACGACGTGAAGCTGTCGTTGGCGCTGCAGAAGCTCTGCGAGGAGGACGCCTCGCTGCAGGTGGAGCAGAACGCCGAGACCCAGGAGCGCATCCTCTGGGGCCAGGGCGAGGTGCACCTCAAGTGCGCGCTGGACCGCCTCAAGAGCCGCTTCGGCCTGGACGTGCAGCACCATCCACCCCTGGTCCCCTACCGCGAGACCTTCACGAAGGCGGCGAAGGTCCACGGCCGCCATAAGCACCAGACCGGCGGCCACGGCCAGTTCGGCGACGTGTGGCTGGAGATCAAGCCGCTGCCGCGCGGCTCGGGCTTCCAGTTCGAAGAGAAGATCGTCGGCGGCGTGGTGCCCAAGAACTTCTTCGGCGCGGTCGAGCACGGCATCGTGGACTGGATGAAGCGCGGACCCCTGGGCTTCCCGGTCGTGGACATCCACGTGGCCCTGGTGGACGGCAGCTACCACACGGTGGACAGCTCCGACATGGCCTTCAAGACCGCCGCCCGCATCGGCATGACCGAGGCGGCGCCGGTCTGCCACCCCGTGCTGCTGGAGCCCATCAGCGAGGTGCACATCAGCGTGCCCAGCGAGTTCACGCCCAAGGCCCAGCGTCTGGTCACCGGCAGGCGTGGCGGCCAGGTCCTCGGTTTCGACGCCAAGCCCGGCTGGAACGGCTGGGACGTTGTGTCGGCCTACATCCCGCAGGCCGAGATGAGCGACGTCATCGTGGAGCTCCGGAGCCTCACCATGGGTGTCGGATCCTTCACCTGGGCCTTCCACCACCTCCAGGAGCTCGTGGGCCGCGACGCCGACAAGGTGGTCGAGGCGCGGAAGCAGAGCAAGACAACCGCCTAGCTCCATTCGTTTTCATGGCGATCCGCCAGGGAGCGGTGTCCTGGCGGATCGTCGTTTGTGTGGGCACTGTCCCGTCCTGCCGGCCGATCCTCGGCCAACTCTTGGAGTTCCGTCATGTCCCTCGGTGCCAGACGGCTGTTTCCCGTCATCCTCGGCCTTGGACCGCTGCTGGCGGGTCCTCCTTCACCCCAGTTCGCAGCCCAACAGGCCATGCGGTTTCATCAGCAAATGCAGATGCATATGAATATGCAAATGCAGATGCAAATGGGTCAAGCCCGTCAGGCGGCCCTGAACGCCCGGCGGCGCCAGATCAGCGAACAGGCAGCCCGGATGCAGAACGCTCCTGCCGCCGAGGAGATTGCGAAGCCCGCGGGAGAATCCTGGCGGATCCCTGTGCCTGCTGCGGGTATCCGGGCCGAAGATGCAGATGTGGTGGTGGTCTCTGACGGGAAATGGCTGATCGCCCGTTCGAGGGACAAGGGCGCGGATCTATGGTCCGCGGCGGTGGAAGGAGGTTTGGAGAGCGGACCGGTGGTCGTCAACGGGCTGGTCGTATACACCACGTCGGATTACCGCTGCGTGGCCCTGGAGAAGGCCACCGGCAAGCTTCGCTACCAGGTTCAGCTTGAGACCCTGCGCCAATTCGTCATGGACGGCAACAACAAGACAAAAGTTCAGTTCCCCATCATCGAAGGCCAGAGAGTCTACCTCGTCACCCACGGCAAAGGCGCGGACGGCGAGGCCGCGGGGAAGCTCTACTCCCTAGACCTGAATTCGGGCGCCAAACAATGGGAGGCCCCGCTCGCCGCGGGAGCCGATCACCCGCCTGTGATCCTCGGCGACCGGATCCTGGTGGGCGGCGCCCCCTGGATTCAGGCCTTCCAGGCGACCGACGGCAAGGCGCTCTGGAAGACGCACCTGGGAGGGGGTCGGTGGATGTCTCCGGGCGTAGAGGTCCAGGGACATTATTGCCTGTCTCTGGATGAGACCATCCTCTCTCTGGATCTGGCCAAGGGTGAGGTTGCGTGGAGAGAGAAGGCGGGAGCCAGCCTTGTCGGGGAGGGCTCGCGGCTGTTCTCCATCAAGCAAGGCACCTTCGGCGGCCCCACCCTGGTCGCCCTAGATGCGTCCACGGGCCGCACGGCCTGGGAACGGAAGGGTGTCGTCCACATGCCCTGGATTCAGGAGGGGCGAGTCTACCTCACCGAAGAAGGGGGCGTCCGGTGTCTGGCAGCCGCGAACGGCGAGCTGGTGTGGTCGGTGCCCATGGCCAAGCCTGCGCCCTGGCCCCTGATGATGTTCGGCACCCGGTTGATCGTGGCTTGTCCCGAAGGCAAGATCACCGTCCTCCGGGCCCTCGAGCCCGGCACAGGTAAGGAAATCTGGTCGGCTCCAGTCCAGGCAAAACCTGGGTTCGGTCTCTTCGCGGCCGACCGGGCCGGCATCATCTTCCCCGGCAAGGACGACCTGATGGTTTGCCTGAAGTAGGCCCTGAGATTGGGGAAGGCCATTCTTTCTCCTCGATGAGACAATCTATCTCCGGATTCCTGGCAGGGAATCCGGAGCAGGAGCGTCCCCTTGGCCCAGACAGGCGTGCAGATCATCAGCGTGGAACCCGGCAGCCTGGCCGAGGAGGCCGGGATCCGTCCCGGCGACACGTTGCTGCAGATCCACGGCGAGGCGGTGCTGGACCAGCTGAACTACCAGTACCTGATCACCCGGGAGGACGAGGCCGAGCTGGTCCTCCGGCGGCCCGATGGCAGCACGTTCAGCGCCCACGTGGAGAACGGCGGCGAGGGTATCGGGGTGGACCTGGCCCAGGACGAGGTGAAGGTCTGCAAGCAGAACTGCGTGTTCTGCTTCGTGCACCAGATGCCCAAGGGCTTCCGGAAATCCCTCTACCTGAAGGACGAGGACGTGCGCCTCTCCTTCCTCTACGGCCACTTCACGACCCTCTCCAGCAGCGACGACGCCGAGCTGGACCGCATCGTGCGCGAGCGCCTGAGCCCCATCCACGTCTCTGTGCACGCCACGGAGCCCGAAGCCCGCATCCGGGTGGTGGGCAATCCCCGGGAAGGGGACATCCTCCGCAAGGTCGATCGGCTGCTGGCGGGCGGCATTGATGTCCACACCCAGGCCGTGGTGGCGCCGGGCCTCAACGATGGCGACATCTGGCAGCGCACCGTGGCCGACCTGTGGGCGCGGAGGCGGGAAGGGCGGGGCAGCGTGCTGAGCCTCTCCTGCGTGCCCGTGGGCCTCACCGCCCACCGGGAGCACCTGCCCGAGGTGCAGGACGTGGACGCGGCATTTGCCCGGGACTGGGTGGAGCGCTGGACGCCGGAAGTGCGGAAGTACGCCAAGGCCAACGACGGGGAGCCCTGGCTGCTGCTGGCCGACGAGTGGTTCACCCGGGCGGGCGTTGAGGTGCCGGGTCGGGCCTTCTACTCAAGGTCCTGGGCCCAGCTGGAGAACGGCGTGGGCCTGGTGCGCCGCTTCCTGGAGCACAGCCGCCGGTTCATCAAGAGCCCCCGGGCCAAGGGATTCGCCGGTCGCCGGGTGCTGCTGCTCACCGGATCGAGCTTCGCCCCCACCCTCAGCCGCGTGGCGGTCGAGCTGAACCGGGCCGTGGGCAGCCAGCTGCGCGTGGTGGCCGCCAAGAACTTCAGCTTCGGGGACTCGGTCACCGTGGCCGGCCTGCTCTGCGGCGAGGACCTCAGGTACGCGGCCCACGCCGACCGGAAGGACCGGGGTGAGCGCGCCGACTGGGTGGACGCGGTGGTGGTGCCTTCCGCCAGCCTGCGCACCACCACGGGCCCCACGGACCAGTACACCCTCCGGGGGGCAGTGGTGCGCGAGGAAGGCACCTTCCTCGACGACCTCACCCTTCCCGACCTGGCCACCGACCTGGGCGTGCCCACGGTCCCCAGCGGCGCCAACCTGTCCCACCTGCTGGATCACCTGGAAGCCGCCGACCGCGGGGCCTTCCGCGGCGGGGCGCTCCAGAGCGCCTTCCACACCGCCGGCCTCAACCTGCCCCAGGGCGCCTACAACCCTTGAGGCCTGGGACATTCGTAGCGAGCCGGGAAATGCAGGAATGACAGGTAACCGCAGAGGATGCCGCTGGCGCAGATGGCGCCGGACATCACCTGAATGGGTCCACGGATGTCGCAGATTGCACAGAATTGAATGGAGCGCCTTCACGAGCGGGGCCTATCCCTTCAATCCATCTATCTGCGCCATCTGCGTCATCTGCGGTTTCAATTTCAGTGCCTGCATTGGATGATGCGGGCATGCCCGCCGCCACCGCCGCCCTTGCCCGCCGCCGCCTGGTGGCCCGCGCCGAGCTGGCGGGTTCGGCGCTCTGCTTCGGGCTCATGGCCATCCTGGCGCGGAAGCTCACGCTGCCGGGCATGGGCTTCAGCGCGGGGCACCTGGCCGTGCTGCGCTTCGTGGTGGGGGCGCTCCTGAGCCTGGTGGCCTTCGGCCTCATCCCAGGCCTCTACCGGCCCAGCCACTACCGCCTGCTGGTGACCCGCGGGCTGTCGGGCGGCGCGGTGGTGGTGCTCTATTTCTACGCCCTGGCCCACATCCCGGCGGGCGAGGCGGGCCTGCTCTACAACGTCTTTCCGGTGATCGCCACGGCCATGTCGCTGGTGATCTTCAAGGAGCGCCCCACCATCCACCTCTGGCTGGCCATCCTGGCTGCCTCTCTCGGGGTGGGGCTGGTGCTCGGACAGGGGCGGCTGGATTTCGGCTTCGGGCGCGGCCAGCTCGCGGCGCTGGCCGCGGCGGTGTTCGCGGCCACCAGCGCCAACGCCATCCGGGCCGTCCGCCATACGGACAACGCCGCCACGATCTTCTTCTTTTTCTGCGTGGCCGGACTGCCCGTGGTGCTGCCCTTCGCCCTCACCCCCTGGCCCGGGGGCCTCGTGCCCTGGCTGCTGGCAGGCCTCATGAGCCTGCTGGCCTACGGGGGCCAGATCCTCATGTCGGAGGCCTACGGCACGCTGTCAGTTTCCGAGGCGGCGGTGTGGCTCCAGCTGCTGCCCATCGTGCAGTACCTGCTGGCGCTTCCCCTGCTGGGCGAGCGGGTGACCATGCCGGGGCTGGCGGGGGTGGTCATCACCGTGGCGGGCGTGGCCTACGGAACCATCCTGGGCCACCGCAGGCGGGAGGCCCGGACGTGAAAAGGGCCCCGGATGGGGCCCTTTTCACGGATCGAACGGCGCCTAGCTGACGGGAGCCGCGACCACCCGCTTCTTCAGGGAAACGGCCACTTTCACATCGCCGCCATCCTGGCCCTGGAACTTGTCGAGCTGTTCGAGGGACTTCTTCTTGGCTTCTTCCGAGGCCACGCGGATCGCGTCGAGCACGTCCACCATGGACTGGAACTTCACGTCCTCGTCGACCTTCAGGAAGACCTTCCGGTAGTTGAGGGGCTGCAGCATCACGGCATCGGGCAGCTTGGCCTTGATGCCATCGGCATCGATCTTGTCCTGCTGCAGGGTCATGGATCCGTCCTGCTCCACCTGGATCAGGATGTTGTTCGGATCGGGCTTGGGCGGGGTGGCGGTCTGGACGACCTGGGGCACCACCACCTTCATGGCCTTGCTCAGGCCGGGCACCATCACGATGAAGACGATGAGGAGCACCAGCACGATGTCGATCAGGGGGGTGACGTTGATATCAGATTTCTGTTTGCCCTTGGGCCCACCGGCATCCATCAGTTACCCCCTTCCTTCTTTTCCGACTTGTCCTCGCTGGTCACGATGGACGCCTCGTCGGCGCCACCCTTCCGGCAGACCTGGAACAACTCGTTGATGTACTTGAAGGGCAGATCCGCATCGGCCTTCACGAACACCCGCTTGTCGTTCAGCTGGGAGACGTTCCGGTTGATGAAGTCCTCCAGCTGCTGGCGCTGGCTTTCCTCATTGATGAAGAAACGCATGTCCTTCGCGTCCTTGTCATCGATGAGCACGGCGCCGGGGCCGGTCACTTCGTACTTGTCATTGCGCTTGGAGGTCAGCATGAGGGTCAGGTACTTCTGACCCGCGTCCTGCTGCTGCTCCACCTTCGGGGCATGCTTGGCCAACGGGATCTTCACGGCGTTGTTCACCGCGGGCGTGATCACGATGAAGATGATCAGCAGCACCAGCACGATGTCCACAAGCGGCGTGACGTTGATGTCAGCCTTCATTCCACCCTTGGAACCACCTGCATCCATGGTGTGTTCTCCTTGAAAATCGCCCGGGAGCTTTCACTCCCGGGCGGGGGTGGAAAATCTTAGCCCTGGCTCTCGCGACGGATGAACTCGTCGATCATCTGGGAAGCCGCGTTGTTGATGTTGGTGACCACCACGTCCTGCTTGTTGGTCAGGAGGTTGTACATCCACACCGCGGGGATGGCGACGACGAGGCCGAGCGCGGTGGTGGCGAGCGCCTCACCGATGGAGCCGGCCAGCGCGTTGATGTCGCCAGCGCCCTTGGTCTTCAGGTCGGAGAAGACCTTGATGATGCCGATCACGGTGCCGAGCAGGCCGATGAAGGGGGCCAGGGCGCCGATGGTGGCCAGGCCGCTCATGCCCTTCTTGAGGAGCTCGATGACCTCGGCGGTGCCGCGCTGGATGGCGCGCTCGACGGGCTGGATGGCGTCATGGTTGGGGTTCATGGTCTTGAGCTGCTTCTCGTACTGGAAGATGTCCAGGCCGTGCTTCAGCACGAGGGCGATGTGGCTCTTGTTGTGGGTGGTGGCGGCGCGCTTGGCGGCCTCGAAGTCGCCGCGGCGCAGCGTGTCCATGAAGAGCTTGAGGAACTTGTCGGAAGCCTGCTTGCTCTGGGCGTAGGTGACGAAGCGCTCCACGGTCACGTAGATCTGATAGGCCAGGAGGATGAACAGGATGATGATGATGCCCTTGTTCGCGGGAGACGCCGCCCGGAAGAGCTCGGCGGGGGAGAAGCTGTCGTGGCCGCCCTCGGCCAGAGCGAGCATCAGGGGAGAGGAAAGCAGGTTCATGAGTTTTCCTTGTGGAAGAGGAAGAGAAGGTTGATGACAGGGGAAGTGGTGAGAGCTACCGGAGGCGGAAGGGCATGGTCAGCTTGAAACGGGCGTACTGCGGAGCGCCGTTCAGCATGGCAGGCTCGAACTTCCACTGCATGGCGTAGGCTTCGGCCGTGGGCCGGAGCTGGGGCGGGCCTTCCTTGGCCACGGCCGAGGTGGGCACGCCGTCGGGTCCGACGACGATTTCGACCACCACGGTGCCCTGGATCTTCGCGATCTTGGCGAGGGGCGGGTAGGGGGGCGCGGGGGGCTGGTACTTCACCTTGATCTGGCTGAAGTCGAAGTCCACGACCTTGCCCTGGCCACCGACCACGCCGCCGATGACGCCGCCGACCACGCCGCCGATGACACCGCCGGGAACGCCGCCGGGAACGCCGCCGGGAACGCCGCCGAGGGAGTGATCCTGCTTCGGAAGTTCTTTGGGAGCCTGTTCAGGCACCACTTCCTGACGGGGATCGATGGGGGTGGTGTCCACCTTGCTGGCCGTCGCGGCGGACGGCGGCGGCGGCGGCGGTGGCGGCGGAGGAGGCGGCGGAGGCGCCATCTCGGCCTGCTCTGCGAGGTCGATGCCGACGGTCTTCAGCTTTTCCTTGACTACCTGGGACTGCTTCGCCAGTTGGAAAGCCACCACGCCGAACAGGACGTACATGGCCACCGTCGTCGGGATGGTCACCATGGGGTTGCCCCGCTTGATGGCATCGTTCCCGGTGATGAGGGAGGACTTGTAGACAGCGTCCTCCAGCGTCTCCACAGGAGCGGCCGGCTTGGCGGGAACGGGTTTCTGGGGATCTTTGCTCATGCGACTCCCTTGAAAGATCCAGGGGGAAAAAACAGCGAGCCGAAACGGCGGGAACACCGGTTCGGCCACAGCAATAGGGATAAAGAACTGGGGCAAGCCCAACGGCTAAGATGGCAAAGGGTCGGCAGCAGGTCAAGTGTTGTTACCGCGCTGAATCCCCCGTGAACACGGCATTCCCCGGTTTTTTCATGGATACCGCAACACTCATCGGCCGGACAAAAGGGTGGGATTGTTAATTTTTGTTAAGAAAGTCAGGTCATCGACATGTCACAGATCACAAGTCCCGATTTTTCCTTCATCCCCGATTCTTCTGGAGTCCGGAACCCGGCTCGGTCCGGCCGGTTCCATACCTCCCATGGCGAGGTCCTGACGCCGGCCTTCATGCCAGTCGGCACCCAGGGGACGGTCAAGGGCATCAGTCCAGTCCAACTGCGGGAGATCGGGCCCCAGGTCATCCTCGGGAACACGTACCACCTGGGCCTGCGCCCCGGCGATGCCCTGGTGGCCGGGTTGGGCGGCCTGCATCGCTTCATGGGGTGGGACGGGCCCATCCTCACGGATTCAGGGGGGTTCCAGGTGTTCTCCCTGGCCTCGCTGCGGAAGATGACGGAAGAAGGCGTCACCTTCCAGAGCCACCTGGACGGCAGCCCGCAGTTCCTGTCGCCCGAGCGGAGCATGGAGATCCAGCGGAACCTGGGATCGGACATCTGCATGGCCCTTGACGAGTGCCCGCCGGGCCGGCTGGAGCGCGGCAAGCTCGAGGTGAGCATGGCCCGAACCACCCGCTGGCTGGCCCGCAGCCGCGCGGTGCCCCTCCAGCCCCATCAGGGACTCTTCGCCATCAACCAGGGCGGCACCCACCTGGACCTGCGCCGTCGCCACCTGGCCGAGGCCATGGACCTCGACGCTAAGTCGCCCTTCCAGGGTTTCGCGGTGGGCGGGCTCAGCGTGGGCGAGCCAAAAGAAGAGATGAACGCCGTGCTGGCCGAGTTCGTGCGGGAGCTGCCGGCGGACCGGCCCCGTTACCTGATGGGCGTGGGCACGCCGGAGGACCTGATCTTCGGCATCGAGCACGGGGTGGATCTCTTCGACTGCGTGCTGCCCAGCCGGGAGGCCCGCCATGGCCGCATCCTCACCAGCCGGGGCAAGCTGAACCTGAAGAACGCCCGGCACCGGGAGGTGGACCTCCCCCTCGATCCCGCCTGCGGCTGCTACACCTGCCGCACCTTCAGCCGGGCCTACCTGCATCACCTGTTCCGCTGCGGGGAGCTGCTGGGCTTCACGCTGAACACGATCCACAACCTGAGCTACACTGTGGGACTCACCCGCGCCGCGCGGCAGGCTCTGCTGGAGAACCGGTTTCCGGCCTTCGCCCAGTCCACGCGCGCCGGATGGCAGACCGAGGAGCCCTGAATGACCTTCGCCCTGTTTCAGCAGACCCCCGCGGCCGGCCCTCCCGGCTGGACGCAGTTCGTGTTCATCGGCGGCATGGCCCTGATGTTCTACTTCCTGCTCATCCGTCCCCAGAGCAAGGCCCGCAAGGAGACCGAAGCCCGCCTCGCGAAGCTGAAGGCCGGCGACGAGGTCGTGCTGACCTCCGGCCTCTACGCCACCATCGACCGCGTCGAGGACCAGCACATCTGGGTGAAGCTCGGCGGATCCGTGGTCAAGGCCCGGCGCGCGGCCGTGGCCGCCCTGGCCTCCGAGCCCGAAACCAAGCAGAACTGATCTCCCCGACCTCCCGGGTCGGTCCGGACCTTCGATCCTGGGCCGACCCGCTTCCTGTAAGGAGCGCCCCGTGACCAAACGGAGCCTCTGGCGCCTCACCATCGTCCTGGCCGTGCTGTTCGGCTGCGGATACTTCTTCACACCGCTCTCCAAGGTGAAGCTCGGCCTCGACCTCCGGGGCGGCGTCCACTTCGAGCTGGAGGTCCAGGGCCAGGAGACCCTGGCCGCCGACCTGCGCGACAGCAAGGACCGCATGGCCGGCCGCCTCAAGGAGAAGGGCCTGCCCGGCGCCATGGTGCGCGTGGACGGCGACATCCTCCGGGTGGAAGGTGTGGGGGCCGACCAGAAGGCCACCGTGGAGAAGGTCGCCAAGGACTTCTTCTCCGGCTACGTGGTGAATGCCGAGGGCGACGCCTTCCTGCTCAGGCACAAGCCCGAGTACCAGAAGCAGCTCAAGGACGACGCCAACAAGCGGGCCCTTGAGGTCATCGAGAAGCGCATCCGCGACATCGACCCCGCCAACGTGCTCGAGCCCGAGATCACCGCCAGCGGCGCCGAAGGCAACCGCATCGTGGTGGAGATTCCCGGCATCGAGGAGGGCGACCGCGAGCGCATCAAGAAGCTGCTGGCCACCCCGGGTCGGCTGGAGCAGCGGCTGCTGGCCAAGGCGCCGCAGATCTACTTCGGTTCGAAGGAGGAGGCCCTGGCCTTCTACAAGGGCCAGATTCCCCCGGAATTCGAGCTGCTGCCCGAGATCGAGAGCGAGCGCCAGGCGCGCCGGGCCGGCCAGCCCGTGGTGAAGCCCAAACCCGGCGAGGAGAAGATCAGCCGCTGGGTGCTGCTGGAAAGCCGCGTGGCGGTGGATGGCGCCGACATCATCGATTCGCACCGCGCCTCCAACTCGCAGACCGAAGCCAATGAAGTCAACTTCACCTTGAACAAGAAGGGTGACGACGACTTCGCCCGCCTGACCGGCACGGCCTCAGAGGAGAACCGGCTCATCGCCATCGTCCTCGACCGGAAAATCGTCACCGAGCTGAGCGCCAAGGAGAAGATCATCGGCGGCGCCGTCCGCATCAGCGGCAGCTTCTCCGCCCAGGAGGCCGACGATCTCGCGAGCCAGCTTCGCAGCGGCGCGCTGCGCGCGCCCATGAAGTTCCTGGAAGAGCGCGTCGTGGGCCCCGGCCTCGGCCGCGACTCCATCCACGCCGGCGTCCGCGCCGCCGTGCTCGGCTTCGCCGCGATCATCGGCTTCATGGTGATCTTCTACCACTGGTCCGGCGCGAACGCGATCGTGGCCCTCACCGTGAACGTCATCGTGATGATGGGCCTGCTGGGTTCGTTCCGGGCCACGCTGACCCTTCCCGGCATCGCCGGCTTCGTGCTCACCCTGGGCATGGCGGTGGACGCCAACATCCTCATCTTCGAGCGCATCAAGGAGGAGTTGGGGCTGGGCAAGAGCGTGCCTGGCGCCATCGACGCGGGCTTCGACCGGGTGTTCTGGACCATCGTGGACAGCCACGTGACCCAGCTCTTCGCGGCGCTGCTGCTGTTCATCTTCGGCACGGGCCCCGTGAAGGGCTTCGCCGTGACCCTCACCGTGGGCGTCGTGGCCTCGCTGTTCACCAGCATCTACATCAGCCGCTTCATCTACGATTGGGTGCTCGAGCGCCACCCCGGCACCAAGACGCTGTCCGTGGGCACCCACACGTTCTTCAAGGGGTCCTCCTACGACTTCATGAAGTACAAGGGCACGGCCTTGGCCATCACATGGGGCCTGATCCTGCTCTGCATCATCTACGTCCGTCCCTGGAACCTGACCCACAACAACCGGATCCAGCTGGGCATGCAGTTCGTGGGCGGCAATGACATGACGGTCCGCTTCCGTGGCGCCATGGAGCCCGAGACCATCCGGGCGGCCCTCGCGAAGGGCGGCTATACCGACGCCACCGTGGTGGCGTACGAGAACGCCGACAAGTCCATCCGGGACTTCTCCGTGAAGGTCAAGGCCAAGAAGGACGGCGACCAGAAGGACAGCACCATCCAGGCGAACGCCCTGCGCGCCATCTTCAAGCAGCTCGATCCGGACGGTGCTGCCAGCCAGCTGCCTGCGCTCAACCTCGAGGGCTCCAAGACCCTCGCGGATGTGCTGGCGAAGGCCAATCCCACGGGCGTCGGCGGCGACGAAACCGCCCTCACGGCCATCTACACGCCCTTCGCCGAGAAAGTCATCGCGGGCCGGGACCGGCTGTCCTCGGGGCTCTACCAGACCTTCGGCGAGCTTCCGCAGGACCTTCCCCAGGCCGTGAAGGAGACGATCCAGAAGCACTACCGCCTCGGCGCGGTGGGCCTCCTCAAGGACGAGAGCTTCTCCCCCAGCATCTCCGGCGAGTGGACGCGCAAGACCCTCACCGCCGTGGCCTGGGCGCTCGGCGCCATCCTCGTCTACGTGATGTTCCGGTTCACCGCCAGCTACGCCGTGGGTGGCATCGTCTCCCTGGTCCACGACATGCTCATGGCCCTGGGCCTCTTCGCGGCCTTCGGCTACGAGTTCAACGTGCCGGTGGTGGCGAGCTTCCTCACGCTCATGGGCTACTCCATGGCCGACACGATCGTGGTGTTCGACCGAATCCGCGAGAACAGCCACCGTCCGGAGTACCGCCGGGCCACGGTGACCAAGCTGGTGAACGATTCCATCAACCAGACGCTGGGCCGCACGATCCTCACCTCGGCCTCGGTGCTCTTCGTCAGCGTCTGCCTCTGGCTCTTCGGCGGCCCGGCCCTCAAGGACCTGGCCTTCCCGCTGGTCATCGGCGTGATTACCGGCACCTACTCGTCCATCTACATCGCGAGCCCCGTGGTGGTGTACTGGGACCAGTGGTTCGGCGGCAAGGACAAGCTCAAGCAGCATGCTTGATGTTGTTGGGGGGTTCCGCGCTGCGCGCACACCCCCAAGCCCCCGCGTAGAAGCCCGGCTGAGCCGGGCTTCTGCTTGTACTGTCCGGGGGTTCCACGCTCCGCCTGGCTGCGCGAACACCCCCGGAGCCCCGCGACAAGGCCCGGCGAAGCCGGGCCTTGTCTTGGATCAACCACCATCGGCTGGGCTACTTCAGGTGCTTCTCCAGGAACTGGTAGATCTCGTTGCGGGATTCGTGCGCCAGTGCGGTGTCGATGCGGTTGAAGCTGTGGCCGCCGGGGGCGTCTTTGTAGATCTTGTGCTCGAAGGTTTTTCCGGCGGCTTTCAGGGCATTGATGAGCATCTCGACCTCGACGACGTTCACGTCGCGGTCGTTGGTGGTGGTGTGGATGAGCAGGGGGGTGCGCAGCTTCTGGACGTTCCACACAGGGCTGCGTCGGCGGTATTCCTCCACGGCGTCCTTGGGTTCCTTGCCAATGTGGTACGGGGCGGAGAATTCGGCCACATAGGAGGACCCGATGTAGCCCAGGCGGGTGATGAGGTCGGAAACGGGCACGCCGGCGTAGGCCACGGCGAACTTCTCGGGGTGGTCGAAGACCGCCATGAGGGCGATGAGGCCGCCGTGGCTCCAGCCCACGATGGCGCAGCGCTTCGGATCCACCGGCAGGTGTTCCACGGCCCAGTCGCGGCCCGCCACCACGTCGTCCACTTCCAGGCCGCCGTAGTCGATGGCCTCGTAGAACCCCTTGCCGTAGCCCGTGGAGCCCCGGTAGTCCGGCGCGATCACGATGTAGCCGCGCTGGATCATCTCCCGGATGATGTGCACATGGTAGGTGCCGAAGTCGCCGTGGACGCCGCCGTGGGGCAGCACGATGAGCGGGCGCTTGCCGGAGGCGGCCTGGCGGGGGATGAAGACGTACTGCTGGATCTTCAGGGGGTGGCGCTCGTTCTTGATGCCGTAGGTTTCTTCGCCTCTGGGATTCGGCGGGCCGGTGTAGGTGACCTTGTCCACCACGGCCACGTCCGAGAGCCGCTGGAACCACAGCTGGTCGTCCGCGGCCTTCCGCAGGGCATCCAGCTCCCAGCGCAGACCCTGCACCTGGGCCTCCACCCGCTTGAGGCGAGGCTCTCCGATGGCCTCCTGGGCCGCCAGGGGCAGCAGAAGAAGCGCGCACAAGAAGAAACGGTGGGGGAGTCGCACGGCAGCCTCGGAGGAAGGAGTCGCTCCGAAGCCTACTGCAAGGGACATCGTCTTGCGAGGGCTTGTCCTCAGCCTTCCCAGCTCACCCAGCCCGCGCGGCCCGGGATCTCGCGGCGGGTGAGCTCCTTGGCGGGCGGATTCGCCGCCTTCAGCTCCGGCAGCCAGTCCGCGTGGGTGCGGGCCTGCACGCCCCGGTCGTTGAGCCCGGCGAGGAAGGCGTCGAAGGTCTCGAACAGGGCGCCGCCCTCCACCTCGGTGTGCAGGGCGTAGACGTTCAGGGCGTCCTCGCGCACCAGATCCCACACGTCGCGGTTCACCTGGTCCGGCGTGCGGCCGTCGAGGCCCAGCAGCTCGTCGAGGGTGGGCAGGGTGGTGGGGATCTGCAGGGTGCTGAGTCGGCGTCCCTTCACGATGGGGTAGAAGGGCGCGAATCCGCGGCAGTCGCCGGCATAAGCCAGGCCGTAGGCGTCCTGCAGCTCCAGCGTGGTGTCGTTGCAGCGCCAGGCGGGGCTCACGGCGCCGAGGGGCTTCTGGCCGAAGACGGTGCCGAAGGCCTCATGGGCCTGGGCGTACCAGTCCGACAGCCAGCGCCGGGATTTCCGGTCCAGCAGGTCGTGGTACTGCACATGGTCCCAGGCGTGGATGCCTACCTCGTGGCCGGCTTCTTTGGCGGCGCGCATCTCGGCCGCGGCCCGCTTCCAGATGATGGGGGCGGGCAGCAGCACGCCGTACATCATGGTCTTGAGGCCGTAGAGCTTGGTGGCATTGGTGCGGCGCATCTTGGCGAGAAAGCCCTTCCGGAAGATGCGCCGGATGGCCTTCCCGCTGTTGTCCGGCCCGAAGCTGAAGTAGAAACTGGCCCGCATCCGGTGCTTGTCGAGCAGGCGGAGCAGGGTGGGAATGCCCGTGATCGAGCCTTCCAGGGTGTCCACGTCCACGCGCAGCGAGATGGCTTTCATGGTGGTTCCTTCCTGATTCCATTCCACCCGCGTACCCCGCGGGCGGCAAGGCTAGCGCGGTGGATCGTCGCCGCCTGAATGCCGCTCCGGGCCACCGCCCTCCTCGAGCCAGCGCCGCTGGATGGCGCCCATGCGCCGCCAGAGCAGGACGCCCGCTGTGAGCAGCGTGGCCAACCCCAGTGCCGGGAGCAGGCCCGTGGGCAGGAGGGGCTGCAGGACCGCGGCCATGGGCAGGGCCACCATGGCGCCCAGGGCGAGTTCCACCATGAACCGGATGGCGTCCTCCACCCCCTCGGTGGTGCGGCCGGCCACCTGGATGGCCCGGTCCGCGATGGCCCGCGCGATGCTCCGGATCTGCCTCAACACCCCCATGAAGGAGCCGAGGCCCGTGCCGATCACCAGCACCCAGACGAGGAGCTCGGCCACCTGGTGCGAGACGCCCCGGGCCTCGAGCAGCGGCGTGGAGGCCCGGTGGATGAAGGCGCCGAGCGCGCCGGCCAGAGTCACCATCAGGCTATCCGCGAGGAGATAGCCGAAGGGCCGGCGCAGGTGGCTCCAGGAGGCCTTGCGGAAGGGGACGTTCCGCAGGTGGCCCATGGCCGCGCGGTGGTGCAGGAGGAAGTGCCGGAGGCGCGGCGGCAGCCAGCGCTCGATGCCGTCCGCCAGGCCGTCGGAATGCTGGATGAGCAGGGGCGTGGAGAGGGTGGTCCAGGCGCAGGTGGCGGCCAGCACCGGGAACAGGGCGGGGCCCACCACGCCGAGGCTCTGGCCCAGGGCCACGATGATGAAACTGAACTCGCCGATCTGCGCCAGGCCCGCGCCGGCCTTGATGGAATTGCGCAGGCTGTTGCCGCCCAGCAGGCCGCCCACGGCGCCGGAGATGATCTTGCCCACCAGGACGAGACCGCCGAAGAGCAGAAGGCCGCGCCAGTTCGGCAGCAGCTGGGCGGGATCGATCTGCATGCCAATGGACACGAAGAACACGGCCACGAACATGTCCCGCACGGGATGGACCAGGTGCTCCACCTGGCGCTCGCGGCCCGATTCGGCCACGATCATGCCCGCGAGGAAGGCCCCCAGAGCCACGGAGTAGCCCGCCTTGGCCGCCAGCAGCGAGAGGGCGAAGCAGAGGCCCACCACGGTGACGAGCAGGGTCTCGGCGTTTCCGGAATCCGCCACCCAGCGCACGAAGCGAGGCAGGAGCCACAGGCCCAGGGCGAGGACCGCCACCAGGAAACCCGCGAGGCGGAGGGTGGTGAGGAGGATGCCGGGAACGCTCAGGCCCGCGCCGGTGCCCACGGCCGTGAGCAGCGTGAGCATGAGGATGGCCAGGAGGTCTTGCACAATGAGGGTGGACAGCACCAGGTCGGCCAGAGGGCCCTTGGCCCTTATCGCCTCGAAGACCCGCGCGATGATCATGGTGGAGCTGATGGCCAGGGCTGATCCGGCGAAGATGCTCTCGATGACGCCCCAGCCGAGGAAGCGGCCCGCCAGGTAGCCGGCCCAGGCCATGAAGCCGCCCTGCACCAGGGCCACCAGGGCCGCGGAGGGACCCGTGCGCAGGAGCTTCTTGAGGCTGAACTCGAGGCCGATGGAGAACATCAGCAGGATGACGCCCAGCTCCGACAGGGTGTGGACGTTGTGCTGGTCGGCCACGAGGGGCACCGGCACGTGGGGCCCGATGATGAGGCCCGCGAACAGGTAGCCCACCACCACGGGCAGGCGCAGCCGCTGGCAGGCCACGGTGGTGAGCGCCGCGAAGCCGAGGACCAGGGCGAGGTCCACGAGGATGGAGGGCGGGGTCGGAGTGACGGTCATGGGCCGGAACCTCGCGGGTGGGGTGGCGGCGGGCGGTCGGTGGGACCACCTCCAAGATCGCACGAGCCTCTGATGGCTGGTGGTTTTCCGGCCTTGGAAGGGCGGAAGAGGTGAGATGGAGTCTCTGGATTATTGTTGCACGGATTTCTTAATAACTGATTGTAAAACATCATATTAAGAACAATTTAAGGGATCTCCAAAAAGGGCGCCGGCGGGCCGTTATCCGATTTATGATCATCGCCGTCCATCCCCGATCGATCCACCCGAAGGAGGTTCCGCCATGCAGAAATCCCTCCACCTCGATCCCAACAAGTGCACGGGCTGCCTCCAGTGCGAGATGGCCTGCGCCTGGGAGAACCACCGGAGCTTCACGGTGGCCAAGTCGCGCATCAAGGTGTTCACCTTCCACCACGAGGGCCGTTTCGTGCCCTACACCTGCACCCAGTGCGACGAGGCCTGGTGCATGATGGCCTGCCCGGTGGACGCCATCCGCCTCGACCCCGTCACCGGCGCGAAGATCGTGCTGGAGCCCACCTGCGTGGGCTGCAAGGTCTGCACGATCGCCTGCCCCTTCGGCACCATCAACTACGTGGCCCAGACCGGCAAGGTGCAGAAGTGCGACCTCTGTGGCGGTCAGCCTGCCTGCGCCAAGGCCTGTCCCACCGGCGCCATCACCTACGTGGACGCCGACTGGACTGGGCTGGGGAAGATGCGCCAATGGGCCGGCAAGACCGACACCAACCCGGCGACGGTGTGAGGAGCGACTGCCATGGCATGGACCAAGAACGTTCTCCGCGTGAACCTCGAGGCCGGCACCTGCACCACCGAGCCCTTGAACATGGCCTGGGCCCAGGACTACCTGGGACAGCGGGGCCTGGCCACCAAGTACTTCGTATCGGAGGTGGATCCGCAGGTGGATCCGCTTTCTCCCAAGAACAAGCTCATCTTCGTGACGGGTCCCCTCACCGGCACCATGGCCGCCACCGGCGGCCGCTATTCGGTGATCACCAAGGGGCCGCTCACGGGCGCCATCGCCTGCTCCAATTCCGGCGGCTACTTCGGCGCCGAGCTGAAGTTCGCGGGCTGGGACATGGTGATTTTTGAAGGAGCCTCGCCGAAGCCCGTCTACCTCCTCATCATCGATGACCAGGCCGAGCTGGTCTGGGAGACCGAGGCCGCCCTCCAGAAGCACCACCAGGACCCGCAGCTGCGGGTGGCGGCCATCGGCCGGGCCGGCGAGCAGGGCGTGCTCTACGCCGCCATCGTCAACGACCTGCACCGGGCCGCCGGGCGCTCCGGCGTCGGGGCGGTGATGGGATCGAAGAACCTGAAGGCTGTCGCGGTGCGCGGGACCCGGACGGATGCCTACCACCTGGCTGATCCGGAGGCCTTCTTCAAGGCCTCCGAGGCCGGCAAGCAGGTGCTGGCCGCCCACGGCGTGACGGGCCAGGGCCTGCCCACTTACGGCACCCAGGTCCTCATGAACGTCATCAACGAACTGGGCGCGCTGCCCACCCGCAACCACCGCGACGTGCAGTTCGAGGGCGCCATGGCCATCGGCGGCGAGGCCATGCACGAGAAGCGGCCCACGGACGGCAAGGCGAACCTGGTCACCAACGGGGCCTGCTTCGGGTGCACCATCGCCTGCGGCCGCATCTCCCGCATGGACCCCGGCCACTTCAGCGTCAAGGACAAGCCCCAGTACCACGGGGCCTCCGGCGGGGTCGAATACGAGGCCGCCTGGGCCCTGGGCGCCGCCAACGGCGTCTCCGACCTGGAGGCCCTCACCTACGCCAACTTCCTGTGCAACGAGGACGGCTTCGATCCCATCTCCTTCGGCGCCACTGTTGGCGCGGCCATGGAGCTGTACGACCTGGGCCTCCTGACCAAGGAGCAGGTGGGCTTCGAGCTGCCCTTCGGCGCCACCGAGGCCATGGTGAAGCTGGCGGAACTGACCGCCCGGGGCGAGGGGTTCGGCAAGGAGATCGGACTGGGATCCAGACGCCTCTGCGCCAAGTACGGCCGGCCGGACCTCTCCATGACCGTCAAGGGCCAGGAGTTCCCAGCCTACGACGGCCGCGGCCTGCAGGGCATGGGCCTCGCCTACGCCACCAGCAACCGCGGCGCCTGCCACCTGCGGGGCTACATGGTCTCGCCCGAGGTGCTGGGCATCCCCGTGAAGATGGAGCCCCAGGCCACGGAAGGGAAACCCGCCATGCTGAAGGCCTTCCAGGACCTCACGGCCGTCGTGGATTCCGCGGGCATCTGCCTCTTCACCACCTTCGCGTGGGGCCTCTCCGACATCCAGCCCCAGATCCAGGCCGCCTGCGAGGGCGACTGGTCCGAGGAACGCCTGCTGCTGGTGGGCGAGCGCATCTGGAACCTGGAACGCCAGTTCAACCTGGCGGCGGGCCTCACGGGCAAGGACGACAACCTGCCGCCGCGCCTGATGAAGGAACCGGCGAAGACCGGCCCCCAGAAGGGCGCCGTCTCCAAGCTCGACCTCATGCTGCCCGAGTACTACCAGGTGCGCGGTTGGACACCGCAGGGCGTGCCTACGCCCGAGACGAAGGCCCGGCTGGGTGTGTGAGGCGGCTCTTGAAAGGAAGAAACGGATCACCACCAAGACACCAAGACCTGAAAACGGATTCGGCTTTTCCTGGTGTCTTGGTGGTGAATCAGCTTTTTCTCTCTAGTTGCGGGATATTCGTGGGGCTCCCATGCGACACGTGATCATCGGAAGCGGGCCCGCCGGGGTGGTCGCGGCGGCGACCCTGCGCAAGGCGGACCCCGCCGCGGACATCACCCTGGTCTGCGGCGAGGCCGAGCCGCCCTACTCCCGCATGGCGATCCCCTACCTGCTGAAGGGGGAGATCGGCGAGGCGGGAACCCACCTCCGCAAGGATGAAGACCACTACCGGCGCCTGCGGATCGGGCTGGTCCGCGCCCGGGCCCGGGCCGTGGACACGGCGGCCCGGCGGGTGGCCCTGGTCGCTGGGGGGGATCTGTACTACGACCGGCTGCTCATCGCCACGGGCTCCCGGCCCAGCCACGAGACCATCCCCGGCATGGACCTGCCCGGCGTCCACAGCTGCTGGACCCTCGCCGACGCCCGGGCCCTCCTCGCCAAGGCCCGGCCCGGCACCCGCATCGTCCAGATGGGCGCCGGCTTCGTGGGCTGCATCATCATGGAGGGCCTGCTTTCCCGCGGGGTGGACCTCACCATCCTCGTGCGCAGCGGCTACATGGTGCGCCGCATGATGAACCCCACGGCCAGCGGCCTGATCCGGCGCTGGTGCGAGGCCAAGGGGGTGAAGATCCTCACCCATACCCAGCCGAAGGAATTGCGCTCGGAGGGCGGGGCGCTGCAGGTGGTGCTGGCCGACGGAGCCAGCCTCCCCGCGGATCTCTACCTCAGCGTGGTGGGAGTGGATCCGAACCTGGACTTCCTCCAGGGCAGCGGCATCGCCGTCGGCCAGGGCATCCTGGTGGACCCCAGCCTGCAGAGCAGCGCGCCGGGCGTCTACGCGGCCGGGGATGTGGCGGAATCCGTGGACTGCCTCACCGGGAAGCGCCAGCTCAACGCCATCCAGCCCAACGCCGTGGAACAGGGCCGCATCGCCGCGCTGAACATGGCGGGCCGGCCCGTCCACTTCAAGGGCAGCTTCGTGTTCAACGTGCTCACCACCCTGGGCCTCGTGTCCTCCTCCTTCGGGACGTGGCAGGGGACGCCGGGCGGCGACTCGGCGGAGGTCCTCGACGAGGCCCGCTACCGCTACGTGAACCTGCAGTTCGACGGGGATCGTCTGATCGGCGCGAACTGCGTGGGCTTCGCCGATCACGTGGGGGCCTTCCGGGGCCTCATCGAGGGCCGGGTTCGGCTGGGTGTCTGGAAGCAGCGGCTCATGGAGGATCCCACCCGCGTCATGCAGGCCTACCTCGCGGCCGCGCACAGCGTGGCATGAGAATCACCCTCAAGCTGTTCGCCTCCCTGTCGGCCCACCTGCCGGCAGAGGCCCGGGCCCGCCACTGCGTCGACCTGGAGGTGGCCGCGGGCAGCACCGTGCTGGACGTGATCCGGTCGCAGCGCATCCCCCCGGGGCAGTGCGCCATCGTACTGGTGGATGGCGTGTGGGTGGCGCCGGCGGACCGCGCCGTCCGGGACCTGGCCGAGGGCGAGGTGCTGGCCATCTGGCCACCGGTGGCCGGGGGCTAGATGACGGACCACCGGATCCTGGAGATGAGCATCAGCCGACCGGACTTCCTGCGCCGCCTGCCCGCCGCCGTGGGCCAGGAGGCGGTGCGGGAGGAGAACGGCCGGTTCAGCGGCGAGGAGGGGGCGGGGCGCTGGACGCTCCGGCTGGTGTCCCTCCCCGATCGCCAGTTGGCGCGGGTCGTCCTCCCCTGCCACCGGGTGGAGATCGACCTGGAGGGCTATGACACGGCGGAAGCTGACGCCTTCATGGCGCGGTTCCAGCGGGCCTTCCAGCGCGGAGGCGGCTAGGTGGCGGAACTCCGCGCATGGATGACCGGGTGATCCCGTATAATCGCCGGATGTCGACCAAAGCCCCCGCCGGAATCCTCAGGTCCTTCCCGCCCGTCTTCTGGCTGGCGAACGTCATGGAGCTCTTCGAGCGGGCCGCGTATTACGGCCTGAACTCGGTGCTGGCCGTCTACCTCACGAACAAGGTGTCCGAGGGCGGGCTTGGCTTCACGGAGCAGTCCGTGGGCTTCCTCCAGAGCCTCATCTACGCCTTCACCTACGTGATCCCCATCGCCGGCGGCGCCCTGGCCGATCGCTACGGCTACCGGCGCATGCTGCTGTTCGCCTTCTCGATCCTCTCGGCGGGCTACTTCATCGCCGGCAGCGTGACGATGTACGGCGCGGTATTTGCGGCCCTGCTGCTCATGGCCACCGGCGCGGGCCTCTTCAAGCCCATCATCTCGGGCACCCTGGCGCGCTCCACCACCGAGGAGAACTCGGGGTTCGGCTTCGGCATCTACTACTGGATGATCAACATCGGCGCCTTCCTCGCCCCGCTGGTGGTGAGCGTGTTGAAGGGCTTCTCCTGGCGCTACGTGTTCATCGCCTCGGCGGTCTACTGCGCGGCCATGCTGCTGCCCACGGTCTTCCTCTTCAAGGATCCGCCCAAGCCCGAGAACACCAAGAGCCTGAAGGAAGTCGCCCACGGCGCGGCCATGGTGCTGGGCGACGCGCGCTTCATGCTGATGATCGTCGTCTACTCCGGCTTCTGGATCCTCTACTTCCAGAACTTCGGATCGGTGCTCTGGTACCTGCGGGACTTCGTGGACGCCACCCCCGTGAACGCGGCCTTCGCGGCCATCGGGATCCCGCTGAAGTTCGACGCCGAGCACGTCACCGTGGTCAACGGCGGCACCATCATCCTGCTGCAGGTCGTGGTGAGCCGCGTGGTGAAGAACATCCGGCCCCTGCCCACCATGGTCTCGGGCATCGTGATCGGCACGCTGGGCTTCCTTTGCCTCGCGGCCTCCACGAATGTCTGGATCTTCATCCTGGGCATCTCCGTGTTCTCCATCGGGGAGATGACCGCCCACCCGAAGTACTACAGCTACGTGGGCCTGGTGGCGCCGGCGGATAAGAAGGCCGTCTACATGGGCTATGCCTTCCTGTACGGCGTGATCGGCAGCCTCATCGGCTCGAGCCTGGGCGGCATGCTCTACGGCTCCATGCTCAAGCCCCTGGTGGGCCAGCCGGGGGCCGCGGCCGCCGCGCGGACCTTCTGGCTGCTCTTCGTGGCCCTCAACGTGCTGGCGGCCATCGGCCTCATCTTCTACGACCGGATCTTCGCGGAGGACACCCCGGCCACCAACGCCAAGGCCCGCAAGGTGATGCTGGGCATCTACGCCGTGCTGCTCATCCTGGGCCTGGCCTTCCTGCGCTCCTCCCTCTTCGGTGGCGCGGAGGTCTCGTACAAGACCATGGTGCAGGCCGTGATCATGCTGCTGCTCGGCGCCAGCGGCATGGCGGTGAGCCTGAAGAAGAAGGGCTGACCCTACACGCCCCGGAAATTCTGGGAGCGGTCCGTGCGGCGGGCCTGGATGAACCGGTGGATGGATTCCAGGTCGGTGTCCGGCCTGGGGTTCAACACCACGCCCAGGCGCATGGGGTAGTCCTGCCCCTCGAGGTAGGTGAGGTGGCGGACCTCTCCCGGGCAGTGGAGCACGCTGCCGTCGGGCAGGTCGGCGTCGATCTGCACCTGGGAGTGCAACTCGACCATCAGGGTTTCCGCGAAGGCGAGCCCCACGCCGGTCTCCGTGAGGTTGACGAGGAGGGCGTCGAGCTGGCGGCCGTCCAGCCCCACCCGGGCCTTCAGCGGCGACTGCTCGGGGGCGGCCACGCGCACGTCCCGGCGCCGGTGCAGGCGGGCCGCCTCCCGGGGCCAGTCCAGGCGCAGGAGGAGGTCCCCCTCCGGATTGTGGGTCGGCGGCAGCAGGATGGATTCGAGGGTGAGTACCTCTTCGCCCAGGAGGACCGTCAGCGTCACCGGGGTGCCTTCGGAGGGCACCAGGTCCCGGGCGTGGAGGCCCACCAACTCGAGGATGGAGCCGGTTCGGAAATGGTGGATGCGCAGGTCGCCCAGCAGCCGCTGGTTGATGCCGTGGAGCCGGAGGCTCGCCACGGCGCGGGTGAACCGGGCCTGCAGGAGGAACTGCTCAAGGACGGAGGCGGAGAGGGCGGATGCTTGACCCATGGGAGACTGCCTTTCAGATGCCTTGGTCCAGCCGGTCGGCCAGGTTGCTGTGCAGCCCCGCGGCCCGGATGGCCTTGGCGGCGCCCTTCACGTCGTAGTCGAGGCGGTGCAGCCTCAGCCGGCGACGTGCGGGGTCGTAGGTCATGAACGACACGCGGGGATCGCGGTCCCGCGGCTGCCCCACCGAGCCAGGGTTGACCAGGTAGCGGCAGTGTGGCTGCAGGGGGAACCACTCGCCCGGCTGGAGGCAGATCCAGTTCAGCTGGGCCTTGGCCTCATCCAGCTCGAAGCAGCCGGGCAGGTGGGTATGCCCGAAGAAGCAGAGCTGCCCCTCGAAGGCGTCAAAGGCGTGGCTGATCTCGCGCATGTGAAGCAGGTAGGCGTCCTCGTCCACGGGCGAACCGTGGGCGATCTGGTAGTCCTCCCCCACCCACGCGGGGCCTTGGGGCAGGTCGGCCAGGAAGCGCCAGTTGTCCTGGCGCAGCTTCTCGCGGGTCCAGTCCGCGGCCTGCCGCGCGGGGAGGCTGAAGGAGCCATCCGGCTCCAGGCCGGCGCAGACCTTGTCGTGGTTGCCGCGGACCATGAAGCGGGGGCGCAGGTCGCGCACCTCGTCCAGCAGCTGGTTGGGATGGGCGCCATAGCCCACCAGGTCCCCGAGGAGCACGAAGCGGTGGATGGCGCGCCGCCTGACGAACCGCAGCACGGCCCGGAAGGCGTGCAGGTTCGAATGCAGATCGGAAAGGATCAGGTCCACTGGACTTCCGGGGGAGAGGCTTCAGTCTAGCAAGGCGGAGGCCAACGCCCGGGAACTGTGACCGAAGGCGAGCACCATGGGCGCCAGCGACCAGGCCGGGGTGCGGGCAGCCCAGCGGGCCATGAAGGCCGCGCGATCCCGGGCCAGGGGGCGGTTCGGATCCTGGCTGGCCCGGGCCCAGGCCCGCGCGGGGGGCTCCGCCAGCCAGAGGGGGGCGAATCCTGCCGAGGTGACCGCCGCGCGGTTGGCCGGCGCCTCCCAGGCCCCGCCGCCCAGGGCCACCACCGCCGGCGCGGTCAGCAGCTCCGGCAGCAGGGCCGATTCCAGGGCGCGGAAGGCTCCTTCGCTGGAAGCCGCGAAGAGGTCGGCGATGGGGTGCCCCGCCCGGGCCTCGATGGCCGCGTCGAGGTCATGGAAGGGCAGGCCGAGCCCTTCGGCCAGGTGTCGGCCCAAGGTCGTCTTTCCCGCGCCGCTGCCGCCGAGGATGACGAGGCCCTGGCCGCGGCGGAACGGCGGGCGGACCTTCCAGCGCGCCCGCTGGGCCTCCCAGCCCAGCGCGGCGGGATCCTCCGCCCGGTGCACCTCGCCGACCATGGCCAGGGCTTCGGCCCCCGCTTCGAAGCAGGGGCCCGCGTCGGCCAGGGTCAGCCCGCCGATGGCGATGGGGGCCAGGTCCCTGGCCCGGAGCGCCCGGCAGCCCGCCCGCAGGCCCTCCAGGCCGATGGGGGCGGCGTGGTCGGATTTGGTGGACGTGCTCCGGAAGGGCCCCACGCCGGCATGATCGAAGGGGGCTTCGATGCCCTCCCATTCAGCGGCCTGGTGGGTGGAGGCGCCGAAATGGCACCCGCCGAGGCCGGGCAGCGCCGCGGCCTCCCGGGCGGGCAGGTCCTCCTGGCCCAGGTGCAGACCCCAGGGCCGCAGGCCCTCCCGGGCGGCCAGCAGGGCGAGGTCCGCCCGGTCGTTGAGGCAGATCCAGGGCCAGCCGCCCTGGGCGGCCGCCTCGGCGAGGATCAGGCGCAGCTCCAGCCACTGCGTCTTCGCGTCCAGCGGCTTGCCGCGAAACTGCACCAGCGGGAAGCCGGCTTCCGCCAGGCGTCGCACCTGGGCGGAGAGGGGCTCGGTCCGGGTGGCATCGGTGATGGGATAGAGGGGAGGCAGGTGGAGCATGGGGGTCCAGTCTACAGGCTCCGGACCTCAGGCTTTTTCAGGCCGCTTCGCTGTCCGCGAACTGCAGCCGCACGAGCTTGGCGTAGACGCCATCCTGAGCGATGAGGCCGTCGTGGGTGCCCCGCTCCACCAGGACGCCCTGGTCCATGACCCAGATCTCGTCGGCGTCGCGGATGGTGGACAGGCGGTGGGCGATGGTGAAGGTGGTGAGGCGGTGGCTGACGCGCTCGATGACCGTCTGGATCTTGGATTCGGTCTCGGAGTCGATGTTGGCGGTGGCTTCGTCCAGCAGCAGGACGGCCGGCTCGAGGTAGAGCATGCGGGCGAAGGCCAGCAGCTGCCGTTCGCCGGCGCTGAGCTTCTGGCCGCGCTCGCCCACCTGGGTGTCCAGCCCCTGGGGCAGCCGGCCCACGAGGTCCTTCAGCTGGCTCTGGTCCAGCACGGCGGCGAGGCGGGTCTCGTCCAGGGGACGGTCGAGGACGATGTTGTCGCGCAGGGTGCCCGAGAAGACGAAGACGTCCTGCAGCACCAGGCCGAAGAGGGACCGCAGGCTGCGGAGCTTCAGGGCCCGCACGTCCACGCCGTCCACAGTGATGCGGCCCTCGGCCACGTCGTAGAAGCGCATCAGCAGGTTGATCAGCGTGCTCTTTCCGGCGCCGGTGTGGCCCACGACCGCCACGCGGCGGCCCTTGGGGATCACGCCGCTGAGGCCGCGCACGACCTGGCGGCCCCCCGCCTCGTAGGCGAAGGTCACGTCCTCGAAGCGGATCTCCCCGGTGAAGGTGGCGGGCTTCGCGTCCGGCGCCTCGGGGATCTCCTCGCGGTTGTCGAGCAGGCGGAAGATGCGCTCGCTGGAGGCCAGGGCGGTCTGCATCACGTTGTAGCGCTCGGCCAGTTCCCGGATGGGCCGGAAGAAGCGGCCCGACTGCTGGATGAAGGCGAGCAGCAGGCCCCAGGTGATGGCGCCCGCCTGCAGCTTGAAGCCCGCGTAGAAGATGAGCGCCGCGAGGGTGGCCGAGGTGATGAACTCCACCACGGGAAAGAACACCGCGTAGGCGAAGATGGTGCGGAGGAAGGCGTCCAGGTAGTCCTGGTTCAGGCCGCGGAAGTGCTTGTCGCTGCTGGCTTCCTGGCTGTTGATCTGCACGAGGCCGATGCCCGAGATCTGCTCCTGCAGGAAGGCGTTGATGACGGCGTAGCGCCGCTGGGTCTCGCGGAAGGCCTCGCCAGCGCGGCGGCGGAAGACCTCCGTGGCGATGAGGAGGACCGGCAGGATGCCGAGGGCCACCAGCGCCATGCCCGCGTGGGTCCAGAACATCCAGACCACGATGGCCAGCAATGACAAGGCGTCGCCCACGATGGCGACGAACCCGGAGGCGAACATTTCGTTCAGGTTCTGAACGTCGCTGGTGACGCGGGTCATGAGGCGGCCCACCGGGTTGCGGTGGAAGAAGTGCGTGCTGCGGCCCATGAGGTGGGCGAAGAGCTCGACGCGCAGATCCTGCATGGCCCGCTGGCCGACGCGGGCCAGCATGAAGTACCGGGCGAAGCTCACCAGGAAGCCCGCCACCAGCACGCCGAAGAAGCCGGCGATGAGAGGTGCGGCGCCCTTGAGGCTGCCCTGGTCCATGAACCGATTGATGAGGCGCAGGGTCAGCTCCGAGGGCAGCACCTCCAGGAGGGCGCCCACGGCCATGAGGACGAGCAGCAGGATGAGGGACACCCAGTACGGGCTCAGATACCCCGTGAGGCGCCAGAGCAGGGCGTGGCGCATGGGGCGCTGATCCACCTGATCGGACTGGAAGAAGGCTCCCTGTTCGGACATGGGGTCATTGTCCCACAGTCGGCCGGATTTCCAGGTCGGGAGTCGGGCCGCGGCCTCATGTACACTTGGGGGAATCCCCTGGAGACAACATGGGTTCCTGGTTCCTCGCCCTCCTGACCGCCACCGTCGTGGCCGCGCCGCCCGCCGTACCCGGGGCCGAGGCGAAGGCTCCCGTCTCAAAGGTGGAAGCCGGGGTGGCCGAGCGCCTGCGCAGGGATGTGACCTTCCTGGCCGCGCCGGCCTTGAAGGGCCGCGGCAACGGCTACCCCGAGCTGGACGTGGCCGCCCGGCGCATCCAGGGCGAGCTGAAGAAGCTCGGCATCAAGACTCAGGTGCAGCGGTTCCCCTTCATCGCCAAGGTGGCGCGCAAGCAGCAGGAGGCAGTCCTCATCCATGGGGACAGCCCCCGGACCCTCGTCTGGGGCCGCGACATCGAGGCCCTGGGCCTGAGTGGCGATGCGGACTTCCGCTCCAAACCCCTGGCCTTCGCCGGCTACGGGGTCCAGATCCCCGGCGGCTACGACGACCTGGCGGGCCTCGAGCTGAAGGGCCGCGTCGCCGTCATCGCCCGCACGGTGCCCGACCTGGACGCCTTCGCCCACCTGCCCCGGGGCGAGCGGAGCCTCCTGGCCCGCCTGAAGCGCTTGGAGTCCGCCAAGGTGGCGGGCGTCATCGTCCTGGAAGAACAGGGCCTCCGGCCCCTCCAGCGCGAGGAGGGCCCCGTCAAGATGGACATCCCCGTGGTGGGCGTCCGGCCCGAGGCGCTGGCCGAGGCCTGCGGCGACCTGCTGGGCCGTCTGAAGACCATCAAGGAGACCCAGAAGCCCGACAGCCACGACTTCGTGCAGGCCCCCTGGACCGTGCTCTCCCTGGACCTGAAGCTGTCCCGCGAGGAGGCCCAGGTGCCCAACGTGGTGGGCGTCATTCCGGGCCGTGATCCGAAGCTGCGCAAGGAGTTCATCGTGCTGGGCGCGCACATGGACCACCTCGGCATGGGCGAGCGGCACAGCCTGGGCGGGGCCGAGGCCCGCGGCCAGGTGCATCCCGGCGCGGACGACAACGCCTCCGGCACCGCCATGGTGATGGAGCTGGCCCGAGAGCTGAAGCGGGCGCGGCCCAAGCGCTCCATCCTGCTCCTGCACTTCGCCGGAGAGGAGGAGGGCCTGCTCGGTTCCCAATACTGGGTGCAGCATCCCACCCACCCGCTGGAATCCGTGAAGTTCATGCTCAATTTCGACATGGTGGGCCGCCTCGACCTGCAGGCCCCGGAGCTGATGATGGGTGGCCTGGGCGCGCCCAAATCCGCCCTGGAGGCGGCGAAGGCCTTCGTGCCCAAGGGCTTCACCGTCAGCGTGGACGTGGGCGCGGCGGTGGGCGGCTCCGACCACATGAGCTTCTCCCAGGCCAAGATCCCCACGTTCTTCTTCTTCACGGGCATCCACGGCGAGTATCACCGGCCCACCGACACCGCCGACCGCATCAACTTCCCCGGCATGGCCAAGCTGGCCGCCTTCGGCAAGACGCTGACCCTCGATCTGGCCAACGCGAAGACGCTGCCCGCCTTCGACCCGGAGACGGCGAAGATCCCCATGAAGGGCGACGGTGGCCCCATGCGCATCGCCTTCGGCACCATCCCCGACTACGCCGACAACCCCAAGGGCTTCCGCATCAACGGGGTCTCGAAGGGGTCCACCGCCGAGACCATCGGCCTGCAGGCCGGCGACATCCTCATCCAGTTCGGCGACAAGCCCGTGAAGAGCATCTACGACTTCATGGGGGCCCTCGGCGCCTACAAGCCCGGGGACAAGGCCGAGATCACCTGGCTCCGCGGCGACCAGGTCATGAAGGCCGTCGCCACCTTGAAGGGACGTTCATGAGGCTCGCCACCCCATCCGGATTCGCGACGGAGGTTCTCCTGCTGGAGGAACCTGCGCGCGAATGGCTGCCGGAGGGGGACTGGACCCTGGTGGGCGACCTGCGCCTGCGGGACCACTGGACCCGTGCCGGCATGCCGGCGCCAAGCCACGCGCTGTGGGTGTCGGTGCCCGAGGAGGAGAAGAAGCTGCGCACGGTGATCCCCTGGCTGGAGCACTGGGCAAAGGTGCCCCTGCACCGGGATGCCACCGTGGTGGCGCTGGGCGGCGGCGTTCTCACCGACCTGGTGGGCCTGGCCGCCTCGCTCTTTCTGCGGGGCGTGGCCTGGCAGGCCTGGCCCACCAGCCTGCTGGCCATGGCCGACGCGGGCCTCGGCGGGAAGACCGGCGCGGATCTGGCCGCGGGGAAGAACCTCGTGGGCGCCTTCCATCCACCCCGCCGCCTGGTGGCCTGCACGGCCTTCCTGGAGAGCCTGCCGCGGCGGCATGTGGAGAACGGCCGCTGGGAGCTGCTCAAGACCGCCTTCATTCAGGGCGAGCCCGGCTGGGCAGCGGAGATGCTGCAGGAGGGCCCCGTGAAGGTGGCCTGGGTCGAGCGGGCGCTGGCCTACAAGGCGGGCGTGGTGCACCGCGATCCGAAGGAGAGCGGCGAGCGGCGCCTGCTGAACCTGGGCCATACCCTGGGCCACGCGCTCGAGGCCGCCTCGGGCTACCAGCTGCTGCACGGGGAGGCGGTGGGCCTCGGCCTGCTGGGTTCCTGCCTGCTGGCGGAGGAGCAGGGGCTGAAGCCCTTCCCCGCGGCCACCCTCGAGGCCCTGGCCCGGCGGCTCGCGCCTCTGGCGCCGCTGGTGGCGCCCTGGCCCGCCTGCCTGCCCCTGCTGGCCCGCGACAAGAAGGCGATCCACGTACCGAGCCAGGGCCAGCCGACCACCGAGATCCACTGCATCCTGCCCCGACCCGGCGAGCCCGCCCTGCAACGCACCCTGCCTCCGGAAGCCTGGGAATCTCCCCACGCCCGGCTGCTCGCCCTGCTCCACTCGGAGACTGTCCGTGCCTGATTTCCGTCGTCCACTTCTCGCCCTCCTCCTGGCGGCCTCCCTGGGTTCCACCGAGGACCCGAGGGCCCTCATGCTCCAGGCCAGGGCGCTTCAGCTGCGGGGTGGCGGCAACGATCCCGCCGCGGCGGCAGCCTTGTATCGCCGGGTGCTGGCCTTGGTTCCGGGCAGCGCCGAGGCGCACCTGCGGCTCTCGGAAGCCCTGCAGGAAGCCCAGGATCCCGAGGGCGCCCTGGTGCCGGCCCGAAAGGCCGTGGCGCTCGCTCCCCAGAGCGCCGAGGCCCAAGCCCACCTGGGCCTCCTGCAGTACCAGCGGGCCCAGAAGGACGCGGCCCTGGCCCCCGAGGCTGTGAAGGAGCTCCGCCTGGCCACCCAGCGGCTGCCCCAGGATCCCGAGCTCTGGGCGCGCCTGGGCGAGATGTCCGAGCAGGTCAAGGACAATGCCGGTGCCCTGCGGGCCTGGCTGCGGCTGGGGCGGCTGCGCCCCGGCTTCTCCCCGGCCTGGGAGAGGGCCTTGATCCACGCCCGGGCCACCCAGGACTACGAGGGCAAGCGCGAGGCGCTGCTGGCGCTGAACGCCCGGAATCCCGAAGACCGCCACCTCCGCTTCCTGGAGGAGCTGGCCCGGGAGCAGATCAAGTCGGGCTACCTGGCCCATGCCGAGGAGAGCTTCCTGCTGCTGGCGCGGCAGCTGCCCCAGGAGGCGGGCCTCTGGGAGAACGTCTCCCTGATCCGCCTGCAGACGGCCCGCTTCGCCGAATCGCTGGAAACCCTGGCCAAGGCCGAGGCGCTGAAGCCCAGCCCCACGCTCACCTTCCACACGGCCCGCGCCCTCATGAACCTGGGCCGCTTCGAGGAGGCGGAGCGGCGGCTCCAGCCCCTGGCGCACCGCGAGGTGGAGCCCGAGTGGATCGCCGACGGCGTGCCCATGCTCTACGCCGAGTCCCTGCTGCTGCAGGGCAAGGGCAAGGCCCTGCTCGCCTTCCTGAAGGACCGCCGGCCCCGTCCCCGCACCGACGGCGAGGCCCAGGTGTTCAAAACCCAGGCCCTCATCAGCCTGAACGACTGGAAGAGCGCGCTGGAAGCCCTGAAGGAGGGCATCACCCGCCATCCGAAGATCCCCTTCTTCCGGCAGGCAGCCAAGCTGCCATCCCGGGACCTTGAGTACCGCTTCTTCTCCCGCAAGGAGACCCGGGCGGCGCTGGAGCAGCTGCACCTCGAGGGCATGGCGGCGCTCTGGCAGGAATTCCAGCGCTGGGACAAGTGCCTGGAGGCCCTGGAGCGCGCCCACAGCCTGTCCTCCGCCCGCAGCGTGGACATGCTCATCCTGCAGAGCCAGGCCTACGACCAGGTGGGCCGCCACGCCGAATCGCTGAAGATGCTCCGCCAGGCCCAGGCCCTGGAGCCCGACAACCCGCTGGTGCAGAACAACCTCGGCTACCTGCTGCTGGAGCAGGACCTCGACCTCGAGGAGGCCGCGGCGCTCATCGAGGCCAGCGCCAAGGCCACGCCGGACAACGGCAACGTGGTGGACAGCCTGGGCTGGGCGCAGTTCAAGCTGGGCCGCATCGCCGAGGCTGAGGCCACCCTGCGCCGCGCGGCGGAGCTGAGCCCCTTCAGCCCCGAAGTGCGAAAGCACCTCGGCGAAGTGCTGGTGAAGCAGGGCAAGCTCGCCGAGGCCGCGGAGCAGTGGGACCGGGCCCTGGCCTTCGTCTTCCCCGAACGCGCCGCCCTGGAGAAGCGCCTGGGCGACCTGCGGGTGCGCATCGCCAAGGAACAGGCGGCCAAGCTCGACGCGCCGGCGCAGCCCGCGACCCCGGCGGCGGTCCCGGATGACGACGAGGAGGACCAGTGATCGCGCCCCAGGCGCCGCCGCCACCGGCCGCCCCCTCCGCCCCGGCGGTGGTGGCCCCCGCGCCGGTTTCGCCCACGATCCGCGCCCAGTACGGCTGGGGCTACGCAGGGCCCGAAGGCGAGGGCATCGGCACCCTCAGCTTGCTGATGAACGGGGCCACTGGCCGCCTGGTGGTGGAGCTGCACGGGCCCGGAGAGCGCCTGCTGCTGCTGGAGGGCGACCATGCCTCCGGCTACCGCCTGCAGGTGCCGAGGCAGAAGCTAGATCAGCGCGCCCCTTACCTCGCCCAGCTGCCGCTGCCCTTCCTGCCCCAGATGCCCAGCGTGGAGGCCCTCCTGCGCCTCCTGCGCACTGGCGAGGGCGCCGGGGTCTCCGTGCTGAAGAAGGATGCCCAGGGCCCCCTGAAGCTCCACTGGCGCGGCAAGGATGCCCGGGGCAAGGACGAGCAGGTCTGGCTCGACCGCAAGCGCTGGGAGGAGTCGCGCTAGGGCTTTCCTGGCCGCGGCGGCCCGGTCTGGGCCCGCCTCTCGACGTCCACAACCGGGCAGGCCGGGCTTCCCGCCTCGAGCCAGGCGTTGAGGATCGCGTCGCCCAGGTGCTGGCCAGCGAGTTCCAGCTGCCGCTTGATCACGGGACCTTGCTTCTCCCGGAAGATGAGCCAGTAGGCTTGGGCGCGCACCTTGCCCCGGTCGCCCTCGGGGGTGGTGCGGTCGGCGGCACGGTCGTCCTCGAGCAGCTGGGGCACCAGGGCATGGGATGCGCGGAGCCATTCCCAGGGCCGGTCGA
The DNA here is from genome assembly GCA_017859995.1 of Holophagaceae bacterium. Taxonomy (GTDB): domain Bacteria; phylum Acidobacteriota; class Holophagae; order Holophagales; family Holophagaceae; genus Geothrix. The sequence continues at coordinate 3,271 of JAFJUR010000003.1, read as the reverse complement.
GGAAGGCCCCGTCCGCGGTGGCGGGAACGGCCACCAGGGATTCGGGCTCCAGGTAGCGCTCGACGAGGCCGATCTCCCAGCGGCTGTGGACACCCCGCTGGCCGGTGAACTGCCCGTCGTGGTTCCGGCTGGTGTGCAGGGGCACGTGGGTGTCGGCGATGTAGTGGCCGAGGACGGCGGTGGCCATGGACACCTTGGCAGGGTCGCCCGCCCGGAAGGCCGCCACCAGGTCGCGCCAGCGATCCTGGATGATCCAGGGGACGACGCCGTGCCGGTAGTAGTCGCCGCCCAGCCGCGCCCTGGCCTCGTCGAGGGTGCGGGGGGCGCGGTCGGGGCCGCCGTAGGGCTCCAGGTCGAGGAAGTGTCGCGGCCCCTCCTTCTGGTCCTGGCGCCAGTGATCGGGGTCTGAGGCGTGGTCGGCCAGCTCCGCCTCCCGCCCCGCGAACCAGGCCCGGGGTCCAGGCGGCAGGGAGGTCAGGGCCAGCGTCGAGGCCAGGCGGTGCCCCTTGTCGCCCCAGGCGCAGAGCGGAACCGTCAGGATCAGCAGCAGCGGCAGGGCTCTCATTCAGATCCAGAGAAGGAAGAGAAAAATGGCTAAAGAATCACCACCAAGACACCAAGAACTGAAAGGAGCTATTTGCTTTTCTTGGTGTCTTGGTGGTGAAAATTTCTTCTTATTTTTTTGGGATTCACTCACGGACGTTCGAAGAGGCTTCACTCCGGAATGGTGCCGGTCCGCTCCCAGCGGGTGCGGGTGAAGAAGTGGCGGGCGGCGTCGATGAAGTCGGCGGCCACGTCCGTGGGGCCTTCCGGCACCCGGCCGTTGTCGTTGTCCGTATCGCCTTCCCGGAAGCTCCACCACACGATGAAGGGCCGGCCGCGCAGGTGGTCCATGGGCAGGAAGCCCCAGTAGCGGCTGTCCATGCTGTTGTCGCGGTTGTCGCCCATGGCGAAGAGGTGGCCGGCCGGCACAGTGATGGGCCCCAGGTTGTCCTTGAAGCCCTCCTGCACCAGGCTGTTCATGGATTGCATCTGGTTCCGCGCGTGGAGGGCCATCACTTCCGGATCTGCGTGGCGCCAGAGGCCCACGGGACGGGTGGCCTCGCCCGCATAGCGGCTGGGGGGCCAGGGGCCGGGCGTGGGGCCTTCGGCGCTCTGGCCGAACTGGTGCTCGAAGGGGCCGGTGACCTGCTTGCCGTTCACGTAGAGGCGCTTGTTGCGCATCTCCACGGTGTCGCCGGGCAGGGCGACGCAGCGCTTCACGTAGTCCTGGTCGCGGTCGAGGGGATACCGGAACACGATGATGTCGCCGCGCTTCACGGAGCGCATGGGGAAGAGCGATTCCTCCCAGGACCACTGGGGCTGGGCGAAGATGAACTTGTTGGCCAGCAGGTGGTCGCCGATCATCAGCGTGTTCCGCATGGAGGCCGAGGGGATCTTGAACTGCTGGCCTACGAAGGCCTTGAAGAACAGGATCAGCACCATGGCGAAGCAGATCACCTCGAGGTTGTCCCGCACCGTCCCCTTCTCGGCCCCCGGGGGAACGGGGAGCTCGAGGTCTTCGGTGGCGGTCGTCGGCTCGGCCATGTCGGCTCCAGGAATGACGTCGATCAGCGTCGCTTGATGGCGGGGATGTCGGTGAAGCCGCGGGCCACCAGGCGGTTCACGGGAACCCAGGCGCCATCACGTTCCTCGTGGGATTCGACCTCGCCGAGGTTGGGCAGGTAGAGGGTGCGGCGGCGGGGTCCCGACTGGGGCCGGGCTTCCACCCAGATGCCGACGGGATCCGCGGTGGCGGGCAGGATCGCGGCGCCCTCCCAGGTGGCCCGTCCCACGATGCGGAATTCCGTGCCCCGGTCCGTCCAGGAAGGTGTGTTCGGAAAGCCCTGGGGCAGGGTCTGGCTGAGTACCCGGCCATCCTCGGCGACGAGGGCGATGCCGCCGTTCTGGTGCCGGAGGAGCACGCTCATCTGGCCGCGGGCGCTGGCGAGGTCCAGCTGGATGAGTGGGTCGGTGCCCGGATTCAGGGTGGCGTGCGCGACGCGGAGCTGGAGGCGGTCCGCGGAGCGCTGCGGCTGGGGCAGGGAGGGATCCTCGAAGGCGAGGGTCAGGCCCTCTTCCCAGGGCCCGAACAGGGCCCGCGCCGCCTTCGGCTGGCAGCCGGCAGCGAGGCCGAGGATCGCCACGGCCGCGCAGGCCAGCACCCGATGGGCACCGAAGCCCGCCAGGGGCCGCATCAGCGATGGCCCTTGCTGAACTTGGCCACCAGGTCGCTGAGGGAGGCCCCCGTGGCCACGGGGGCCGATTCCCGCTTGGGCTGGACGGACCGGGTCTCGGGCGCTCGGGGCGGTCGCGCGCCTTCAGGCCTAGGCGGCCGGCCGCCCTCGGGCCTGGGCGGGCGGCCGCCCTGGGGGGGACGACTGCCCTCCGGCCGAGGCGGGCGCGGGCCTTCGGGCCTGGGCGGTCTGGGGCCTTCGGAACGGGGCTGATTGCCTTCAGGCCGGCCCTGGGGACGGCGGCGGGGCGGTGCCTGCTGGGTCCGCGCCGCGCCTTCGGGGGCCGCGAGCAGGGCCTTGATGGAGAGGGCGATGCGCTTGGCCTCGAGGTCCACGGCCAGCACCTTCACCTTCACCGCCTGGCCGACGCTGAGGGCATCGGCGGGGTTCTTCACGTAGCGGTGGGCGATCTCGGAGAGGTGCACCAGGCCGTCCTGGTGGACGCCCACGTCCACGAAGGCGCCGAAGTCGGTCACGTTGGTGACGATGCCCTGGAGCTCCATGCCGATCTCCAGGTCGGAGGGCTTGTTCACGCCCTCGCGGAACTGCACGATCTCGAAGCGGTGGCGGGGATCCCGGCCGGGTTTCTTGAGTTCGGCGAGGATGTCCTTCACGGTCTCGACGCCGAACGTCTCGTCCACGAGCAGCTTGGGGTCGAGGGCGTCCAGCACCGCGTCGTTGCCGATGAGCTCGGGCACGGTCTTGCCGGCCAGCTGGCAGATGCGCTGCACCACGGGGTAGCTCTCGGGGTGCACGGCGGAGGCGTCCAGGGGATCGTCGCCGTCGTGGATGCGGAGGAAGCCCGCGGCCTGCTGGAAGGCCTTGGAGCCGAAGCGGCTCACGTCCATCAGCTGCTCGCGGCGCTTGAAGGCGCCGTGCTCGAAGCGGTGGGTGACGATGCTCTTGGCCAGCCCCTCGCCGATGCCCGCCACGTAGGCCAGCAGCTTGTACGAGGCGCTGTTGAGGTCCACGCCCACGCGGTTCACGCAGCTCTC
>JAFJUR010000169.1 GCA_017859995.1 Holophagaceae bacterium | reverse complement strand
AGACGCTGCTGGTGAACCTGCCCGTGGCCGTGCTGGTCTTCCAGCCGGACGAAAGCCTGCTGTACCGCAATCCGGCGGCGCTCCGGTTCTTCGATCCGCCGATGGGGGGCCGTACCGAGGGGGCTGATCCGGGCTGGGACCTCCTCGGGGAGGACGGCGAATCGCTGCCGGCCGATCAAAATCCGGTCAGGCAGGTCCTGACCAGCCGGTTGCCCCTGGCGGACAGGGTGGTGGGGTTCCGGCTCAGCACCGGCATCCGCTGGGCCCTGGTGAGCGCCTATCCTGACCTGGATCCCGGGGGCCAGGTCCGTCAGGTCATCATGGCCTGCCTGGATATCACGGAGCGCCGCAGCGAAGAGGAGGAGCGGCGGCGACTGGAGCAGCAGATCCACCATGTCCAGCAACTGGAGAGCCTCGGCAACCTCGCCGGCGGCATCGCCCACGACATGAACAACGTGCTGGCCGCCGTGCTGATGATGGCTTCGGCGCACCAGGTGAAGACCGAATCCGGGAGCCCCTTCTTCACGGCTTTCGAGACCATCCAGACCGCGTGCGTGCGGGGTCGGGGCCTCATCCGGAAGCTGCTCGATTTCGCACGCAACCAGTTGGAGGAGGTCCATCCCGTGGACCTGAACGCGCTGGTCCGGGAGGAGGTGGAACTGCTCGGCCGCACCACCCTCCAGAAAGCGGAATGGGTGCTGGACCTCGACCCAGGGATCAGGCCGGTGAAGGGCGACCCCTCAGCCCTGGGCAGCGTGATCATCAACCTCTGCGTCAATTCCGTGGACGCCATGAGCCGAGGCGGAACGGTGATCCTCCGCACCCGTCGGCTGGAAGACGGCTGGACGGAACTGGCCGTCATCGACAATGGCGAGGGGATGTCCCAGGAAGTGCTGACGCGGGCCCTGGATCCCTTCTTTACGACCAAGGCGGCCGGGAGGGGCACAGGACTCGGGCTCTCCATCGTCTACAGCACGATGAAGGCCCACGGTGGCTCGCTGGAGATCACCAGCCATCCGGGGCAGGGCACCACCGTGACCCTCCGCTTCCCGCCCTATGACCCGGCTGAAGGCGATCCGCTCTCGGCGCAGGTGGCGGGTGGCGCCGACATCCACCATCACGTCCTCCTGGTGGACGACGACGTCCTCGTGCGGGAGGCCATGCTGCCGCTGCTCGAGGGGCTTGGACACACCGTGACGGCCACCGCCTCCGGGCAGGAGGCCCTCGAGCTGCTTGAGAAGGGCCTGCCGGTGGACGTCGCGATCGTGGACCAGAACATGCCGGGCCTGAGCGGAGACGAGACCGTGGTTCTGATGCTGAAGCTGAGGCCGGACCTGCCCATCCTGATGGCCAGCGGCTACCTCGCCGCAAACCACCTCGGCGATGGGGCGCCCTGGGACCGCATCCCGTCCCTGGCCAAGCCTTTCTCCCGGGAGGAGCTGCGCCAGGCCCTCGAAGCCCTCGACCAGGCCCGGCGGCGGGGCTAGGCGCCGGAGAGCCGGGCCCGCAGGCGCTGGAGGCAGCGCCAGGCCTCCGTGGGGGCCCGGTCGGAGGGCCAGAGCGCCACCAGATCCACCCGCTGGGGTACCGGCTCCTGGAGGTCCAGCACCTGCAGGTCTTCCGGGAAGGGCGCCAGGGGCCGGAGGTCCGGGGCGATGGCGCAGGCCCCGAAGGCCCGCAGCGCCGGGTAGAGCTGGAGGAAGCTTTCGACCCGGGCCATCTCCTGCACCGCGATGCCGGCCTCCGCGAACCGGGCGGAATTGGCGCCGCCGTAGGGATCGTCGCGCAGCCAGTCCACGAAGGGCCGGCCCCGGAGATCCTTTACGGTGATCCGACGCCGCCGGGCCGGCAGGCCGCAGCCCGGCGCGCCCAGCACCACGAAAGGAAGGCTGGCGAGCACTTCCGTCTCCAGGCCCCGGTGCGGTGGCAGGGGCGTGAACCCGAGGGCCAGGTCCAGCTGGCCCGTCTGCACCTGCCGCACCAGCTCATAGGCGCCGCCGAAACTGGCCTCGAGGCGGATTTTCGCCTCCGCGATCTCCACCGCGATCTCTGGCAGCAGCAGGTGGGACAGGGTCGGATTGAGGCCGAGGCGCAGGCTGGGCTCCGGCGAGGCCAGGTCGCGCAGGCGCTTGAGGTCCAGCTGGTGGAAGGGGGATTGGGCTGCCGCGAACAGCCGCTCCCCGCGCGCCGTGAGGCGGAGCCGCCGGCCGGGCCCGCGTTCCAGCAGCGCTTCGCCCTGGGCGACGGAGGCCTCCAGGGCCCGCAGGTGTTCGCTGACGACGGATCGCGCCACGCCCAGGTGCTGCGCGGCGGCTTCCAGGGAGCCCGTCTCCACCGCGGCCACGAAGGCCTCGAGCCAGGTCAGGTGACGGGACAGTTTGCGGGGCATGGCTCCCATGGAACCGCAATTCCGACTCCGGGGCTACGCTGTTCCCATGACCGACTTCGATCCCTGGGACCCCTATCGCGACCTCCGCTTCGCCGGCACCCGTGAGCACCCCGCCCATGGCCCCTGCTTCATCGCCGAAGGGCGGATCCTCGTGGAGGATCTGCTCCGGGCGGGCCGGGCGGGCCAGGTGAACGTGGTCTCGGTGGCCGCCACCACCGCCGCCGCCGCCGCGGTGCGGGACCTGCTGCCGAAAGGCGCCGAGCTGCTGACCGCCGACGAGGATGCCTTGTCAGCGCTGGCTGGCTTCCCTTTCCACCGGGGCCTCATGGCCTGCGCCCAGGTGCCGCCGGCGCCGCCTTCGCGTGACCTGCTCGCCACGCGGCGCCTGCTGGTCCTGCCCCGGCTCTACGACAGCGAGAACCTCGGGCTGCTGCTGCGCAGCGCGGCGGCGCTGGGCCTGGACGGGGTCCTGGCGGGTCCGGGGCCGGGCCTGTGGACGCGGCGCACGGTGCGCGTCTCCATGGGCGCCGTGTGGCGCATCCCCGTGTGGCGGGAGGCTGACCCCTGGGCGCGGCTGGCGGCCTGGAAGGAGGCCGGGCCGGGCTCGGAGGTGGTGGCCGCGGCCCTCAGCGAACGGGCGGAGGACGCGCGGGCCTGGCGTCCCGCCACCCGCTGCGCCCTTGTGATGGGGCCGGAGGACACGGGGCTCGAAGACGCGCACCTGGCCCTGTGCGACCGCGCAGTGGCCATCCCCATGGCCTCAGGCATGGACAGCCTGAATGTCGCCGCCGCCGGCGCGATCCTCATGTTCCAGATGGTCACCCCTGCTGGGCCCGTGGCCTAGGACCCTGCCCCCGAATCTGGCCGGGCGGGAACGACGGCCCGGACCTACACTCGGAACCTGGAACCGGTTCCGCAGGGGGGGCCATGACCACGAGCCTCCAAGACCTGATTCAAGCCGGCGCGGCCAGCCGCAAGGCGAGGGATTTTCGCGCCGCCGCGGAGCTCTACCGCCGGGCGCTCGACCTCGACCCCCACGAGATCCAGGCGCTCCGAGGCTTGGCGGACGCCTGCCGCGGCCTGGGCGATCCCCAGCGTTGCCTGGAGGCCTGGGACCGCTACCTGGCCCTTCGGCCCGGAGAAGGTCCCGTGCAGACCCGGGTTGGCGACGCCTGCCGACGGAGTGGGAAGGGAGACCGGGCGGCGGCCCATTACCATGCGGCCCTGCGGCACGATCCCGACGACCGCTACGCCCTCATGGGCCTCGGAGACCTGTATCTGAAGGAACACCGCATCGATGAGGCCCTGGATTGTTTCGAGCGGCTGCTGATCCTCGATCCGGGGCGGCTCGACATCCGCCTCCTGGCGGGCAACCTGCAGCGGCGCAGACTGGCCTTCGATCGAGCCGAGGCCCATTTCCGCGAGGTGCTCCGGGTGGATCCGCACCATGTCCACGCCCTCTTCGGCCTGGCCGATGCGCTTCGGGGGCAGGGCCGCTTCGACGAGGCTGCGCCGTGCTGGGATCAGGTCCTGGCCGCCGACCCGGGCAACCGGCAGGCCCTCTGCCGCGCCGCGGACTGCTTCACGGGTCTGGGCCGGCTGGACCGGGCGGAGGCGGCGTTCCGCCAGGCGCTGGAGGCCGGCTACGACCGCTCCGCTTGGCTGGGCCTCGCCCGGGTCCACATCCTGCAGGAGGAGCCCGCTGCGGCGGTGCGCTGCTGCCAGGTGGTCCTGGGCCGGAACCCCGGGGACGCCCGGGCCCGGAGTCTGCTGGCAGAGGCGCGGGAGCGGCCGGTGGGGAGGAAGGCCCTCGGCTGAGGTTCCGGTTCCGCGCGCCTCAGGGCTCGCGGCTGACGGCGATGTCCACGAGGCGCAGCAGCTCGGCCACCACCTCCCGGCGGGCGCCGTCCAGCTCATAGCGCGCGGCGACCTTCTTCCGCGCCGCGGGAATGTCTCCGCAGGCCTTGCCCCGGGCGATGAGCTCCCGGCAGGTGTCGGGCATCGGGCCCCAGTGGCCGCATTCGGTGAAGCGGTCGCTGAGGAAGATGAACTTCGGGATGGCTTCGCCGCCAAGGGTGAGGAACCGCGCGAAGACGTCGGGGTGCTGCTCACGGCTGATGTAGCGCACCTTCAGCTGGGGACCGGCCTCGGCCAGGCGCTGGAGGACGGGCACGTGGCGCACCACGTCGCCGCACCAGTCCTCGGCGATGGCCACCACGTGCACGGGCCGGGGGAGCGCCGCCATGAAGGCCGCCACGGGGGGCTCGAGGGTGAGGGCCTGGCGCTGGTCCTCGAGCTTGCCGCGCTGGTCGGGAGACTCGGCGGCGGCGAGCCAGGCATCGTAGTCCAGGCCCGAGGCATGGACAGCCTTCCAGTCGATGAGGGGAAGCGTGGCGGGGCGGGGCATGGAACCTCCAGGGTAGGTTGGGATGCTGCGGGGACTGCGTGCGTGACCTCAGCCGAGCTGCAGCCGGTGGACCTCCACCTCATCGCCCGGCGCGTAGACCATGTTCCCGGAATGGCAGAAGCCCAGGGACTCGAGCAGGCGGATCGAGGCGGCGTTGCCCGGCGAGACGATGGCCAGCATGCTGCGCAGGCCGAGGGTCTCGCGGCCCCAGGCAACGCAAGCCTCGGCCGCCTCCCGGGCGTAGCCCAGCCCCCAGAACTCCGGAACGAACGCATAGCCCAGATCCACCTCAGGCAGGTTGTCGCGCCGGATCAGGCCGCACATCCCCATGGGCTGCCCCGTGACCCGGTGCTGCACCATCCACAAGCCATGGCCATGGGCGGCATAGCTGGCCAGGGGACCCTGGGCCAGGTAGTCCGCGGCCTGTTCCAGCGTGCGCACCCCCTTGTCGGCGATGTTCTCGATGAACGACGGCTCGTTGAGCAGCCGCAGCAGGAACGGGGCGTCTTCCACCACGAAGCGACGGAGGATGAGGCGGTCGGTCAGCACGGGATCCATGCCACCAGGATCGCCTGCGCGGGTCCGCCCGCCAAGGTCCCACGCACCTCGAGGTGCCTTCTGGAGCGGTGGTCTAGAGTGGAAGGTCCAGCACCTAGGAGCCGTCATGACCCTGGCCAAAGCCTACGCCGCCACCTCCGCCAGCGCCCCCCTGGCGCCCTTCCAGTTCGAGCGCCGCGCTGTCGGCGCCCACGACGTCCAGATCGAGATCGCCTACTGCGGCATCTGCCATTCGGACATCCACCAGGTGCGTGATGAGTGGGGCGGATCGAAGTACCCGATGGTTCCCGGCCATGAAATCGTGGGCACGGTCACCGCCGTGGGCGCCCATGTGAAGGCCTTCAAGGTCGGCGATCTGGCGGGCGTGGGCTGCATGGTGGACAGCTGCCGCACCTGCCCCAGCTGCCAGCGGAACCTCGAGCAGTTCTGCGAGAAGGGCGCCGCCTTCAGCTACAACGGCACGGAGATGGACCGGAAGACCCTCACCTACGG
>JAFJUR010000168.1 GCA_017859995.1 Holophagaceae bacterium | reverse complement strand
GAACAACCCGGTGCTCATCGGCGAGCCCGGCGTGGGCAAGACCGCCATCGTGGAGGGCCTGGCCCAGCGCATCCACAAGCGCGACGTGCCCGAGAGCCTCAAGGGCCTGCGGGTCATGGGCCTGGACATGGGGGCCCTCGTGGCGGGCACCCAGTACCGCGGCCAGTTCGAGGAACGCCTCAAGGGCGTCATCCAGGAAGTTGAGAAGGCCGAAGGCCAGGTGGTGCTCTTCATCGATGAGCTGCACCAACTGGTGGGCGCAGGCGCCGTGGGCGGCAGCATGGATGCGGCCAACCTGCTGAAGCCGGCCCTCGCCAGGGGCGAGCTGCGCTGCATCGGCGCCACGACGCTGGATGAATTCCGGAAATACATCGAGAAGGATGCCGCCCTCGAGCGCCGTTTCCAGCCGGTCTTCGTGGAGGAGCCCGGCGTGGAAGACGCCATCTCCATTCTGCGCGGTCTGAAGGAACGCTACGAGCTGCACCACGGCGTGCGCATCCAGGACGCGGCCCTGGTGGCCGCCGCCCAGCTGAGCCACCGCTACATCGCCGACCGATTCCTTCCGGACAAGGCCGTGGACCTCATGGACGAGGCGGCCAGCGCCGTGCGGATGCAGCTGGACAGCCGGCCCACGGAGATCGACGTCCGCGAGCGGCGGGAGATGCAGCTGCAGCTGGAGCGGCATTCCCTCACCAAGGAAAAGGACCCAGCGAGCCGCGCCCGGCTGGCCGACCTGGAGAAGGAGCTGGCCGAGCTCAACGAGGAGCTGGGTGGCCTGAGGGCCCAGTGGGAGAACGAGAAGAAAAGCATCGAAGGGGCCCGGACCCTCCAGAAGAAGCTCGACGACCTGCGCATCGAACTGGACCAGGCAAAGACGAAAGGCGAGTACGAACGCGCCTCGCGTTTGGAGTACGGCGAGATCCCGGCCCTGGAGAAGCAGCTGGCGGCGGCCTCCCCCCGGGAGAGCGCCATGCTGCGCCTGGAGGTGGGGGAACCGGACGTGGCGGCCATCGTGAGCCGCTGGACGGGCATCCCCGTGAGCCGCATCCTCGAGGGCGAGGTGGAGAAACTCCTGAAGATGGAGGCCCGCCTCGGCGAGCGCGTGGTGGGCCAGGACGCGGCGCTCACCGCCATTTCCGACGCCCTGCGCCGCAACCGCGCGGGCTTGGGCGACCCGAAGCGGCCCATCGGCAGCTTCCTCTTCCTGGGCCCCACAGGCGTGGGCAAGACCGAGGCGGCCCGGGCCCTGGCGGAATTCCTCTTCGATGACGAGAACGCCCTGGTCCGCATCGACATGAGCGAGTTCACCCACGAAGCCGACGCCACGCGCCTCATCGGCGCCGCGCCGGGATTCATCGGCTACGAGGAAGGGGGCCGCCTCACCGAGGCCATCCGCCGCCGTCCCTACGCGGTGATCCTCCTCGACGAAATGGAGAAGGCCCACCCTCGCACCTTCGACCTCTTCCTGCAGGTGCTGGAGGACGGCCGCCTCACGGACGGCCAGGGGCGCACCGTCGATTTCCGCAACACGGTGGTGCTCATGACCACGAACCTGGGCAGCCAGGCCATCTTCGATGCCGGCGGCGACGCTTCCAAGGCCGAGGTGGCCGTCCAGGCCGCCCTCCATGGCCACTTCCGGCCCGAATTCCTGAACCGGCTCGACGAGGTGGTGATCTTCCGGTCGCTGAGCCGCGCGGACATGCGAGGCGTGGCCCGCATCCAGCTGCGGCGGGTCGGGGAGCTGCTCCAGGCCCAGCGCCTGGAGCTGGAGGTGCCGGAGGCGGCGCTGGACTGGCTCGCCGAAGAGGGCTTCGACCCCCACTACGGCGCCCGGCCCCTCAAGCGGCTCATCCAGCAGGTGGTGGTCAACCCCCTGTCCCGCCTGGTGCTGCAGGGCCAGCTCCAACCCGGGGGCCTGGCGCGACTGGTGGTTCAGGACGGGCAATTGCAAGTGGAAGTCGAAGCTGTGCAATAAATCGGCCTCGAAATCAGGCGAGTTCCGAAACTTTCCCCTCAGCCCTGTGCATCCGATGAGGGACAGGTACCCGGAGACGCCGTGCCCCTTTCGCCCCCCATCCCCATCCTGATCGTGGATGACGAAGCGGACCTGCGGAACCTGCTGGTGGAGGCCCTGGAGGACCAGGGCTATGCCGCGGTGGGCGCCGACGGCGGGGCGCAGGCCCTGGCCCGGGTGCGGGAGCGGCATTTCCCGGTGATCTTCACGGACCTGAACATGCCCGGCGGGCTCTCGGGCCTGGAGCTCCTGCGGGCCATCCACGACGAGGATCCCCGCGCCATGGGCATCCTCATGACCGGCTACGCCACCACGGAATCGGCCATTCAGGCCCTGAAGCGGGGCGCCTACGACTTCATCCAAAAGCCCTTCAAGCTCGCGGAGATCGAGGCCAGCCTGGAGCGGGCGCTGGAGCACTACCGCCTGCTGCGGGAGAACGAGGAGTACCAGCAGAACCTTGAGCGCATGGTGGAAGCCCGCACCCAGGAGATCCTGGGCCTGAAGAACGACATCGAGAAGCTCTTCGAAGGCTTCGTGAACGCCTCCGTCACGGCCATTGAAGCCCGCGATCCCAGCACGTCGGGCCACTCCAGCCGAGTGGCCGACCTGACCGTGGGCCTGGCCGAAGCGGTGAACCTGACCCCCAACGGCCCCTACGGCGCCCTGCACTTCACGCCCACCCAGATCCGGGAGATCCGCTACGCCAGCCTCCTCCACGACTTCGGCAAGGTGGGCGTGCGCGAGCAGGTGTTGGTGAAGGCCAAGAAGATCGAGGGCGAGCGCTTGGAGAGCATCTACCAGCGCCTCCACCAGCGCACCCTCGAGGCCATGCGCGACCGCATGCTCGACGCCTGGAGCAAGGGCGGCGCCTTCGACCACGATGCCATGGGCCTCCTGTTGAAGCAGCAGGAGGACGAGACCCACCGCCTCATGGACCTGGTGCGCCGCAGCAACGAGCCCACGGTGCTGCCCCAGGAGGTGGCCCATGAGCTGAACCTGCTGGAGGATCTCACGTACCAGCACTGGTCGGGCAAGCGCCGCACCCTCATCGAGCGGCAGGACCTCGATCTGCTGAAGATCCCCAAGGGCAGCCTTTCCGACGAGGAGCGCGTCGAGATCCAGAACCACGTCACCTACACCTACCGGTTCCTCAGCCAGATCCCTTGGACCTCCGAGCTGGCGGGCGTCCCCGAGATCGCCTGGGCCCACCACGAGCGCCTCAACGGCAAGGGCTATCCCCGCCAGCTGAAGGAGCCCGACATCCCGGTGCAGAGCAAGCTCATGGCCGTCTCGGACGTCTACGACGCCCTCACCGCCGCGGACCGGCCCTACAAGGCCGCGGTCAGCGTGGAGCGCAGCCTGGAGATCCTCGAGCAGGAGGCCAAGGTGAACCTGCTGGATTCCGAGGTGCTCCGGATCTTCCTTGAGGCCCGCATCTTCGAGCGCACCCTCGGCCACGGGCGGACGCCATGATGCGCCAGCCGATCCTCGTCGTGGATGACGAGGCCGAGGTCCGCGCCACGCTTCTGGAGGCCCTCGGCGGCCAGGGATACCAGGTGGAGGCGGCGGCCAGCGGCGAGGAGGCCCTGGCGCGGATGGCCAGCCGCGCCTTCCCCGTGGTGGTCACCGACCTGCACATGCCTGGCGGGCAGACGGGCCTGGATCTCATCACCGCCGTCCGCCACCGCTTCCCCGAGACCCTGTGCGTGCTCATCACCGGCTTCGCCACGCTGGACACCAGCATCGAGGCCCTGAAGCGCGGCGCCTACGACATGATCCAGAAGCCCTTCCGCCTCGCCGAGATGGAAGCCGTGCTGGACCGCGCCCTCGACCACGCGAACCTGCTGACCAAGCTCCGGGCCTACCAGGAGGAACTGGAGAGCCGCATCCTGACCCGCACCCGGGACCTCCAGGAGGCCCACCACGAGGCCATGGCCCTCTGCGACCTCAGCCTGCAGGCCCTGGAGGCGCCCTCGTTTGCCGCCGCGCTGGATCCCCTGCTGGACCGCCTCGCGGTGCGCTGGGCGCCGGACGGCCTGGCCTGCTACCGGAAGGGTTCCGACGGCGACCTGCACCGGCTGGTGGTGCGCGGCCAGCGCTCCCTGCCCATGCACCTGCCGCGCCCTGAACCCGGCCCCCTGAAGGCCCCCGGCCTCGGCTACCCGGAAGAGCACCTGCTCCCCCTCGGCAACGCGGGTTGGCTGTACCTGGGCTTCGCGGACCGCTCCTCCTTTCTGGAGACGGATCCTGGTTTCCTCCTGCTGGCCCGCCACCTGGAACTCGTGCTGCGGGTAAGGTAGGGTCATGCACCGCCCCGAACAGCTTCTCTGGACCGGCCTCCGCGGGCTCGACGCGGCCGACGTGGCCCTGCCCTTCCATCCCGGCGGCGTCATCCTCTTCGCCCGCAACCTGGACCCCGATCCCGAGGTCGGCCCAGCCCGGTGCCGGGCCCTGATCGATGGGCTCCAGGCCCGGTTCGGCGCCCACCTCCCCCTGGCCGTGGCCGTGGACCAGGAGGGCGGCCCCGTGAGCCGCCTCCGCCCCTGGACGGGCCCGACCCCGCCCCTGCGCCGCCTCTGGACCGCCGGCGGACCGGAGGCCTGCGCCGCCTGGGGCCGGCTCTGGGGCGAGGGCCTGCGCATGCTTGGGTTCAACGTGGATTTCGCCCCCGTGCTGGACCTCTGGGATGGCCATCCCACCGCGGGCATCGGCGACCGCGCCGCCAGCGAGCGGCCCTCGGAAGCCGCCGCCGCCGTCGGCGCCTTCCTGCACGGCCTCGAGGGCGCCGGGGTCCGCGGCTGCCTCAAGCACTTCCCCGGCCTGGGCGGCACCACCCTGGACAGCCACCAGGGGCTGCCCACCTTGGATGACCCGGCTCAAGTGGATCGCAACGCCTCGGCCTTCGTGCCTCTGGGGCACCCCGACCGCCTGGTGATGGTGGCGCACCTCCGCACCCCGGCCAGCGGCACCCTGCCCGCCAGCCTGCACCGCGGCTCGGTCACCGGAAACCCCTGGGGCGTCCAGGGCCGGTTCCTGCCGGATGACCTCGAAATGGGCGGCTGCGCAGATTTCAGCTGGGACGAACGGGTGCGCCTGGCCCTGGAAGCCGGAAACCAGTGGCTGCTCGTGTGTCAGAGCCCCGAGGGCTGGACCGCCTGCGCCGAGGCGGCGGCCCGCCTGCCCGAATCCCACTGGGCGCCTGCCCTGGCCGCCACGCAAGCCATGCGCAGGCACCTCCCGCCGGCGCCCCCCTTCGATCCCGGGGCCTGGAAGGCCTGGCTGACGCGGCTCCAGACCGCCGCGAAGGAGGCCTGATGGCCGGCCGCATCCTCATCGTCGATGACAACGCGATGATCCGCAGCGAGATCAAGGCCGTGCTCATGAAGGACGGCACCTTCACCCACTTCATGGAAGCCTCCGACGGCCTCACGGCGTTCAAGACCATCATGGAGACGCCCCCCGACCTCGTGCTCTGCGACCTGGTCATGCCGGGCTTCGACGGGCTGAAGTTCCTGGGGCTCAAGGCCAGCCGCAAGGAGTTGGAGCAGATCCCCGTCATCATCCTCACCGCCGAGGACGACCTCGACCGCAAGGCGGAGATCCTCGAGCGGGGCGCCTCCGACTACGTCACCAAGCCGTTCCACGAGAAGGAGCTGTTGGCGCGGGTGCGCATCCACACCAAACTGAAGCTGCTCCAGGACGAGCTGCGCCAGATGAACACCCAGCTGGAGGCCCTCTCCGTCACCGACGTGCTGACCGGCCTGGCCAACCGGCGCCGTCTCATGACGCGGCTCGAGGAGGAGGTGCAGCGCGCGCGGCGCTACAAGACGCCCCTCTCGGTGGTGATGATCGACATCGACCACTTCAAGCAGGTGAACGACACCCACGGCCACGCC
>JAFJUR010000052.1 GCA_017859995.1 Holophagaceae bacterium | reverse complement strand
GGACTTGATGAGCAGCTTCTTGGCGTACTCGATGCCGCCCTGGCTGATGTAGCTGCGGGCCTGGGTCATGGTGTGGAACTCCTCCATGACCTCTTCCGCCACCTCGGGCTGCACGTGCTTGGTGATGGCGATCTCGCGGGAGATCGTCTGGATTTCATCCTCTTCGAGATACTTGAAGATGTTGGCGGCGGTCTCGTCCCCGAGGGTGACCATGAGCACCGCGGCCTTCTGCATGCCGGTCAGTTTCGCCATGGCCTACCGTCCTTCCTCGAGGAGCCAGGAACGCACCAGCGAGGCGATGGTCTCCGGGTCGTCGTTGGAGCCCTCCTGCAGGCGCTTCTTGATCAGCTCGCGCCGCCGGGCCTCGGGGGCGCTGAAAGCCGCGTCGGCGTTCAGTTCCGCCTCGATCTCGGCCTCCATCTCGGAGACGGACTTCACCTGGACGGGGCGGCGGGTGGAGCCGCCGGCCAGGGCCACGCCCTCCTCGCCCTCGGCGCTGGCCACGCGCATGGGGGTGGGCCGGTTGATGGCTGCGGACATGCGCCGCAGCATGGGGAGGAACAGCATGAAGAAGACGAGGAGGCCCACCACGCCCCAGGCCACGTAGGGCAGGGCCTTCAGGCCGATGTCCATCCAGAACTGCTTCTTGGCTTCCGCCTCCTCCTTGGGATTCACCTGGAGGGTGGCGAAGGCCATGTTCTCGACCGTCAGCTCATCCCCGCGCTTGGGCTGGATGCCTGTGGCGGCCGCCACCTGGTCGCGGATCTTCTTCAGTTCGTCCGCGGTGCGGGGCGTCTGCTTCAGCACGGGCTCGCCCTTGGCGTCCTTCTCCCAGGTGCTGAGGTGATCCACGATCACGGCCAAGGTCACGCGCTTCACGGAACCCGTGGCCCGCTCCGTGGCGGAGACAGTCTTGGTGATCTCGAAATTGGTGGTGGTTTCCTTCTTCTCGGAGTTCTCGAGCAGCCCGGCGGTGGCGCCGGCGTTGGCCGGGGCGACATTGCTGGGGGTGCCGGGGACGCCGGCGCCCGCTTCCCGCTTCTGGACCTTCTCGTCCTTCTGCTGGATGCTGCGCTCCACCTGGCCCTGGGGGTCGAACTTCTCCTCGTTGATCTTCACCTTGTCGAAGTCGAGGTCCACGTGGGCCGTGGCGCGCACCTTCCCGATGCCCACGACGGGCTCGAGCATCTCGGTGACACGGCGAACCAGATGGTCCTCCTCCTCCCGGGCGACCTTCTTCTGGGCATCGCTGGCGCCGACCATGGGATCGCGGCCGGTGCGGGAGAGGATGCGGCTGTACTGGTCGATGATCACGACCTGGTCGGGCTTCAGGCCCTCCACGCTGGCGGCCACGAGGTTCACGATGGCCTGGGTGTTCTCGTCGGGGAGCATCCGCGAGCCGCGCAGCTTGAGCAGCACGCTGGCCTTGGCGTCCTCCTTGTCCGTGAGGAAGGGGCTGTCGTTCGAAGGCGTGATGTGGACCGTGGCTTCCGAGACCTGCTGGAGGCTCATGATGGTTTTCGCCAGCTGGGCCTCCATGGCCCGGCGGTGGATCACCTTCTGGGAGAAGTCGGTGGTGCCGAGGCCGGCGTTCTCGAGCTTCTCGAAGCCCAGCTTGTCGCCGCTGAGGAGGCCGTCCCCGGCGAACTTCAGCCGCAGCTGCCCGACCTTGCTTTCGGGCACGAGGATGGTCCGCTGGTCGGAGCTGAGCTCGTAGGGCACCTGGGCCTTGTCCAGCTGGGCCACGATGGCGCTGGCCTCCTGGGGCGAGACATTGGCCGCCAGGACGCTCTTGGATTCCTGCCCCGCCCAGATGCCCAGGCCCCCGAGGGCCAGGAGCACTGTCAGGGAAATGGCGGCCACCATGACGCGTTGGGTCGCGCTCATGCCTTTGAAGGCGCTGGTGAGTTGTTCTGCGAGGTTGCTTTCCCCGGCCATGGGCGTTCCTCAGTCAGGGGTGAGGCCGCGCCGGAAAGCTTGGCCTGCGCTACATCTGCATGCGCATGACCTCGCGGTAGGCATCGATCAGCTTGGATCGGACGGCCATCATCATCTGGAAGCTAAGATCGGCCTTCTGGACTGCCAGCATGGCCGTGTGCATGTCTGCACTCTCCCCTGTCATCAAGTTCCGTGCCTCATCCTCGGCCTGGGCCGAAGCCTGGTTCACTTCCTGCAAGGCCTGCTTGAGAAGATCGCCGAAACCCGGCTCCCCTTCGGCGGCCGGAACGCCGCTGCCCAGGCCGGACTTGGAGGTTCCGGAGACGGGGCTGAGGGGGGAGAGCGAGGGGATGTTCTGGAGTGGATCCATGGGGGGCTCGGGGGGAAAGGCCTTTCACACGATCGGTCGGGGGCCGCGCGGGGGCAAGTCGAAAAACCGACAGCCTACTGGACGCGGAGGATTTCGAGGGCGGAGGTGGCCATGGCCTTGGCGGCCCTGACCACTGCGATGTTCGCCTCGTAGGCGCGGCTGGCCTCGGTGAGGTTCACCATCTCCTCCACGGGATTGACGTTGGGGTAGCTCACGACGCCGTCGGCGTTCGCGTCCGGATGCCCCGGCTCGTAGCGGGTGAGGAAGGGCTCCTGGCTGGTGCGGATCTCGGCGACCTTGACGCCGGCGTTGGCGAGGGCCCCGGAGAAGCCCAGGTCCTGGGCCCGGAACACCGCGTCCTTGCGGCGGTAGGGGCCGCCTTCCTTGGTGCGGGTGGTCTCGCTGTTGGCGATGTTCGAGGCGATGAGTTGCACCCGCAGCCGCTGGGCGGCCATGCCGGTGCTCGCGATGTCGAGGATCTGGGGGATGCTCATGGCTACTTGCTCCCTTCGCGGATGAGCGAGTAGAGCTTGCGGAGCTCGACCTGCATGAAGGTGGAGGCGGTCTGGTACGTGGTCTGGGTGCGGGCGAGCAGCATGTTCTCCCGGTCCAGGCTCACGTCGTTGCCATCGTTGCGCTCGGCCAGGGGCTGGAGGGGGTCCAGGCTGGGGGGCAGGGAGGCGCTGGCGCTGCCCTGGAGGTGCATGGGATGGGTGGTGGCCAGGGTTGTGGGCGATTTTTGCCCTGAAATGGCCGCCTTCATGGCGCCCTCGAAGCTGAAATCCCGGGTCCGGTAGCCCGGGGTATCGAGGTTGGCCAGGTTCGAGGCGATGAGCGTCTGGCGCTGGGAAGCCAGGGACAGGCCGCGATCCATGGTCTGGATCATCCCGTTGCCGCTGGTGAGGTCGAACATGGCGCACCCTGCAGAATGGGCCGGGTGACCCCGGCTCCGGGAGGAAGGAATGCAGACCCCGTGCCGAGATGGGGGATGGCCCTTTCGGAGGCCTCTCGATCTCCTCGATCCCGCGAAGTGGTCTCCGTGCCGCTCCACCCGGGGAATGCGCAAATCCCCGTGGGCACGGCATTGTCGAGTTCCGTAAGTCGATCTAAACTGGCCACTCATAACCGAGGCCCCCATGATCCTGAACACGCGCAAGCACAACGATGTGCTGATCCTCTACCCCGAAGGCAAGATCACCCTGGGTGACGGCGACCAGGAGCTGGGCGAGGCGGTCCGCACCTCGCTTTCGAACGGGGCCCGCAAGATCGTCATCAACTTCAGCAAGGTGAGCTACCTGGATTCCTCAGGCGTGGGCGAGCTGGTGGGCTGCTACACCTCCATCAAGGGCAAGGGTGGCGAGCTCCGCATCTGCGGCATGAGCTCCAAGATCTTTGGTCTCATCAAGATGACCAGCCTTCACTCGGTCTTCGAAGTGAAGGACACCGAGGACGAGGCCCTCGCGGGCTTCTAGGAGGGTGCGCCTTCGCGCAGTCCTGGGCATCGGCCTCCTGACCCTGGCTCCGGCCAGGGGCCAGGAGGCCGTCGCGCGGGTTCTGACGGCGATCCACATCACGGGCGGTGATGAGGACGACCGGCGCTTCGCCGCGGCGGCCCTGGGCCTGAGGCCGGGCCAGTCCGTGGACGACCGGGGCTTCCAGCAGGCCCTGGCCGCCGTGCGCCTGGTGGATCGCTACCGGGCGGTGGAAGGCAGCCTTGGGCCCGACGGCGCTGCGCAGGTGCGGCTGGAGCCCCTGGCGACCCTGAGGACCTGGCGCTGGGAAGGGGACCCGATCCCGCGGGCCCACCGGGACACGCTGCTGCCCGAACTCCGCAAGGGCCAGCGCATGGGCCCCCAGCGCCGCGCCGAGCTGACGGCGCTGGCCGAGCAGCGGCTGCGGGAGGCCGGCTACCCCGAGGCCAAGGTCACCGCCGCGCTTGATCCCTCCGGCACCGACATGCGGCTGCTCCTGGCCCTCGGCGCCCCGGCCCGGATCAGGGAGATCCGCCTGCAGGGGAACCCCGCGCCCTACACCCGGGAGGACCTCCTCAAGGTGGCCGGGCTGCGCCCCGGCGAGTCGCTCTGGACTCCCACGGCCCTCCGCGAGGCCCAGCGGCGCCTGCGCCAGCGCCTGGTGAAGGATCGGCGCCTCGAGGGCTCGGTGCGCTTGGAGCCCACCAGCGAATCCGGCGTGATGCAGATGGACATCCGCCCCGGCCCGAAGGTGACGCTTCGCGCGAAGGGGCTGAGTTCCCTCGGTCCCCTCTGGGGCCAGCCGCGGCTGGCCGAGTTCGTGCCGCTCGCCCGGGCGGAACGCTACGCCCCTAGCCTCCTGGAAGAGGGCGCTGGCCGCATCGCCACCCACTTTCGCAACCAGGGCTACCCTGAAGCCAAAGTGACTTATGAGCGCGTCGTGACGGCTGGTACGGCGGAGCGCCCCGAGGCCGTGGACCTCACCTACACCGTGGTGCCGGGTCCGAGGCGGACCCTGGGCCTCGTGCGGTTTGAAGGCAACCGGGAGCTGTCCGAGGAGGAGCTGCGCCCGGCGGTGACGCTGCCCAAGCGCTTCCTGCTGCTGCCGCCCCACGCCAAGGCCGAGGCGGTGAAATCGATCGAGGACCGGGTCACTGCCTACTACCTGCAGCGGGGCTTTCCCGAAGTCCGGGTGCGGCGCCGGGTGGAGACGGCTCCGGATGGTTCCGTGGAGGTTCGCCTGATCATCCGCGAAGGTCAGCGGCGCTTCCTGGACGCGCTGGTGCTCGAGCTGCCGGAAGATCCCGGCTTCCCGAAGGCGGGCCTCTCGCAGGCCCTGCTGCTCGCCCTCGCGGACCGCGCCGTTCCCGTGCGGGGCACGCCGCGGTACCGCTCGGACCGCCGCCACCTGCAGGGAATTGAGGCGACGCTGGAGGCCACGCCCAAGGGAGCGAAGCTCACCTTCCAGCCGGCGCTGCCGCTTGTGCGCAACGACCTGGCCCTCGTGGTGTCGGATCTGCGGCAGCGGCTGTCGTCTGCTGGCGCCGCCAACCCTCAGGTGAAGCTCGGCTTCGAGGACGACGAAACCCATCCCATCGTGCGGATCCAGGTGCCGCCGCAACCGCTGGACCGGGCGCGGCGCCTCGTGGTGCAGGGCAGCGACCGCACCCGCGCCGAAGCGGTGCTGAGGGAGGCCGAGCTCCCCTCCGGCGCGCCGCTGGATCCCGTGCGGCTTGATGCTGGCCAGATCCAGCTGGGCGGCCTGGGCGCCTTCCAGCGGGTGGACCTGCTCACACTGAAGGACCTGCCCGGCCAGGGCAAGGAACCCTGGCAGCGCGGGGACCTGGCCCTCCGCCTGCATGAGCGCAACCCCTGGGTGTTCACGGAATCCTTCGGCTATGACAACACCCAGGGCTATCACTTTGGTCTGAACGCCCAGCGCCTGAATGTCGGAGGCATGGGGCGGGTCATGGATTTCGGCGCCCGCGCCGGCGATCAGACCATCGGCAACCCCACCTTGCGAAAGGCCTTCCCCACGGGTGACATCAAGCGGTCCGTGGACAGCTACAGCGTGGGCTACACGGACCCGTGGTTCCTCCCAGGCTCCCTGGACGCCTTGCTCTCCCCCCACACCCGCTTCCGGGTTGAAGGCGCCTACATCGAAGAGGCCCAGGCGGCCTTCTTCGCACGCCGGCGCCGCTTCACCCCGAGCCTGGAGTGGAAGATCGGCCCGGTGCAGTCGGTGCAGATCGGCTACCGCTTCGAGCGGGTGGAGGTGGCCTCCAACACGGACAGCAAAGGCGAGCCCCTCATATCGAATGAGAGCCTCTTCCTGCTGGCCCGGACCCCGCCCCGCAGCATCATCTCCGCGCCCTACCTGCAGGTGGCGGTGGATCGGCGGGACCGTCCCTATGATCCGACCCAGGGGACCTTCTTCCTGGGCCGGCTGGAACTGGCGAACCAGCGATTTGGCACCTCCACCAACAGCAGCTTCGTGAAGCTGGACCTGCGCCACCAGTGGAACTGGCCGCTGGGCTTCCATGCGGAAAACGGCGTGGTGATGGCCAGCGCCCGGGTGGGTCTCGCCCGGCCCACGGCCTCCTCCGCCAAGGACCTGCCGCTCTCCGAACGGTTCTTCGGAGGCGGTTCCTTCACCGTGCGGGGTGTCGAGCCGGACATGCTCGGCGACATCCAGCGCACGGATCCCTCGAAGGTCGACGTCCTTGGCAAACCGGTGGTCCTGGCCCAGCCCATTCCGTTAGGTGGGCAGGGCCTGGTGGTGGTGAACCTGGAGTACCGGTTTCCCCTGTTTGGCATGCAGAGCGTCTGGGCCGAGATCTTCGTGGATTCCGGCCAGATCTACCGCAGTCTTAGCGCCGATCGGGATCCGGTCACCGGCGGCGCGCCGTTCCCGGCCCTGCGCACCACCCTGGGGGCCGGCCTCATCCTGAAACTGGGATTCCCCCTCAAGCTCGAGTACGCCACCGACTGGAAGCGCATCCTCGGCCGCCCCCGCACCCAGGACGAGCGCGACACCCAACTCAAGAGCCTCCTGATCTCCGCCGGGTTCCAGTTCTAGTGGGCGATTAAATGCCACCGCACCTTTTACATAGCTATCTGCTGGTGTTTTCATTTTAAATGGTTTGTTTGTTGTGAGCTGCCGTATTGCTTTTGAATTGTGCTATTCGTGACGCAGTCTTTTCAGTTTTAATCCAATAAATTTTAATAAAATCGTATGGCAGAATTGCCATTTGATTTATTAATAGATTATGTAGCAATTCGCATATTCCAAGCGTGGGAGGCATCTTTCATGGTTTCACCGGGATCCGTGAGTCCGGGTATCCTCGAGGAACCAAGCAGTTTTTTGCATCCTTACCCAACTTGAATTTGATCGCTCCGTAAGTATGTAAATAGCTTATGGGTGATGGTGAAATATCGACCTAATCAATATTTGTAAATTGATGATGGAGTCATTAAAATTAAATGATTTATCATCAAAACTTTATTCTGCATCTAATGCCGTCGTTACCGTGGAGCCGCGAGATGAGATTCGTAACCCCCATGAAGAAGACCCTATCGGTCTTCGGATGTTCATTGGCATTGGGGCTGGTCTCCTGTGGCGGGGGTGGCGGCTCAACGCCAGCACCGATTCCGGATCCTGTCATTTCTCAGTTCAGTGCCGCAAAGCCCATGATCACCAAGGGCACGAACTCGACCCTGACTGGCCGGTTCAGCAACGGAACTGGTACGGTCAACAATGGCGTCGGAACTGTGATCAGTGGCACCCCCGTGAGCGTGAGTCCCAACGTGGATACGACGTACACCCTTGTGGTGACGAACAGCGCCGGCAAATCTGCTACCTCCACCTGTTCCATTGCCGTGGTTGACCCTCCGGCCCAACCCACCGTGGTCGCCCCGGACGTGGTCATCGCCAATCAGGAAGGTTATACCGCTTCCGTTTCCGCCCAACCTGGCTGCTCCTACGCTTGGACAATCACAGGTGGAACGATCACAGCCGGGGCGGCTACGCCTTCCATTACTTTTACCGCTGGCGCCAGCGGCAGCCTCCAGCTTGCGTGCGTGGTCACAAACCCTGCGGAGACCTCCAGTCCGGCTGGTACGGCCACCCGTGTCATCGTGGCGGTCCCCATGACACCAACTGTGGTGGCGCCAGCCTACATCACCGCCAGCCAAGGTGGCTACACGGCGTCGGTCCCACCCCAGGCGGGCTGTACCTACGCTTGGTCGATTGAAGGCGGGACCATTGCTGGAGACGCAACGGCCCAGTCCGTGACCTTCAGCGCCGGTGTCAATGGCAGCGTCGGCCTCTCGTGCACCATCTCGAATCAGGCGGGAAATGCGACCGGTACGACCACCTGTCGCATCGTGCCAGCTCCAGCGATGCCCACTCTGGCGGCTCCGGACAAAGTCACGGCCAATCAGACGGGATATTCAGCCTCGGCAGAACCGCAATCAGGCTGCACTTACAGTTGGACGATCTCTGGGGGAACCATCACTGCCGGCGCCTCGAGCAGTAATGTCACCTTCACGGCGGGGTCGACAGGGACCACGCGGCTCTCCTGTGTGGCCATCAATCTGGCCGGGACCTCAAGCCCTGCCGGAACCTTGACCTGTTCGATCGTGGCCATACCCGACGTGCCGGTCGTAACGGCGCCGGCCTTCGTTACTGCTGACCAAGCGGGCTATATCGCCTCGGTTCCTGTCCAGTCCGGCTGTGCTTATGAATGGTCGATCACTGGCGGAACGATCACCGCCGGGGCGGCCTCCTCCTCCATCACTTTCTCAGCGAGTTCCGCAGGGGTCACGCGCCTTTCCTGCATCGCCACCAACCAGGCGGGAACCGTCAGCCCGGCGGGAACGGCGAGTTGCACCATCGTCCCATTACCCTCCATCAGCCGCTTCTCCAGCAGCGCATCGATCATCACCCTGGGGCATGGGGCGATTCTTTCGTTCGATTTTGCAGGTGGGGAAGGGAATGTTGACCATGGTGTAGGACTCGTGGCAAGTGGTGGCTCGATTAATGTGCCGCCCGTCGCAGACGTCACCTACACCCTGACCGTAACGAACCCGGCAGGTTCATCGGTTCAGCAATCCGTCGCGATCAGGGTGGTCCCCGCACCCGCCATCACAAGTTTCCTCCCCAGCTCGCGCTGGCTCGTGAACTCCGCCCAGACATCCACTCTCACGGGTGTATTCAGCCATGGTTGGGGCGTCGTGGATCGGGGCGTGGGGGCGGTTGTCAGCGGCGTTGCCACGCCCTCCACGGGTGCACTGATTGTCCCGACGACGTATACCCTGACGGTGACCAACCTTGCAGGGGACTCGATTTCGGCTTCCACCACGATTTATCCTCCGAGTCCATTGGCGTCAGGCATGAATTCCTCCTTCTCGCTCTTGTTGAAGGCGGATGGGAAAGTGTTGGCATGGGGCTCAAACCTGAACGGTCAGCTCGGCGATGGAACCGTGGTGTCTCGTTCTGTTCCGCAACCTGTGGGCGGCTTGGATGGCGTGGTGGCTGTATCTGGAGGTGCGGGCCACAGTCTTGCCCTGAAGTCCGATAGGACGGTGTGGGCATGGGGAGGGAATAACGAGGGCCAATTGGGCATTGGGCCGTGGGGGGACCGTTCTGTGCCTACGGGAGTGCCAGGCCTGGCTGATGTCGTGGCAGTAGCTGGAGGATGGTTCCATAGCCTGGCCTTGAAATCCGATGGGACAGTCTGGGCTTGGGGGTCGAACGGGTATGGCCAGTTGGGAGATGGCACGGTCACCTCACGCATGGTGCCCGTACCTGTGCTGGGCCTGACAGATGTCGTGGCGGTGGCGGGAGGTGGGTTTCATAGCCTCGCCCTGAAATCTGATGGAACCGTATGGGCATGGGGCTTCAACGACTACGGTCAGCTGGGTGACGGAACCACGGCAACCAGCCTCACGCCGGTTCAAGTCGTCGGCCTGCAGGGGATCGCCACCCTTGTGGGGGGCTTCCGCCAGAGCTTGGCGATCAAATCCGATGGAACCTTGTGGGCCTGGGGTTTCAACGGAAACGGAAACCTCGGAGATGGGACTTATGTGAGCCGCAACACACCGGTTCAGGTGAACGCCTTGGCTGCGGTGGTGGCTGTGGCTGGGGGGAGTGATCACAGCCTCGCTCTGACCTCCGATGGGACCACATGGGCCTGGGGGAATAATTGGTACGGCCAACTAGGTGTCGAGAACGGATTCACCCCTACACCGGCGCCCATTCCCATGAGCGGCCAGACAGATGTTGTGGCGATCGCGGCGGGGCAGGACCACAGCCTGGCGCTGAAGGGGGATGGGACCGTCTGGGCCTGGGGATCGGACGCCAGCGGCCAGGTGGGCAGCGGAGCGACCATCGAGGCCCTGACTCCTCAAAGCGTCAGTGTCGGCCCGATCACGAAAGTGGCGGCTGGCGGCTACCATTGGACAGCTTTGGGAGCCGATGGCACAGGTTGGAGCTGGGGCCATGACGGTCTCGGGGGCTTGGGTTATGAGACCCATGGAGATAGCAGCACGCCAAGCCAAATGGGGCTGCCAACGGGGATCATCGCGTTGGCCAACGGAAACGCTCATAGCTTGGCGCTGAGGTCCGACGGGACCGTCTGGACGTGGGGATCAAACAGTTATGGTGAATTGGGTGACGGGATCACCTCGGCCCGTTATGTTCCCCTTCCCGTGGCGGGATTGAGCCAAGTCGTGGCCATCACTGGCGGTTATTACACCAGCATGGCCCTGAAATCCGACGGTACCGTGTGGGCCTGGGGATTCAACGCGAGCGGGGAATTAGGTGATGGAACGACCATCAATCGTTCATCGCCGGTCCAGGTAACTGGCCTGACGGATGTCATCGCGATTGCGGGGGGTGCGTACCGCAATCTGGCATTGAAATCCGATGGCACTGTCTGGGCCTGGGGATCCAATGCTAATGGGGGGTTGGGAGATGGGACGACGACAGGTCGCCTTGTTCCCGTCCAGGTCAGCGGTTTGACTCACGTCGTGGCGATTTCGATGGGCCATGACCATGGCCTTGCCTTGAAGTCTGATGGAACGGTCTGGGCCTGGGGCTGGAATCGGTACGGGCAATTGGGGAATGGCACGACCTTGGAGCAGGTCGCCCCCGTACCGGTGAGCGGATTGACCGGCGTGACTGCGGTGGCAGGAGGCCTTTGGCACAGTCTGGCGTTGAAATCCGATGGCACTGTCTGGGCCTGGGGATACAACCACCTGGGTCAGATGGGTGATGGCACGACCACCGATCGCCTTGCCCCTGTGCAGGTCCAGGGACTCACGGATGTCACCGGTCTTGCGGCCGGAATTGACGCCAACTTGGCCTTGAGAGGGGATCAATCCGTATGGTGCTGGGGGTCTGGAGAGCTTGGCCAACTCGGCGACAACCGCCCGTTGTATTTCGCACGACCTCGGAAGGTGTTGGGGATTCCTGTCCCCTAGATCACAGGGCGGCCATTTCTTCAGGATGATCGCCCTGCGGCAGAGGCTCGTGAGCTTTTGACCAAGAGAACCAGCATCCGGTTCTCTTGGTTGGCATGGTTAGCCTGGATTGCTTCGACGCTAACGCCCAGAAGCCTGCTTTCCACCTATCGCCCCGATTTCAGGCGCAAAAAAGGCCGCTTGTCAGCGGCCTTAGGCTGGTTGGCGCGAGCGGTCTCGACCTTGCGTCCGGCTGGGCACGGGGCCTGATCGCTTCCGACGCTCCACTGGAGCGCCGGAAGCGGGCCCCACGATCCGACCGCAGCGAAGTGGAGGGAGGATTGGACCGCATCGCCAGGGGCGATAGCGGCCCCAGAGGGGTGAGGGCCAGAGGCCCGAATCAGCCTGCCCGCCGGACTTTCTCGGCGGTCCGAGCCCGCCCCGTTTTCAGGCACAAAAAAGGCCGCTTGTCAGCGGCCTTGGGCTGGTTGGCGCGGGCGGTCTCGAACCGCCGACCCCTACCGTGTCAAGGTAGTGCTCTACCCCTGAGCTACGCGCCAGCGCGAACGTCCATTCTAGCGGAACGGGGGCGCCTGTCGAGCCTTCAGGAGGATCTGGCCGTCAAGAATTCCAGTACCAGAGCAGGAGGGCTGCCGCAGTGCCGAGGGTCAGGAGCAGCCAGTCCGAGGCGTACGGATGGTCCAGGGCGAAGTGGCTGATGGGGTAGTGGTGACGGTGGGTGGTCATGGCGACCTCCATGTCGGGGGACCACGGTCCACTTCAAACATGGGGCGGAAGGGCCGGCCGCGCCTGGAAATCTGCGCCTTCCGGGTCAGGAATGGCCGAGTCAGGAATGGCCGAGTCAGGAATGGATAGGAGGCCAGAACCACCAGGCGAGCAGGGCGCCGGCCAGGACCAGGAGCCAGTCCAGGGCTGGAACCTGGGTGAAACCGGGACGGCGGAGGAAGTGGGCGACCATGGCAGCCTCCATCCGGAAGGGGACTCCCGGATGGGAGGATGGGTTCCCGGCGGGCCCCCGGCCGTGAATTCCCTGGAACTTCTGCCTGGCCTACTCCACGGTCACCGATTTCGCCAGGTTGCGGGGCTGGTCCACGTCGCAGCCGCGCAGCACGGCGATGTGGTAGGCCAGCAGCTGGAGGGGCACGCAGTAGAGGATGGGCGCCAGCCACGGGTGGACAGCGGGCAGCTCGAGCACGTCCTCGGCGATGCCGGCGAGGCCGTCATCGCCCTCGGTCACCAGGGCCAGGATGCGGCCGTCGCGGGCGGCGGCCTCCTGGAGGTTGCTGAGGGTCTTGTCGCGGTGGGCATCCCGGGGCATGAGCGCCACCACGGGCAGGGTCTGGTCGATGAGGGCGATGGGACCGTGCTTCATCTCGCCGGCGGGGTAGCCCTCGGCGTGGATGTAGGAGATTTCCTTCAGCTTCAGAGCGCCTTCCAGGGCGATGGGGTAGCATGGGCCGCGGCCGAGGTAGAGGAAATCGGTGGCTTCCTTCCAGCGGGAGGCCCACTGCATGATCTTCGGCTCCAGGCTGTTGAGCCGTTCGAGGTGGGCGGGGAGCTCGCGCAGGCCCTGCAGCAACTCCTGCTTCAACACGGGCTCGACCGTGCCCTTGGCCTCGCCCAGCTTGAGGGCGAGCAGCGTGAGCACGGCCAGCTGGGTGGTGAAGGCCTTGGTGGAGGCCACCCCGATTTCCGGGCCCGCGTGGGTGAGGATCGTGGCCTCGCACTGCCGCGTGGCGGTGGACCCCATGACGTTGCAGATGGCCAGGGTGCGCGCGCCGCGGGCGGCGGCCTCCTTCATGGCCGCCAGCGTGTCGGCGGTCTCGCCGCTCTGGGTGATGCCGATGATGAGGGTGCCGGGCTGGATCACCGGCTCGCGATAGCGGTACTCGCTGGCGTAGTCCACTTCCACGGCCACGCGGCTGAGCTGCTCGATGAGGAACTTGCCCACCAGGCCAGCATGCCAGCTGGTGCCGCAGGCCACGATGTGGATACGGGTCAGGGCCGCGAGCTCCTGCGCCGTGAAGGGCAGGCTCAGGGGGATCTCCTCGCCGTCCAGCGGCAGGCGGTTGAGCAGCGTGTTGGAGAGGGCCTGGGGCTGCTCGAAGATTTCCTTCTGCATGAAGTGCTTGTAGCCGCCCTTCTCGGCCGCCACGGGGTCGTAGGGAATGGTGTGGACCTGGCGCTGGACCTCGGTGCCGTCCAGGCGCGTGATGCGGGCGCCCTCGCGGGTGAGCTCCACCAGGTCGCCATCCTCGAGGAAGATCACGCGGCGGGTGTGGGGCAGCAGGGGCACCACGTCGGAGGCGAGGAAGGTCTCGCCCTCGCCGAGGCCCAGCACCATGGGCGGCCCGCTTCGGGCGGCCAGGATGCGGTTCGGATCGGTGGCGTGGAGGCAGGCCAGGGCGTAGATGCCCCGCATGCGGCCCACGGCCTCGCGGAAGGCCTCGGCGAAGGGCCGTCCCTGCTTCATGAGGTGGGACACCATCACGGGGAAGCACTCCGTGTCCGTCTCGGACTGGAAGGTCTCGCCGGCAGCCTTCAGCTCCTGGCGCAGCTCGAGGAAGTTCTCGAAGATGCCGTTGTGGACGGCCACCACCTGGCCGTCGGCGCTGCGGTGCGGGTGGGCGTTCTCCTCGGTGGGCCGGCCGTGGGTGGCCCACCGGGTGTGGCCGATGCCCAGCGGCGTGGGATCGGAAAGGTCCACCTTGCCCGCGAGGTTGGCCAGCTTGCCCGAGGCGCGGACGATGTTGAACGTCCCGCTCCCCGAGGCCAGCGCCACGCCGGCGCTGTCATAGCCGCGGTATTCCAGGCTGCGAAGGCCGTTCACCAGCACGCCCGCGGCGCCCTGCTGTCCGATGTATCCCACGATTCCGCACATGGCCGCCCCCGATCACTGGCTCCAACTTAGCGGGTCAGCGCCGGGGATCCAATGTGGTGCCTTGAACCCCGCCTGAGGTGGAGGCGCGCACACGCCCTGTGGCGGATCGGCCTCACTTCAGCGGAAAGGCCCGTAGGGCCTGAATCCCAGGCGGGACGGGGGGCGCGGCGGGAACTCCGGCGGGCGGCCGCCCTCAGCCGAGGCTGCGGATCCGGGCGGCGCGGGTGTCGATCTCGGTGATGCGGAAGGCGAAGTTGCCATCCACGACCACCACTTCGCCTTTGGCGATGAGCTTGCCGTTCACCAGCAGCTCCACAGGGGCGTCGGCGCTGCGGTTGAGCTCGAGGATGGAGCCGGGCGTGAGCTTGAGCAGCTCGCCCATCTGCATCTCCGTCTGGCCCATGCGCACGACCACCGGCAGCTGGATATCCAGGAGCAGGTCCAGGTTGCCCTGGTCGTGGGTGGGGCCGGAGGCCACGGGCGCCTGGCGAGAGGGCGCGGCCTGGGGGGCGGGCGCCGCGGGAGCGGGGGCGGGCGGGGGCACCGTCTCGGCCAGGCCCAGCTTGCGCTTGAGCTGCTGGAGAAGCAGGTCCGGGAAGAGCAGGTGGACCGTGGTGCTCAGGTTGTCCTGGCTGGTGGGCAGGGCGATGTCCTGGAAGCTGCCCTGGCCCAGGTGCTCGGCGAAGGCCGCGGCATCGGGGGCCACGGCCAGGATGTCCACGTTGGCGATGGCGAAGGTCTCCCCCGCCAAGTCCGACAGGGTCTGGTTGGCGCTGCCCATGACCTGGTTGAAGGTCTCCGCAAGGGCATCCTTTGAATCGCCCACCAGCTCATCCGCGGGCGCGCCTTCGCCGCCCAGCATGAGGTCCACCAGCATGGTGCCCTCCTTCAAGGGCAGGGCGAAGAAGATGATGCCGTTGAGGCCCTTCTGGTAGTTGGCCTTGACGAGGATCGCCGTGGCGCTGAAGAGGCCCGCGACGGCGGGTGGCTCCAGCGTGTCGCCCGGGGCGGAGGTGAGCTGGAAATCGCGGCCCGTGAGCATGGAGAACACGGAGGCCATGCTCTCGGCGAAGGCGCCGCCGACCTTCTGGAAGAATTCAGTGTCTCGGGCTTCCATCGCTCAC
>JAFJUR010000167.1 GCA_017859995.1 Holophagaceae bacterium | reverse complement strand
GCGGCCCTGAAGGCCCGCCGTCGCAGCGAGGCCGAGCGCGAGCAGCGTCTGGAGCAGCTGGCGGAGGGCATCGCCGATCTCGACAAGCTGGCGCCCAAGCCCGGCGAATGGGCCCAGCTCAAGGCGGACCGCGAACCCCTGCGCCACGCCGTCCACCTGGAACAGGCCTTCCGGGAGGCCGCCGAGGCCCTCCACGCCGGTGTGCCGCAGGTGGAGTTGGCTCACAAGGCCCTCGCCAGGGCGGTGGCCCACTGGCCCGACGCGGCCGCCGAGCAGGATCGCCTGCGCTCCGCGGTGCTGGAGCTGGAGGACCTGCTGGCCCTGGCCCAGGACCAGGCCATGCGCTGGGCCGGCGCGGGAGCGGATCGCATCGAGGCCATGGAGGCGCGGCTCGCCCTGTACGAGCGTCTCGCCCGGCGTCACCGCTGCGAGCCCGAGGAGCTGCCGGGACGCCTGCAGGCCATGCAGGAGGAGCAGCGCGCCCTGCTGGCCGGGGATGTGTCCATGAAGGACCTGGAGAAGGCCCTGGCCAAGGCGGCGGAGGCCTATCGCCTGGCGGCGGAGGCTCTCCACGCCCGCCGGAGCGACGCCATCCCGAAGCTGGAGACGGAGGTCCAGAAACGGCTGAGCCGGCTGGGCATGAAGGGCTCTCGCCTCCAGCTGCGGCTCTCGCTTGCGGAGGAACCGGGCAGCCCGGTGTCGCAGAGCGGACGTCCCGTCCGTGTGGCCGCCCAGGGCTTTTCGGCGCTCGCGATCTGGATCGAGCCCAACCCGGGCGAAGGCTTCCGCCCCCTGGCCAAAATCGCCTCCGGCGGCGAGCTGAGCCGCCTCATGCTGGCCCTGGTGGGCGCGGGCCTGGCGCTCGGCGACGGAATCCGCGAAGGCCTGACCCTGGTGCTCGACGAGGTGGATTCGGGCCTGGGCGGCGAGACGGCCCTGGCGGTGGGCAAGGCCGTGGCGGAGCTCGGCAGGGCCCACCAGGTGTTGGCCGTCACCCATCTGGCGCAGGTGGCTGCCCGGGCCGACCGCCACGGCCGGCTGCACAAGGAGACGGAGAACGGCCGCACCCGCAGCGCCCTCGGCTGGGTGGCGGGCGAGGCGCGGAACCGCGAAGTGGCCCGCCTGCTGTCGGGCCACCCCGACCGGGCCGAGGCCCTGGAGCATGCGAAGGTGCTGCTGGAGGGCTGATCCCTCCGCGGGGCCGGACGAAAAAGAGGGCCGCTCGCGCGGCCCTCTTTCCGATTGCGTGGCGTCTCAGCGGGTGAGGGCCAGGTTGTAGGGGGTGGTGGTGCTGGAGCCGCTGTAGGCCTTCACCCGGATGTAGAACACGGTGGCCGTGGCCGAGGTGTTGGTGTAGGTGACGGATTCCGTGGCGGTGCTGCCCAGGCTGCTCTTGAGCGTGGTGCCGCTGCTGTTGAGCAGGTAGAGGTCGTAGTCCACGCCGCTGGGGCCGGTCATGTTGACCGTGATCGACTTGCCGGGCTGGATGTTGATCTTGAAGTAGTCGTTGTCGGTGGTGGTGCCCATGTAGCCGACGATCTGGTTGACGGTGTCGCCCACGACATTGGCGGTGCTGGTGCTGTTGTTGCTCTCCACCTCGTTGAAGGTGGTGCCGGTGCTGGTGTTGCTCACCGAGAAGCTGACGGCGGTGGAGCTGCCGACGTTGCCCGCGGCGTCATAGGCCTTGGCCACCAGGCTGTGGGTGCCGTTGGTGAGCAGCGCAGAGTTGTAGGTCACGCTGTAGGGCGAGGTGGTGTCGGTGCCCACGAGGGCGCCGTCGATGTAGAACTCGACCTTGCTGACGCCGACGTTGTCGGAGGCGGTGGCGGACAGGGTGATGGTGCCACTGGTGCCGGTCTCGGACGCGGTGGCGGTGGGCGCGGTGGTGTCACCGCCCGTGCTGCCGCCGGAGTAGGTCAGGCCCAGGTTGTAGGCGGTGGCGCTGACGCCGCTGTAGGCGTAGACGTTGGCGTAGACGGTCGTGGCCGTGGTGCCGCTGTTGGTGTAGCTCAGGTTCTCCGTGGCGGTGCTGCCCTGGGAGATCGCGAGCTGGGTGCCGGCGGCGTTCACGAGCTTGAGGTCCCAGTCCACGCCCGAAGGGCCGGTCATGGCGATGGCGAGGGTCTCGCCGGGATTCAGGGACAGGGCGAAGAAGTCCTTGTCCGTCGAGACGGTGAGGTTGCCCTGGATGTTCGTGAAAGTCTTGGCCACGGCGTTGGCGGTGCCGACGGTGTCATTGGCCTCGACTTCCGTGAAGGTGTTGGTGGGAGGCGGAGGCGTGGTGGACCAGGCGGCGCCCACGTTGATGCCGTGGAAGGCGTTCCACACGGCCTGCTCCTCGGCGCCGCCGGCGCCGTAGAGGTCCTTGGCCGCGCTGATGGCGGCGGTGCGGGCCGCGGCGTAATTCGAGCTGGAGGTCAGGTAGGTGGTGAGGGCGCGGAACCAGATGGCCGAGGCCTTGTCGTTGCCGATGCCGGTCATGCCGCTGGGCAGGTAGGTGGTGCTGGTGTTGCCCGTGGTGGTGGCGCCCGCGCTGAGGAAGTAGAAGCAGCGGTTCATGGGGCCGCTGGAGTAGTGCACGTCCAGGCTGCCGAGGGTGGAGGACCAGGCATCCGGCGAGGCGCCATCCAGGCTGGGCTTGTACATGTAGCGCAGGGGCGTGGAGGCGAGCTGCTCGCCGATGGTCCAGTTGCCGCCGGTGTTGCCGATGGTGGCGCCGGACCCGCCGCGGGCGTAGAACTCGATCATGGTGCCGAAGATGTCGGAGTTGGACTCGTTCAGGCCGCCGGACTCACCGGAGTAGGTCAGGTTGGCGGTGCGGGCGCAGACGCCGTGGCTCATCTCGTGGCCGGCCACGTCCAGGGCGGTCAGCGTGGTGAAGCTGCTGCCGTCGCCGTAGGTCATGCAGAAGCAGCTGTCGGACCAGAAGGCGTTGTCGTAGCTGTTGCCGATGTGCACGCGGCTGTAGGTGGCGGTGCCGGACCCGTCGATGCCGTTGCGGCCGTAGACCAGCTTGTAGAAGTCCCAGGACTTGGCCATGCCGTACATGGCGTCCACGGCGGCCGTCTGGCCGTTGGCGGCGGTGGTGGAGGAGCCTTCCACGTAGTTGGCCCCGTCACCCCAGGTGTTGGTGGTGTTGGTGTAGATGGTGCCGACCGCGGTGGAGGTGGTGGTGGCGTGGTTGGCGTTGGACACGAAGTTGCCGCCGGTGCCGCGCGTCATGTCGCGCATCTCGAAGCCGGTGGCCGTGGTGTTGGTGTCGAGGGTGACCACGCCGTTGTACTGGCTGTTGCCGGTGCCCGTGGCGGCGGTGGTGTGCAGGGTGTTCCAGGTCTTCAGGATGGCGCCGGTGTGGGCGTCCACGAGGTAGTCGGTGTGCTTGATGCCGTCCAGCTCGTTCTCGAGCTCGGTGTGCACGTGGTAGGCCAGGGCGAAGCGCACCACCTGGCGGGTCACCGCGGTGGCGTCGAGCTCCTGGTCCACCGACGCGCGGCCGGCGCGGCGGGTCACGACCTCGGTCATCTGGGGGTAGACGACGAGCTCGGTGGTCGGGGCGTAGGAGAAGACGCCCTTCGGGGCCAGATCCTGCTGGGCCACGGCGAGGGCTTCGCCAGCGCCGAGGGAGGGCGTGACGTTCAGGCGGATGCCCTTGTGCAGGGCGTTGGTCATCGGCAGATCGGCGCCGTCGCGGCCCGTGTGGGTGATGGCGTCGCCGCCCCACACCTTCACGCCCTTGTAGAACTGGGCGAAGTGGCCGTGGGTCTGGCCGAGGTCGTCGGAGTGCGAGGCGCGCAGCTGGAAGGCGTGATCCACGTCCAGGCCGAGCTGGGTGCGGTTCGCCATGAGGCGTTCCGCCGCGGCGTTCACGCGCAGGGATTCCTCGGGAGACCGGGCGCAGAGAGAACCGGCGGCCAGGGCCGCGGTGACAAAGGACAGGGCCAGACGGCCCTTGGTCGTTGCCATGAGCAACTCCTTCAGGAGGGAAACGGGTTCGACCGCCCCGGACGTTTCCGCCAGGGACGGCTCCGGAGACCCGTGGGAAACCACGGCGCCGGATTGAAAGGAAAAGAACGGGGGGGGAAGACTCCGTCAGCTTCCGGGCACCCCGCGGGTTCCCTCAAGTTAAGGCTTGTTAATTTTGATGAGAATCAATTCTATTTAAATTTTATGGCGTCAAATCATTTTATTTTAATGATTAAAAAACAATGGATAGGTCGTGAATGCATCCTTCTATCAAGGTGCCCTTCGGATGACCTTCCCCTCCTTCATGACGAACGGCACTCGCTCGAAGGTGCGGACGTCTTTCAGCGGGTCACCGTCGACGGCGATGAGGTCCGCGCAATGCCCCGGCTCCAGGGTGCCGATGTCGCGCCCCATCCGAAGCAGGTCCGCGGCCACGAGGGTGGCGCTCTGGATGGCCTGCAGGGGCGTCATGCCGTAGCTCACCAGATACCTGAAATCCGCGGCGACCTGGGCGTGGTCGAACACGCCGATGTCCGTGCCATAGGCGATGGGGATGCCGGCGTCGAGGGCGGCCTTGAACCCGGCGCGGCGAAGGGGCAGCAGGGCGCGGGCCTTGGCGAGAGAACCCTCGGGGACCTTGTACGGGTTGCCCGGCAGCAGGATGGACTCAAGGGCGTACAGGGTGGGCACGAGGAAAGTGCCCCGGGCTTTCATCTCCCTCGCGGTGGCCGGGCTCAGCAGGCTGCCGTGCTCGATGGAGCGCACCCCGGCCAGGGTGGCCTCCAGGATGCCGGCATCGCCGTGGGCGTGGGCGCAGACATCCATGCCGCGGCGCCGAGCCTCATCCACGATGGCCTTGAATTCCGGGGGGCTGAAGCTGGGGGCGCCAGGGTCGTCGTGGTTGGAGAGCACGCCGCCCGTCGCGTGGATCTTGATGACGTCCACCCCGTACTTGTGCCACTCGCGGACGACGCGACGCGCCTGGTCGGGGGAATCCACGATGTGTTCATCGGCGCCGTGGAGGTGGGGCGGGAAGCCGTTGAGGTCGCCGTGCCCGCCCGTGATGGACAGGGCGGGGCCAGCCACCAGCAGGCGCGGCCCGGGGATGTCCCCCCGGGCGATGGCGTCGCGCAGGGCCACGTCGCCGAAGCTCGCGGAGGCGCCCACGTCGCGCACGGTGGTGAAGCCGGCCTCGAGCACCCGCCTGGCGTTCACCACGCCGTCCAGCAGCAAGGCGCCCTGACTGCGCTTGAGGTAGCCCAGTTCTCCGAGGCCCGAGGGGATGAGCAGGTGGGTGTGGCAGTCGATGAGACCCGGCAACAGGGTGCGGTTCCCCAGGTCGAGCACCTCGGCGTCGGCGGGCGCGGGGCCAGGCTGGATGCGGCCGTCCTTGACCCACAGCTGGGCCGGCGCTTCCACCTTGCCGGTGCGGACATCCAGCATCCGCGAGGCCTTGATGATGAGCGGACGGTCCTGGGCGCCGAGGGCGAGGCAGAGGAGGCCGGCGATAAGGCAGCGCAGGGTCATCGGATCTCCCGGGGGGTGGCCTAGGTTAGCCCAGACCGATTCCCGGTGCTCCCCCAACCTTGGCGGCCCGGTCAGGGGCGCTTGGTGGACTTCTGCCGGACCCGCTTCGGCGGCCCGCCGGGCCCCTTGCGGGGCGCCTGCTTGGCGGCGGGCTTGGGGCCTTCCTTCTTCTTGGGCCGGGGCTTGGCCTTCACCTTGTCGACGCGCTGGGCCTGGAGGGCTTCGTTGCTGCGGGAAGGTTTGAGGCCCTCGCCGGGATCGAGGATGCGGCGCACGGCGGCCACTTCCGCCTCTTCGCCTTCGCCTTTCTGCTTCTTCTGGATGCTGAGGCGCAGCGGCACGCCCGCCAGGCCGAACTGTTCGCGCAGGCGGTTCTCGAGGTAGCGCACGTAGCTGAAGTGGAGGCCGCGATCGGTGTTGGCCTTCACCACGAAGCTGGGGGGGCGGACGCCCACCTGGGTCATGAAGTAGAGCTTGGGCAGCTTGCCGTCGATGGCGTGGGGGCTCATGGCGG
>JAFJUR010000002.1 GCA_017859995.1 Holophagaceae bacterium | reverse complement strand
GCCTGCCGGGACCGGCCCGCCAGGCGCACGGCGAGGGCCGTGGCCTCCAGGAAGTTCTGGGTGTCCGCCCTCCAAGCCCCGGCCTTGTCGAAGGCGGTGCCGTGGTCCGGGCTGGTGCGGATGAAGGGCAGGCCCAGCGTCAGGTTCACGGCCCGTGCCGGTTCGAGGAGCTTCACGGGGATGAGTCCCTGGTCGTGATAGAGGGCCACCACCAGGTCGAACTCGCCCCGGGAGGCCCGGTGGAACACGCTGTCCGAAGGCAGGGGCCCGAAGAACCGGGGGGCCGGCCGGGCCTCGAATGGCGCGCGGGTGGACAGCACCTCCAGGCCCCGGTGGCCCGTGGTCAGCGGGTGGGGCGTGCCGTCCTGGGGGAAGACCTGCCAGCCTTCCGGCGCCGCGCCTGCCGGGAAGGGCGAGGCCAGATCGCCGTAGGGCCCCTCGCCCGGGGCCGTGAAATCCAGGAAGGAGGCCTCGGCCTGGACGATGGCGTCGGACAGCAGCCGTTCCTCGTCGCCGAAGGCCCCGTGTTCCCCGGCGTGGGGATTGAGGGCGCAGAGGGCCACGCGCAGCTCCAGGTTGCCCGTCAGCTGCATGAAGCGGTCGGCGGAGAAGGCCAGGGTTTCGGCCACGGCGTCGGTGTCGAGGGTCTCCACCACGGAGCGCAGGCTCTGGTGCACCGTGTGCAGCACCACATTCAGCCGGGGGCTGACGAAGGCCATGCGGGTGATGGGGGAACCGGACAGCTCCTGCAGGTATTCGGTGTGCCCCGGGATGTCGTATCCCGCGAGATGGGCCGCGGCCTTGGCCATGGGCAGGGTGACCAGCGCGTCCGCGGCGCCGCTCATGGCCATGAGGGCCGCCACCCGAACCGCCTCCACCGTGGCCTGGCCCGAGGCGGCGGAGCCTTCGCCCAGCTTCAGCTGGTCGGGCCCGATCTCCGCGGTGGGATCCAGCCACAGGGCCTCGGCCAGCACCTGGCCGGGATGGTCCCCCACGGACAGCACCTGCAACCCGTAGGCCCGGCCATGGAAGCCGGAGGGGACCGCGTTCCGGGGCTCGGTCCAACGCCAGTCCACCTTGCGGCCTTCGATGCCTTCGAGCAGGTCGGCCCCCGCCTTGGAGCCCACCACCGTCACATCCGTCCAAGGTTGGATCGCCGGCAGGCTCCCGAGCAGGATCTCCGGCCCGATGCCGCACGGATCTCCCAGGCTGATGGCGAGGTGCGGACGGCGGCTCATGGGGCTCCCTGCAGGGGGACGGCCAGGACTCAAGCCTGGCTTCAATCGAAGACCGGAATCTCGACTTCGGTTGGCGGAGCCTCGTCCTTCTTGCTGGTGCGGCTCCGGCGGATCCGCGGTTCCTCTTCCTGCTTGTAGATGTACTTGATGTTGTGTTTGGGCACGAGGACGTTGGGTTCCTTGACCCGGTTGATCTTCAGGCAGTGCTTGTCGTACCACTCGATGACGCCGCGGACCTTCTCGTCGTCCTGGAGGACGATCACCATCGGCGTCTTCGACTGCATCTGCTTGAGGTAGTAGAAGCTCTCAGCGTTGGTCTGCTCGGGAGGCGCGATCTTCCGGCGCGGACTCCCGAGTCCCTGGGGCGCCGTGGCCGCGGCGGGGTTCACCGCCGGGTTGGGCTCTCCGCCCGCGGTGACCGCAGGGGGAACCGGGGTCATGGCCTCCCCGCCGCCTCCCTTGGCAGGGATGCCCAGCTTGTCCTTCAGTTCACTGAGGTTCGGTCGGATGAGCTTCCGGTTCATGGCAGATCCTGGCCTAGTGGGCGGTGCGGGAATGTCAAAGGCATCGGCCGTTGGCCGAGTCCTCCTCGAACCCTGGACAGACAGACCCGGTTGGGTGGCGGCCTGTGCGCGCTGGAGGGGGATACAACACTTTGGCAGGAGCCGAGTGGACCCTGCAAGGGTGTGTGCCTGAATTGAGTGCTAGAAATCTGACCGAAGTTTACGACTGATCGGTCAAGGGCGCCATCTCCTCTTCATCACGGCAGACAGGTAGGAAAATCCGGACATTCGTGCCCTTGCCTCGGGCACTCTCGACCTCGATGCGCCAACCCATGGTCTCCACGAACTTGTAGACCAGGCTCATGCCCAGGCCCGAGCCCTCCTCGAAGCTGCCAACGAATGGCACGTAGAGCCGATCCAGCTGCTCCGGCGTCATGCCGCAGCCGTTGTCCGAGACGTTGAGGCACACCGTGTTGCCCATCAGGGCGACGTCCAGCCGGATCTCGGGTGATTGAACCCCCTTGACGGCCTTGCGGGCATTGCTGAGCAGGTTCATCAGCACCCGATGCAGGCCCACGGGATCCGAGCGCAGGTGGGCCTCAGGCAGGCCACCTAGGGTCAACTTCAAGCCTTCGGTCCGGGGATCGGTCTCCCAACTGCACCGGACCTCCTCGACCACCTGGCCGAGGGGCAGCACCTCCCCGGCGGTCGGACCGGGCCGGGCGAAATCCAGGAAATCCGACACGATGGCGCCGACACGCTGGGTTTCGCGGTCGAGGATTCCGAGCACCCGGGACCTCACCTCCTCTGGGGAATCCTCCCGGTGCAGCAGCTGCACGCAGCCGCTGATGGAGGCCAGGGGGTTGCGCAGCTCATGGGCCAGGCCGGCGGCGAGCTGACCGATGGCTGCGAGCCGCTCGCTGATGCGGGTGCGTTCCTCCAGAGCCTTCAGTTCCGTGAGGTCCTGGAAGAGCACCAGCTGGCCCGATTCCATCCCGTCGGCGCCGCGGAGCGAGGCCACATGGCCGCCGATGATGCGCGGGCCCAGCCCTGGCAGCGTCACCTCGAACCGCTGCACCCGACCCCGGTGGAGGGTCGGGGCATGGGGGACGGGGATCAGGTTCCCGATGGGGATTCCGGGAGGAATGACCAGGCCCAGGATGGCTTCTGCTGCGGGATTGGCCGAAGTGACGAGGCCTTCCAGATCCAGCGTGATGAGGCCCGATGTCAGCGATTCCACCACGCGGCGGTGCAGGGCGGCCAGCTCGCCGACCGTGGCCTCGCTCTCCTGCAGGTCCGTGCTGAGCCGGTCCATGCGTCGCCGGATGATCACCACCAGCAGGGTGGCGACGAACACCTGCAGAGAGGCGATGCCCAAGAGGTAGGGCAGCCGGCTCATGTCGAGATCGGGGATCTCCCCGGAGAGCCCAAAGGGCGGGAGCCATCCCGCGGTGAAACCGAGCACAAGCAGAATGTGCGTGACGGAGGAGAGGACGCCCACCCACACGATCTCCACCGTGCCCAGGTAGAAGGCCGAGGCGAGCACCGGGAAGATGTAGAGCGTGGCGAAGCGATCCTGCACCACGCCCTGGAAGGCGATGACCAGGGTGACCAGCGCCAGGTCCAGGGCCAGGTTCCAGCGGATCCACGTGAGGCGCGGCGTGGGGAAGAGCTGATTCCGGGCCAGCAGGCCCCGGCCGGATTCCCACAGGGACTCGACGAGCATCAGCATCAGGATGGCCAGGTAGGCCCACTCCCCCGGACCCGAGGCGCGCCCATCCTCGGGCAGGGCGGCATGGACCACCAGCAAGCCGAAGCTGGCGAAGAGGCGGAAGGAGAGCGGAAGAAACGGGGCGCCAGCTTCGGGCGAACCCATCCTGTCCCAGGTGCGTTGGAGCATGGCAACCATGGTGCCCGAATCTGGCATGCTAGAGCCATGGCCGACTCCGCCACCCCAGGCACCCCTTCTCTCCGCGCCGCCGGCATGCGGCAGACGCCGCAGCGGGAGGGCATTCTGCGGGTGCTGAAGGATTCCGACCGCCCCCTGACGGTCGAGGAGATCTGGGAGCGGATTCCCGAGCGGCGCTCGGGCCTGCCCACGGTCTACCGCAACCTCGAACGGTTCGTGCGCGAAGGCTGGGCCGAGAGCATCCTGGGCGGCGACCAGGTGATGCGCTTCGTCCGGTGCGATTCCCGCCACCACCACCACCACCTGCAGTGCGAGCGCTGCGGGCGCACCGCCGAGGTGGATGCCTGTGGACTCGACGAGTCCCTGCGCAACCTGGAATCGCTCTCTGGTTTCAAGATCACCCGGCACCAGCTGCTGCTCTTCGGCCTCTGCAGCGCCTGCAGCGCCGAGGCCGCCCAGGCGTGAGCCCGGTCACGTTTGAAATTCACCGTTGACCGGATCGCGCGCCATTGCTAGTCTTGATGTCTCACGCCAGTAAGGTTGCAAGAACGCAAGGCGCCGTAGCCAAGTGGTAAGGCCCGGGACTGCAAATCCCGTATGCATCGGTTCGACTCCGATCGGCGCCTCCAGATCCGCCCCCGCCAAGGGGGCGTTTTCATGTCCGGGCGGCCCGGCCGCCCTGTCGCCTGAACTGCTACGGTGGGACTGAC
Source organism: Holophagaceae bacterium (assembly GCA_017859995.1). GTDB lineage: Bacteria > Acidobacteriota > Holophagae > Holophagales > Holophagaceae > Geothrix. The sequence continues at coordinate 43,758 of JAFJUR010000002.1, read as the reverse complement.
GAGGTCCCCATGCCGAGCTTCAGAGCCCTCTGCGCCTGCCTTCTCTGCGCCCTCCCTGCCTGGCCCCAGACCTCGCCCGGGACGGTTCTCCCGGCCCCCCCCTCGCTCGAAGCGGTCCAGAAGGGCATGGGCATCCCGTGCATCCAGGATCTCCGCGGTCAGCAGGACACCGTGGGCTTCGCGTCCACGGCTGGTCAGATGGCGGACGCCTGGGCGGCCTCGGCGCTGCCTCCCGCGCCGGAAACCTTCGGTCCCTTGCCAGCGCCCGGCGTGGCCGGGCTCATCTGCCCCCACGACGACTACCGCTATGCCGGCCGGGTCTATCGGCGGCTCGTGCCCCTGGTCTCTGCCCGCACCGTGGTGCTGGTGGGCGTGTTCCACAAGTACCGGAGCTTCGGCGCCAAGGACGCGCTGGTGTTCGACCGCCATCGCGCCTGGCGCACCCCGGACGGCGAGCTCCGGATCTCGCCCCTGCGGGAGGAGCTGCTGCGGCGCCTGCCTGCGGGAGACGTCATCCAGGACGACGCCATGCAGGACCGCGAACATTCGCTGGAAGCCATCGCGTATTGGCTGAAGCACCAGGATCCTTCGGTGGAGATCCTTCCGATCCTCGTTCCGGCGGCCTCCTTCGAGCGGCTCCAGGCGCTGGCGGCACGGCTGGGACCGGCGCTGGCCGAGGGCATGGCCCGCCGCGGGTGGAACCTCGGCCGGGACGTGGCGGTGGTCATCTCATCGGATGGCATCCATTACGGCGCGGACTTCAACCATGTTCCCTACGGCGCTGGCGGGGTGGACGCCTACCTTCAAGCCATGGCCCGGGACCGGGCCCTGCTCCTGGGGCCGCTCTCGGGGCCGGTGTCGATCGAGAAGGCCAGGACCTTCTTCGCCACGGTGGTGAACCCCGATCAGCCGGACGAGTACCGGATGCCCTGGTGCGGTCGATTCTCCATTCCCCTCGGCCTCCTGCTGCTGCGGGAGACGGCGCATGCGCTCAAAATGCCTTCACCCCGGGGGATTCCCGCGGCCTTCGGCGCTTCCATCGGCTTCCCGCAATTGCCCGTGCCGGGCCTGGGCGTGACCGCCGAGGCGAACCTCTTCCATTTTGTGAGCTACCCCGGAGTGGCCTACACGCTGGGGCCGGAGCAGGCCCCGCCCTCAGGTCCGCGGGCGAAGCCCCAGGATGATGCCAAGCGCCAGTGACCACAGGGCGGCCAGGCCCACCTGGTAGTCCGCCGGCAGGCTGAAGGTCAGGGTGTGGGCGGGCACCCAGAACCAGAGCAGCGTCCACAGGGCCGGCGCCATGCCGTCGAACCCGCGTCGACGCAGGATCAGGTTGTCCTCGAAGCGGTGGAACAGCATCATCTGGGGCCCGAAGAAGCCGTTGGTGAGCGCCGACAGCGCGAAGGCCCAGCCCAGGCCGGAGCCCAGGAACGCGGGCAGGAGGTGGTGGTCGAGGAGCCCTCGCGTGAAGCCCTTCATGCCCACGAAGCCGGCCTTGATCACCAGGCCGAGCACAGCCCAGGCCGCGACCTTGGCCAGCAGCTGGGGCAGGGTGCAGGGCAGGGTGGGGCGTCGGCCCCGCAAGCTCGCGGCCACCACTTCGCCCAGGGTGCCGAGGAGGGCGAACTGGAGGGCGGCGGAGAGGAGCGGATGGGCCTGGACCCAGAGACGGTAGCTATCCATGCCGACAGGCTAGCGTTCACAGGCCCGGGCGGGGGTCACAGCCCGTGGCCGTCGATCCAGCCGCCGCCGAGGACCTCGCCCTCCCGGTAGAAGACCACGGCCTGCCCAGGCGCGATGGCCCGCTGAGGCTCGGCGAACGCCACCTTGACCCGCCCGTCGGGGAGGGGGATGACCAGGGCCTCGGCCTCCGGGGACCGGCTTCGGATGCGCGCGTCGCAGGCGAGGGGCCCGGCGGGCTGGCCGTGAACCCAGCTGAGCTCCCGCGCCACCAGCTCCCGGCCCAGCAGGTCCGACTCGGTGCCCACCCAGACGGTGTTCGTGGCGGGCTCCACCCGGATCACGTAGAGCGGCTCGGCATGGGCCACGCCCAGTCCCCGGCGCTGCCCCACCGTATGGCGCCAGTAGCCCAGGTGGCGGCCAAGCACCCGGCCGTCCAGGTGGCGAATCTCACCTTCACCCCGGCCAGGATCCCGGCCCTCCGCCTCCAGGAAGGCGTCATACCGATCCTGGGTCACGAAGCAGATCTCCTGGCTCTCCGCCTTCTCCGCGAGGTGCAGCCCCAGGTCGGCGCCGAGACGGCGAACCTCGGGCTTGGTGAACCCGGCCAGGGGGAACAGGGTCCGGGCGAGGGTCGCCTGGGTGTGGTGGAACAAGAAGTAGCTCTGGTCCTTGGCCGGGTCCGAGGCCTTGAGGAGGCGCCAATGGTTTCCAGTGTGGGCGATGGTGGCGTAATGGCCCGTGGCGACAAAGGGCGCCACCAGGGCGTCGGCCCGTTCCATCAGGGCAGAGAACTTGAGATGCTGGTTGCAACGGATGCAAGGGCTCGGTGTTTCGCCATCCAAGTACCCCTGGATGAACCCCTCGATGACCGTATCGCGGAAGCGGGTCTCGAAGTCCATCACATAGTGGGGGAAGCCGAACTCGTGGGCGACCCTCCTGGCATCCTGGAAATCATCGAGGGTGCAGCACTTGCCATCCGAACCTTCGCTGGTTTTCTTGTCGAAGAGCTGCATGGAAATACCGATGACCTCGTAGCCCGACCGCTGGAGCAGGGCAGCCATGACGGAACTGTCGACTCCCCCCGACATGGCCGCCAGCACGCGGTCCCCGGGCCGCAGGCGGGGGTGGGCGGCGAGGGCCTTCTGGGCCCGGGCGAGAAGCGAGCTCAATGCAGGGAATCCTTTCGAAGGTTGTGCTGGATCAATTGTATTTCTTTGATTTGAAGAGCTCGTACGCGGTCTGGTAGTAGGCGATGGTCAGATCGTCGTGGCCGCTGCCCTTCGGAAGCAGCCGGTAGGCATCCTTCTCGGTGTCGTAGACCTTGGAGACGGAGCTGCCGTGGAGCCCCAGGATGGTGAGGGTGCCGTCCTTCATGAGGGCCGCGTGGTCGTTGTGGTTGAACAGGAGCACCCGGCCGGATTCCGGCGTGTGCAGCACGTCCTGACCGAACCAGGGTGCGGTGTAGGGCAGCCCGAGGAGGCCCATGAGGGTCGGTGGCAGGTCGATCTGGGACATGAGTCCGTCCGAGCGCCGGGGTGCCAGTCGGCCCGGCGCATAGAACATGAGCGGGATCTCGTAGGTCTTCAGGGGGATCTCCTGGCGTCCATAGACCCGGGCCCCGTGATCGGCCACGACCACGAAGAGCGTGTTCTTGAACCACGCGTGACGCTCCGCATCCCGCAGGAACCGGCCCTGGGCGAAGTCCGCGTACCGCACGCCGGATTCCCGGCCGCCGCCCTTGACCTTCACCCCGATGCCCTCCAGGCCGGGGCGGAAGGTGTAAGGCTTGTGATTCGAGGTGTTCATGATGTGGATAAAGAAGGGCGCCCCGGTGGCGGCCCGCTTGTCCGCATACGACAGGGCCATGTCGAAGAGATCCTCGTCCGAGACGCCCCAAATGTTCTCGAAGCGGGGCTTGGTCTCCAGGTTCCTCCGGTCGAGCACATCGTAGCCGTTGCTCTGGAAGAACGCGTTCATGTTGTCGAAGTAGCCGTAGCCGCCATAGAGGAAGGCCGTCTGGTACCCGTGGGCCCGGAGCACCGAGCCGAGGGTGGCCATGGCCGCGTGGCCAGGGCGCCGGAGGATGGCTTCCGTGGGCACCGGGGGCAGGGAGGTGCTGAGGGCCTCCAGGCCGCGGACGGTGCGGGTGCCAGTGGCGTAGACGTGGCGGAACCAGAGCCCCTGCTGGGCGAAGCGATCGAATTCTGGGGTCCAGTCGCGGGTCGAGCCATAGAGCTTGCTGAACTCGGCGCCGAAGGACTCGCTCGAGACCAGAATGACGTTCATCTTCCCGAGGCCGTCCGGGCGGGCCGGGAACTGGCGGTCGAGGCGGCCTTCGGCAAGGCGCGTGAAGGTGCCGCCCCCGGGAGCCAGCTGGGCGGTCAGGCGGCTCAGGTTCTCGGCGGCTGGGCGGGTCGCGTAGTAGGCGTGGTAGTCGATCTCGCTGGTGCGGAGGGCCCGGAAGAAGCTGGAGATGCCGTTGGCTTCGAGCTCGTTGGTCACCCGGTTGGAGGAGAAGCCGAGCAGGTTGGTGGGGATGAAGACGATGGCCACGATCAGCGCGGCGGCATAGACGGCCATGACCAGGCTGCGTGCCTTGAAGGCCACGGGCGCGGTGAGTGCGTCCGCCCAGCGGGGCCGCAGCTTCCAGACCACGAACCCCGCCGCAACCGCGCAGACGACGAGGATCTTCACCACCGGGTATTCGGACCAGATGTCCCCAGCGACCTCGGTGGGATACATCAGGTAGTTCACGGACACGAGGTTGAACCGGGCGTTGAACTCCTCGAAGAAGAAATACTCGCAGGCCACCAGGAAAAGACCGCCGAGGGCATAGAGGAAGGTGAGCAGGGACGGGCCCAGGGGGCCCCATCTCCGCACGCCCCCTTTGGGGGCTTTCAACCAGAGGTACAAAGCCAGCGGAAGAAAGAGATACAGGGCCTGGATCGCATCGGAGACGACGCCGGCAGGCAGGATCCAGAAGATGGAGGAGGCCTTCACCTGGGCTTCCCGGCCGAACCGGAACCACAGGAATCCGCGGAGCAGGATCCCAAGGCCGAGGTAGCCCGCGGCGAGCAGGAGGATCGGCAGGTACCGCGCTGCGAGCCCCTCCTTGAGAGTCACGGTTGGCGTGGGCTGGTCAGGCTTCAGCGACATGTTCAAGGACATCCTTTCGAGGGGCGAAAAAAAAGAGGTCCCGTCCGGGCAGGGGACGGGAGACCTGGAGTCCCATTCTCTCATCCCGGATCACCGCAGGTCCAAAGGTTCGATGCCGGCGCCGGCCCCGTCTTTGCCGGCTAGGTCCGCAAGCGGGAAAGCCGGACCAGCGAGAAGGCGGCCAGCAGGAGGAAGGGCGCCAGGATTCCCCAGTAGGCGGGGATCTCCGAGGCCCGTGCGGCCCCGCCGAAGAGCGTCTGCAGACCCAGGAACACGAGGCCGCCCACGAGCCCGGCCCCGATGGCCTGGCCGCGCCCCTGGCGGGGGCCCGGGAACGCGTAAGAGAGCAGGGCAAGGACGAGCAGGGGGCCCGCCAGCCAGCCCAGGAGCCGGCTCCACAGCAGATAGGACCGTTCAGGATCCGGGGCCCAGCGCTGCCACTTGAACAGGTCGAGGGTGGGCGCCTCGGAGGCGGAAGGTGCGGACTGGAGGGCGCGGTCCGGGAAGAGCGAATCCGCGGTGGGGCCGGGCACCATGTGCATCCCGCCCCAGGCCAGGGCCTCGGACCGTTCCGACCCGGGCTGCCAGCGGAGCAGGATCGGCGCTTCACCGGGGCCCTTCAGGGGGAACCCCCAGCGGACATCCGGGGCGAGGTGCCAAAGAACCCCCGTGGAGCCCAGGTGCATCCAGGGCGAGGAGGAGGCCGAACGCGAGGGCCGCTTGAGGATCTGCTGATAGAGCTCCCGGGAGCGGGTTCGCGCGGTGGGGGCGAGGCCCGCCTGGAGGAAGAACGTGGCCAGGGCCACGGCGGCCCATGCGAACCGGCTGGCCCAGATCCATTGAAGGAGGCTCACCCCTCCCGCGCGAATGGCCAGCCACTCCCGGTTCAAGGCAGCCTCCGACAGGGCGAGCATGGTGCCGAGGAGGAAGGAGACGGGGAAGGCCACTTCGAGGAATGGCGGAAGATTCCAGAGCCAATATTTAATGAAAACAATGAAATGAATCTTATTATTCGATAAATCTCCTGCAAGATTGGAGAATTCGATCAGCAGGTCGAGGGTCAGCAGGCTCCCGAGGGTCAACCCCCAGTTGCGCCACCAGGCGATGGTGGACCAGTGCCGGAACACGCCCCGGCGCGTGCCCTGCCCATGGATCCAGCAGAGCAGGGAGGCCTTGGCGCCTGATACCCAAGAGTAGATGGGTGCGAGGTGCAGGTTGCGCCCCAGGAGTTTCAGGAAGAGGGTCCCGGGACCTTGGCGACTCCGGTGCGGCGACAGACGCTGGTTGAGGATGAACCAGCCCGCGGCGAGGAAGAGGAAAGGCGGGATCATGACGGGAAACAGCGATTTAACTTTTCCACCCAACAGCATGTTTTCGGTGTACTTCATCAACAAATAGTAGGCCAGGATCACCCCCAGGCTCTTGATCACGGCCCCCCCTCGGAAAAAGCGCGGGTGGCCGAATCCGAGGGCAACGCCCATGAGCAGCAGGGCGATCGAGGCCAAGGGCAGGGTGATTCGTCGCCCCAGTTCGATGGCGGACTGCCGGCGCTGGATGTCAGGCACCCCGCCGTTCAGACAATGACCCGCCAGCGCCCAGGTGGATTCGTACCTGAGGGGGATGGCTGCCAACAGCCTGGGGCCTGATGGCATGGCGAAGCGCAAGGTCTGCTGCTGCTGCTTGAGATGGATCACGCTGCCATCCCCGCCGGGCTGGAAGTGGACCCCCTGCAGGTCGGAGAGATGGATCTGGAGTTCCGCGTTCCCTGCCGCCGTGTTCTCCAGTGCATAGGTCATGCGGGCGGCGGTCAGGTGCTGTGTGCCCTGGGGGGTGGACTCCATGAGGTGAACCTGGCCCTCCTCCGACACCCAGAAGGCCGTGTCGGGGGATCCGGGCGGATGCCACGGCGGGCTTCCGGGCCGCAGGAATTTGGCGCGGGCCGCCTCTGACATCTTCTGGCGCACCGTCTGCTGGAGTGAGGCCGACGCTGGAACCAGCAGGTGGGCGTTGAGGGAGGCCAGCAGCAGGAGGCCACAGGCCAGGATGCCCCAGGGGGCGTACCAGGTCTTTCGGCCGGCGCCAAGTCCTTGGGCAGCCACCAGTTCAGAGCCTTCCATCAACTGCTGTGTCCCAAGCAATCCGCCCAGGACCGCCGCCATGGGAAGCACCATCGAGAAGGTTTCCGGCAGGGACAGGAGCAGGAGCGGGAACATCCACCGCAAGGGCGCGCCTTGGGAAAAGATCTCGCGGGAGATGGCGATCATCTCCCAGGAAATGAGCAGGAATCCATAGAAGAACAGGGCTCCCAGGAAAGGGGTCGCCCAGCGGCGGAGGATGTAGCGGGTCAGGATGGCAGGCACAAGGGGCTCAAGATGACTTTCGATAATGTATATTATGTAACCTTAAATGCAAACCAGGCTACGATGCGAAATCTCATAACACCTTGGAAGCCAAGAGATCATGGATATGGATCACCCCACTGGGCACCCCTTCCCGGGTGGCCATGAGGAAGGTGATCTTCCGGGCCTCCATGTCCCTCGCCGCGTCCAGGGCGAAGGCGTCCTCCGGGATGCGGGCCGGGTTCCGGGTCATCATCTGCTCGGCGGTGAGGGCCAGCGGGTTCCGGCCTTCCCGCTCGGCCGTCTCCAGGGCCCGGCGGATGTCGCCGTCCGTGATCACACCGAGGAGGCTGGTTCCATCCATGACGCTGGTCATGCCAAGCCGTCCTTCGGTCATGGCTTTCAGGGCCGCCGTCAAGGTGGTGGCAGGTCCGACCTTGGGCCAGGTTTCATGCATCAGGGACTTCACTTTCAATAACTTGGCGCCGAGACTTCCAGCGGGATGGTTCAGGGCGAACAGGTCGCTGGTGAACCCCCGCCGGGCCATCAGCGTGGCCGCCAGAAGATCGCCCCAGACCAGCTGGAGGGTGGTACTGGCCATGGGGGCAAGGTCAAGGGGGCACCCTTCCCCCTGGGGCAACCGGTAGGTGAGGGTCCAGGTGGCGGCCTGGCCGAGGCTGCTGTCGGAACGGGAGGTGATGGCCGCCAGGGGGATCCCCATCCGGAGCAGGCTCGGAAGCAGGCGCACCACTTCCTCGCTCTCCCCACTGTTGGACAGGGCCAGGACGGAATCCTCCGAGGTCACCATGCCGAGGTCTCCGTGGAGGGCCTCCGCCGGGTGGAGGAAGAAGCTGGGGCAGCCCGTGGAGGCCAGGGTCGCGGCGATCTTCTGGGCCACGAGGCCCGACTTGCCCATGCCGGTCAACACCACGCGCCCGTTCCGGCCCAGCACCATGTCGGCCCAGGCGTCCACCTGCGACACCGGCCAGGTTTCGCGCAGCGCCGCGATGGCCGTGCGAGCCGCGTCGAGCACCGCGTGACCGACCTCCATCGTTCCAGGCCCCTGGTTCTCATCCTTCACGGTGCGGACTCCGATGCATTGGCGAACAAGGTGTTCATGCTACCAGCCATTCTTCCCCTCTTTCCCCTGCCCCAGGTCGTGCTCTTCCCGGAGACCTTCCTTCCGGTGCGCATCTTCGAGCCCAGGTACCAGGAGATGACGGTGGATGTCCTCAACTCCCACCACCACCTCGTCCTCACCCTCATGCGGGAGAACCCCGAACCCGGTTCCCTGGGCGAATCCGCGCCCATCTTCGACATCGGCTGCCTGGCGGAAGTGGTGCGCGCCGAGCCCCTCACGGGCGGCCGCTGGAACTTGCTGCTTCAGGGGAAGGACACGGTGCGCGTCCTCCAGGAGGTCCCGGGCAAGCCCTACCGCCAGGCCCGCACCGAGGTGCTGCCCTTCGACGCCTCGGTGCTCTGGCCCGGTCCCCACCGTCGCCGCCTCATGGAATCGCTCGAGGCCTACGCGGCCTCCGAAGGCATCGAGGCTCAGCTCAAGGAGCTCCTCGACCTGCCCCTGGAGGACGTGGGGCGGCTGAACACCCTGGCCATGGCTCTGGATTTCGAGCCCACGGAACGCCAGTTCCTTCTGGAGGCAAGGGATCTGCCGACCCTCGCGGACCGCATGCTCCAGCTGCTGGATTTCGCCCTGGGAGGACGCTCCATCCAGGGGCTCTGACCCGGCAAACGGCACCGGGCGAGCCCGGAGCTGTTTGCTACACTGGCCCTGGCCCTGTAGCTCAGCGGTCAGAGCTGGCGGCTCATAACCGCTTGGTCGTGGGTTCGAACCCCACCGGGGCCACCACTGTGCCGCGATGCAAAGGCACAAGGCGAGGGCACATGACGTGCCTTCGCCAACCTGTCGGCGGTTTCCCTCCGGTCTAGACGATCCACTTCCGAAGCTCATCCTCGGCGAAGATCAGGTGCGACAGCATCGCTGCCGAGGCGAGCTCGGGTGAGCGGGCCCGGATGGCTTCGAGGATCTCGGAGTGCTGATCGATGATCTTCTGGGCGTTCTGCACGCTGTTGTGGTACAGCTGCCTGCGGGCCACGGAGTTCGCCTTCGCGAACTCTTCCGAGACGGTCTTGAAGAGCTTGATGAGCAGGCTGTTGTGGGTGGCCTCGGCCACGGCGTAGTGGAAGGCGGCGTCATACTCCTCGCCCTTCTCCGGATCCTGCACATTCAGGCGTTCCCGCATGTTCTCCAGCATCGCCTCGATCTGGTCGAACTCCTCCTCGGTGGCCCGCTCCGCCGCCAGGCGCGCGGTGGCGGTCTCGAAGATGCGCCGCATCTCGAACATGTCGAGCAGTGAGCTGCGCTCCACGGCCAGGAACATGGCCAGGGGCCGGATGATGTCGTCGGTTTCGGTGCCGCGCACGAAGGTGCCCTCGCCGGGGCGGATGTCGATGACGCCGAGCATCTCGAGGGTTCGGATCGCCTCGCGCACCGAGGCCCGGCTGACCTGGAACTGTTCCGCCAGTTCCCGTTCCGCCAGCAGCTTGTCCCCGGGCTTCAGCCGCCCATCCGTGATGAGCTGCTTGATCTGCTCCACGATTTCCTCGTAGAGGCGGCGGGTCCTGATCGGGGTGAATTCCATGGGCGCACGTCTCGAAAAAATTTAACTATTGAAAAACATACTACATGCAAACTGTGACCAATTCCAGGTCTCTTCAGTATGGTCTGACCACTAGACCCATTGTAATCTTCGCCCAGGTTCTTTCCAAAAACTCTACCTACCCATCCTCTTACCCCCCACCTCTGGAGGCTGCATGACCCCCTGGACCCAAGTCTATTCCCCCGTCATGGGGAATATCTTCCTTTCGGCCCTGGTGGCCGCCCTACCAGTCTTCGTGCTGCTGGGCTTCCTGGCCAAACACGTGAAGGCGCACTATTCCGCGATCCTGGGCCTGATCACCTGTCTGGCCGTCGCGATCCTCATCTACAAGATGCCCGCGGGCATGGCCGGCATGGCTGCCGTGCATGGCGCCCTCTTCGGCCTGCTGCCCATCGGCTGGATCGTGCTGAACGCCATCTTCATCTATGACATCACCGTGAAGTCTGGCGACTTCGAGGTGGTGAAGCATTCCATCGCCGGCCTTGCCGGTGACCGCCGCATCCAAGCCCTGCTGATCGCCTTCAGCTTCGGGGCCTTCATCGAGGGCGCCGCCGGCTTCGGCACGCCCGTGGCCATTTCGGCCGCCATGCTCATTGGCCTGGGTTTCCGCCCCCTCCAGGCCGCGGGCCTCGCCCTGATCGGCAATACGGCTCCTGTGGCCTACGGCGCCCTGGGCAGCCCCCTCATCGCCCTCGCCGGCGTGACCGGCCTGCCCCTGGACATGCTGAGCGCCGCCGCCGGCCGCATCCTGCCCATCTTCTCGCTGATCGTGCCTTTCTGGATCATCTGGACCATGGCCGGACGCAAGGCGATGATGGAAGTCTGGCCCGCCTGCCTCGTGGCCGGTGGCAGCTTCGCCATCACGCAGTTCGCGGTGAGCAACTTCCACGGCCCCTGGCTGGTGGACATCATCGGCGCCATCGTGTCCATGGTGGCCCTGGTGCTCTTCCTGAAGGTCTGGCAGCCCAAGACCACCTGGCGCTATGAGCACGAGCGCGAAGATGCCCACGCCGCCAAGGTCGAGCAGCCCACCGGCAAGATCGTCAAGGCCTGGATGCCCTGGGTGTTCCTGTCCCTCTTCGTGTTTGCCTGGGGCACCCCTCAGGTCAAGACGTTCCTGAACGGCGGCACCAAGGACAAGCCGAACTTCCTGCAGGGCTACACCGTCAAGAACTTCGAGATCCCCCTGCTCCACAAGAACGTCATCAAGGCTCCTCCCGTGGTCGCCAAGCCCTCTGCTGAGGCCGCCGTCTGGACCTTCAACTGGCTCTCCCTCACGGGCACCAGCCTCCTGCTCGCCGGCATCTGCAGCGGGCTGCTGGTGGGCTTCGGCCCCCTGGAACTGCTCAAGATCTTCGGGGGCACCGTCAATCGCGTGAAGATCTCGCTGCTCACCATCGCCGCCATGCTGGGTCTTGGTTTCGTCTCCAAGTCCGCGGGCCTGGACGCCACCATGGGTCTTGCCTTCGCCAGCACCGGCGTGCTCTTCCCCTTCTTCAGCGCCATGCTGGGCTGGCTGGGCGTGGCCCTTACCGGCAGTGACACCTCCGCCAACGTGCTCTTCGGCGGCCTCCAGAAGATCACCGCCCAGCAGCTGGGCCTGAACCCGATCCTCACCGCCGCGGCCAACACCACCGGCGGCGTCATGGGCAAGATGATCGACGCCCAGAGCCTCGTCGTGGCCTCCGTGGCCACCAACCAGCAGGGCGAGGAAGGCACCATCCTCCGCTATGTGTTCTTCCACAGCCTGGCCCTGGCCGCCATGGTCGGCGTCGTGATCTTCCTCTATGCGAAGGTCCTGCCCGCGAACTGGATGCCCCAGCTGCCTCCCGCCGCGCCGGCCGCTGTCACCGCCCCCGCTGCTCCGGCCGCTCCCGCCGCCGTGCCCGCCCCCGCCCCGGCCAAGTAGACCCGGCGGCTTTCAGACGAACGACCTGGTCCCGCCGACAGCTTCAGGGTCGGCGGGACTTTTTACCGCCCCTTCCGGGGAGAGGATGTACGACATGACCACGACCACAGCCACCTCCCTGCGGGATTCCCTCGCGGCCATCGTGGGCGAGCAGCGCGTGCTCGACCGCCCGGTGGACCTGATCGCCTTCGCCTCCGACGCCAGCTTCTACCGGCTCATCCCCAAAGCCGTGGCCTTCGCGGGCAGCGTGGAGGACATCCGCGGCCTCTTCCGCCTGAGCCATGAGCGGAACATCCCCATGACTTTCCGGGCCGCGGGCACGAGCCTGTCGGGCCAGTCTGTCTCAGACGGCATCCTGGTGGAGGTCGCCCGCAACTGGCGCGGCATCCAGGTGCTCGAAGGCGGCGCCAAGGTGAAGGTGCAGCCCGGCGTCATCGGCGCGCACGTGAACCATGCGCTGAAGGCCTTCCGCGCCAAGATGGGGCCTGATCCCGCGTCCATCAACACCTGCACCGTGGGCGGCATCCTGTCGAACAACTCCAGCGGCATGTGCTGCGGCGTCACCCAGAACGCCTACCACACGTTGGAATCGCTGACCTTCGTGCTGCCTTCGGGCACCGTCATCGACACGGCAGCCCCTGGCGCTGATGAGCGCTTCCGTGAGCTGGAGCCCGCCCTGGCGAAGGGCCTGCTCGACCTCAAGGCCGAGCTCGAGGCGAACCGGTCCCTGGCCGAGCGCATCCGCGCCAAGTACAAGATGAAGAACACCACGGGCTATTCCCTCAATGCCTTCATTGACTTCGACCGGCCCGTGGACATCTTCCGCAACCTGCTGGTGGGTTCGGAAGGCACGCTGGCCTTCATCGCCGAGGCGGTGCTGAAGTCCGTGCCCGACCTGCCGGTGAAGGTCACCGGCTTCCTGATCTTCCCGGACCTGCACGCGGCCTGCGCCGCCATCGTGCCCCTCCGGGATGCCGGCGCCGCCGCGCTGGAACTGCTGGACCGCGCCTCCCTGAAATCCGTGGAAAACCAGGCGGGCATCCCCCCCAGCATCAAGACCCTGCCCGAAGGCGCCGCGGCGCTGCTGGTGGAGTTCCACGGCCGGGAGGAATCGGTCCGGGCCGACCTGGAGCGCACCGCGCTCGCCGCCGCCGCCGGCTTCAACCTCCTGGAGCCCGCCCGCTTCACCCACGATCCCGTGGAACAGGCCCTCATGTGGAAGATCCGCTCGGGCACCTTCCCCTCCGTGGGGGCAGTCCGCAAGCGTGGCACCACAGTGCTGATCGAAGACGTGGCCTTCCCCATCGAGAAGCTGGCCGACGCCGCGGTGGACCTCACCCGGCTCTTCGCCAAGCACCGCTATGACGAAGCGATCCTCTTCGGCCACGCCAAGGATGGCAACCTGCACTTCGTCATCACTCAGTCCTTCAACGACCAGGCGGCGGTGGACCGCTACTCGGCCCTCATCGACGACGTGGTCGAGCTGGTCGTGAAGAAGTACGACGGCGCCCTGAAGGCCGAGCACGGCACGGGCCGCAACATGGCGCCCTTCGTGGAGGCCGAGTGGGGACCGGAGGCCAAGGCCGTCATGGCCAAGCTGAAGGCCCTGGTGGATCCCCAGCACCTGCTGAACCCCGGCGTCATCCTCAACGCCGATCCCAAGTGCCACCTGTCCGACCTCAAACCCATGCCCGGCGTGGAAGAGGAAGTGGATAAGTGCATCGAGTGCGGCTACTGCGAGCCCAAGTGCCCCAGCCGCGAGCTCACGCTGACGCCCCGCCAGCGCATCGTGGTGCGCCGCGAGATGGCGCGCCTCGAAGGTAACCGCGAGAACCCCGCCCTGCTCGCCTCCCTGCAAGAGGCCTTCCCCTACATGGCCCTCGACACCTGCGCCGTGGATGGCCTCTGCGCCACGGCCTGCCCCGTAAGCATCGACACCGGCCAGCTCACCAAGCGCTTCCGCCGGGCCAACCACAGCCGCCGCGCCCAGAAGATCGCGCTCACCGTGGCCAGGAACTTCGCCACCGTGGAGCCGGTCATGCGCCTGGCCCTGCGCAGCGGGCACCTGGTGCAGAGCATTTTCGGCCCCAAGGTCATGCCCTTCATCACCCGCATCTTCAAGGGCTTCGGAGCCTCCCACCAGTGGAGCCCCGAGATGCCCAAGGCGGCCAAGGCCGTCCTGCCGAGAACCAGCCTGGGGGGCGCGCAGGCCATCTACTTCCCCGCCTGCATCTCCCGCATGATGGGCCACCTGCCCGGCGAGCCCACCGAGATGAGCCTGGTGGAGGCCCTGGTCAAGGTGTCCGAGCGGGCGGGCATGCCCGTCCACATCCCCTACGACGTGGAGGGCACCTGCTGCGGCGTGCCCTTCTCCTCCAAGGGTTTCGACGAGGCCCACCGGTTCACCGTGAACCGGGCCATCGAGAAGTTCTGGGAGTGGAGCCAGGAAGGCCGCCTCTCCGTGGTGATGGACACCAGCCCTTGCACCTACGGCGTGGTTACCAGCCGCGCCTACCTCACCCCCGAAAACCAGGCGAAGTTCGACAAGCTGAAGGTGCTCGACAGCACCGCGTTCGCCCACGATGTGCTGCTGCCCCGGCTGAAGGTCACCCACAAGGTGGGTTCGGTGGCGCTGCATCCGGTCTGCTCGGTCACCAAGATGAACCTGCTGCCCAAGCTCGAAGGCGTGGCCAAGGCCTGCGCCGACAAGGTGGTGGTGCCGCGGGACGCGGGCTGCTGCGGCTTCGCGGGCGACCGCGGCTTCACGCATCCCGAGCTGACCGCCTCCGCCACCAAGCACGAAGCGAAGGAAGTGAAGGCCCAGGCCTTCGACGGCCACTTCGCCAGCAGCCGCACCTGCGAGGTGGGCATGACGCGTTCCACGGGCGAGGTCTACCGCAGCTTCCTATACTTGCTCGAATCCGCCACGCGACCGGAGGCCTCCAAGTGAGTGAACCCAAGCCCAAGAAGGTCTACTTCTACGGCACCTGCCTGGTGGACCTCTTCTTTCCCGACGCCGGCATGGCCGGCATCCAGCTGCTGCGTCAGGCCGGCGTGGACGTGGTCTTTCCCGAAGGCCAGACCTGCTGCGGCCAACCCGCCTTCAACTGCGGCTACTGGGAGGAGGCCCGCGATGTGGCCCGTAATCAGGTGGCTCTCTTTCCCCAGGACCTGCCGGTCATCCTGCCCTCCGGCAGCTGCGCCGGCATGATGAAGGTCCACTATCCGGAACTGTTCCACGGCCAGCCCGATGAAGCCAAGGTGAAGGCCTTCAGCGCCCGCGTCTACGAGCTGACCCAGTTCCTGGTGGATGTCCTCGACGTGAAGCTGAAGGATCTCGGCGCGCCGGTGAAGGTCACCTGGCACAGCTCCTGCCATGCGGTGCGGGATCTTGGCCTGAAGGGCGAACCCCAGGCCCTCATCGGCCAGCTCGCCAACGTGGAGCTGGCGCCCCTCGCCCGCGAGCATGAATGCTGCGGCTTCGGCGGCACCTTCTCCGTGCGCCAGCCGGAGATCTCCGGGGCCATGTCCTGCGACAAGGCCGCGGATGCCGAGGCCACCGGCGCCTCCGTGGTCCTCTCCACGGACGGCGGCTGCCTCCTCAACGTGAACGGCACCCTGGAGGCGAAGCAGAGTCCCTTGCGCGTCCAGCACATCGCCGAGTTCCTCTGGGAGCGCACCCATGCACGCTGAGCATGAAGTCCTGTTCCGCGATTCCGCCGCCAAGGCCCTGCTGGATCCGCAGCTCCGGGCGAACTTCCGCCGCGCCATGGACGGCCTCATCACCAAGCGGCGCAACCAGTTCCCCGATCCCCGCGACCTGCAGGACCTGCGCGACCTCAGCACCACCATCCGCTCGCGCAGCCTCCTGGGCCTGCCTGAGCTGCTCGAGCAGTTCGAGGTCAACTGCACGAAGAACGGCATCAAGGTCCACTGGGCCGAGACCTGCGAACAGGCCAACGAGCTGATCCTCAGCATCCTCCGCGCCAAGAACGCCAAGACCCTCGTCAAGGGCAAGAGCATGGTCTCCGAGGAGATGCACCTCAACGCCTTCCTCGAGGCGAACGGCATCGAGGCGCTGGAATCCGACCTGGGCGAATACATCATCCAGCTGGATGGCGAGACGCCGAGCCACATCATCATGCCCGCCATCCACAAGAACAAGGACCAGATCGCGCGGCAGTTCAGCCAGAAGATCAAGGACGCGAAGTACACCGAGGATGTGGATGAGCTCACGGCCATGGCCCGCCGAGTCCTGCGCCAGAAGTTCCTCGATGCGGATGCCGGCCTCTCCGGCGTGAACTTCGCCGTGGCCGAGACCGGAACCCTCTGCCTGGTGGAGAACGAAGGCAACGGCCGCATGAGCACCCACGTGCCACCCCTCCACATCGCCGTCATGGGCCTCGAGAAGGTCGTGGCCACCCTGGAAGACGTGGCGCCCCTCTACGCCATCCTCACCCGCTCGGCCACGGGCCAGGCGGTGAGCACCTACTTCAACATGATCACCGGCCCCCGGGGCGAGGGCGAGAAGGACGGCCCCCAGGAAGTCCACCTCGTCATCCTCGACAACGGCCGGTCGCGGATCTACGCCGACCCGCAGCTCCGGGCCACGCTGCGCTGCATCCGCTGCGGCGCCTGCATGAACCACTGCCCCGTCTACACCCGGGTGGGCGGCCATGCCTACGAGGCCGTCTATCCCGGCCCCATCGGGAAGATCCTCACGCCGCAGATGGAAGGCGTGGGCGTGCGCCACGACCTGATCCACGGCTCCAGCCTCTGCGGCGCCTGCGGCGAGGTCTGCCCCGTGGAGATTCCCATCCCGGAGATCCTCGTGCGCCTGCGCCGGGAAGCCACCCATGACGATGAGGGCTCGAACGTGGCGGGCCGGGGCACGGGCCGCACCGCCACCGAGGACTGGGCCTGGCGCCTCTGGGCCGGCGTCCTCAAGCGTCCCGCGCTCTACCGCCTGGCCGCCTGGTTTGCCACGCGCTTCGGCAAGGCCCTGCCCGCCGGCGCCCCGCTGATCAAGAACTGGACCCGATCCCGCACCAAACCCGTTCCGGCCCGGCGCTCCTTGAGCGAACGCATGCGCGCCGAGGGAGGCAAGCATGTCTGAGCCACGTACCGACACCCATACTGACGCCCGTACCGCCATCCTTGGCCGCCTCCGCGCGGCCGATGGCGCCGGCCCCCTTCCCGTCCCAGATACCGCCGTGCTCGAGCGGAGACAGTGGCCCGCCGCCGAGCGGATGGTTCGGCTGCGCAAAGGCATGGAGGCGGTCCACACCGAGTTCCTGGAGGCCACGCCGGCCACCTGGCCCGCGGTGGTCCGCGCCTTCTGCGACGGAGCGGGCCTGAAGAACCTCCTCTACGGACCCACCAGCGAGGCGGGGAAGGCACTCGCCGCCGCCTGGGCTCCGGGCGGTACGCAGCTGATGCCCTACGACCGGCCCGTGGAAGCCTTCAAGCACGAGCTCTTCACGGGGGTGGACGCTGGCTTCACCGGCACCGTGGGCGGTGTGGCCGAAACCGGCGGCCTGCTGCTGATGCCCGGCCCCGACGAGCCCCGTCTCATGTCCCTGGTGCCGCCCGTCCACATCGCCCTGCTGAAGGCCTCCACCATCCACGACACCTTCTGGTCCGCCGTGAAGGCCCTGGGCTGGGGCCGCAGCCTCCCCCCCAACGCCCTGCTGATCTCCGGCCCCAGCAAGACCGCCGACATCGAGCAGACCCTCGCCTACGGCGTCCACGGGCCCAAGCGCCTCATCGTGGTGCTCGTGGATGATCTGGCGTAGACGCAGGCCCACACCCACGCTAAACTGCTCCTTCATGGCTGGGTAGCTCAGGTGGTTAGAGCGAGGGTCTCATAATCCCTAGGTCGGCAGTTCGAGTCTGCCTCCAGCCACCACCTCAACGCACCGGAGCCGAACGGCTCCGGTGTTTTTGTACACCGACCCAAACCAGCAGACTCGAACTGCCGAGAAGCGGTGGCGGCCCGGTAGGCTGCATGTCGGGAGCGGAATGAAGTGGCATTCCACGAAATGAAGGGGAAAAATGAATATTGAATTCGTATTGGTTGTTTTGAAGGGCTTTATGGTTGCGTCGCCTTGTCGTGGTCGGCGTATCGGGGAATCTGTGCGCTCCTGGCTCCCCGTCGCTGGTCTTCGGTTCCGCTGGTCGGGTCCATGCCAGAAGATGCTGTGCTGGGGGTTCCTCCCATGCTTCAGGAGAGCCCCCAGCACCGCTATTCATGCTTACTCTCAGATTTTGATGAAGTTGCTCATGGCCAGCGGACCGAAGGGCAGTTCCATCAATGGGCCACCCACATCAAGCGAGCCAAGGTCAACCGGGAAATACCCTGTGGTCTCAAGCAAATGGCGAACCTCGGCCTTCGCGGCCGCATCGTCGCCACAAAAGAACAGAGTGCGCTTCCCCCCTGCGACTTCTGGCTGTGATAGCACCGTGGCATCCACATGGTTGAATGCCTTGACCACTCGTGCGCCAGGGACCAGTTCACGGAAGACCGCGCTCGAGTACTTGCCGCCGAGATCAACGGCCTTGATGCCGAAGGCCGCCAGCGGGTTGCTCGGATCCTTGGCGTCCGGGGAATTTGGATCGAGGAAGAGGACCGGATTGGTGCCGTCGATTACGATGCGATGATTCCAGGCAGGCAGACTGCTCAGCAAGGTCTTGAGGGCGGCCCAGGGCACGGCGACGAAAACGATATCCGCGCTTGCTGCCTGTTCGATCGTACCAGCCGTGATCGTGGGCCCCAATTCCGCGACCAGCGGTGCCAGAGATGCAACCCCGGATTTGTTGGCAATGGTCGCCGAGATGCCTTTGCTTGCGAGCGCGCGGGCGACGTTGGAGCCGAGGGCGCCGGAACCGACGATTCCGATTTTCATGATTTACTCCTGAGAACTACGGGGCGGACAAAAGCTACGCGTTAGCGCCCCTTAGGCTGACGGTAGTGCCATCCCAATTACTGGCACGGCGTTGAGGTTGAGACTGCAGTGTTCGCACTAACCTAGCCTGCGGAAGCGCCAGTTTCTGTTTCCTGGGGGCCAGCAGATAGCCACGTCGCGACCTAAGCTAGCGCCGGGTAATCCGTATAGCCGTGTTCTTCTCCTTGGTAGAACGTCGAAGTATCCGGCGTATTCAGCGGGGCTCCCTTTCTGAATCGCTCGGGCAAATCTGGATTCGCCAAGAAAAGGGCGCCGAACGATACAAGGTCGGCCTTACCTGCATGGATCGCCTTTGTGGCTCGCTCCGCGTCAAATCCTCCATTGGCAATATAGGTGCCTCCGAAGCGCTGCTTAAGGTCCGCGAAGTTGAATGCCCCTTCACCTAATTGCACGACATGCAAATAGGCCAGTCCGTATTGGCTGAGGAGGTCGGCCACATGGCCAAAAAGAGCCGCAGGATCGCTGTCGCTCATCGAGAAGATATTGAAGATGGGCGACAGGCGGACGCCAACACGGTCTGCACCAAAAACAGGAATGACGGCTTCGACTACTTCTCGGAGGAAGCGCGCACGGTTCTCCACGGAGCCGCCATAAGCATCCGTGCGGATATTGGAGCCGTCACGCAAAAATTGGTCAATCAGGTAGCCATTGGCTGCATGGATTTCGACACCGTCAAAACCCGCCAGCTTGGCATTCTCAGCCGCTTGGCGGAAGTCCGCGACCACACCTGAGATCTCATCGATCTCAAGGGCCCTCGGCGTTTCGTAGGGTTTGAGCCCTGAAACAGTAAAAATTTCTCCTTCAGCCTTAATCGCAGAGGGTGCCACCGGCAGACTGCCGTCCAATTGCACCACCGAGTGCGAGAGACGACCAACATGCCAGAGTTGCAGGAAGATTCGCCCGCCTTCAGCATGAACGGCCTCTGTTACCTGCCTCCAACCCGCAATCTGCCCTTGAGAGAAGATCCCTGGCGTCCGTGGGTACCCTTTGCCCTGAGGCGAAATCTGAGATCCTTCAGTAAGGATGAGGCCAGCGGTCGCACGTTGCCGATAGTATTCGGCATTCATCGGCGTGGGTACATCACCATCGCCCGCACGGCTGCGCGTTAGCGGCGCCATGACCATTCGATTACTCAATTTGAGGGCACCCACTTGAATAGGAGAGAGTAGTTTGTTGGGAATGTTCGTAGTCAAAATCTATTTCCTTTCCGTGAGGTATTGAGCCAGCTTTGCTGCGCTAAATTCGAGCAATCCCGATTTCCAGCGTTCAGCACGCCCGCGGCTTTTTGGATTTCCTCTGGGATTGACCGAGAGGAGGAGGCCGAGTGTGCCTCTCTCCGCGGGATTCATGGGCGTCCCTGTTTTGACGAGAAAGGTGTTGCGATTGACCCAGACCCCTGAGCCCTACAGGAAGAGAGGCCCTACCACTCAGCTTTCGATGGATGGCAAGTGCGGCGACTGTTAGCGTGGCATGCATCCGAAAAACCTCTCGTGATTTCAATCCCCCAGTTCCTAGGTCAGATCCGCCAAGTAAGGCTCACGCCGAAGGAAGCGTCATCTGTGTTTTCGTGATGGGTGATGTTGTTGATGTAGCGGAACGTCAAGGTTGCGCGACGGTCCAATTGCACATGCAGACCGAGATCGTGCTGAAGGCTGCCTTCGTGAAGCTTCGCGAACGGCTGAGGCGCGCTGAATCCGCTGAGGAAATAGAGTTGGACGAAGGGTTGAACAGCCTTGTTTCGGCGCCCTTGCCAAGTGATGTGGGCACCCAGATCGGAGGAGTAGTCCAAGCCGTTGTAGGCAGAGTTGCCGCGCCCTCGGTGGGTGTAGGCGGCTCCCACGTAAAGCGTCTGGGTGCGGCTGAAGTTCCACCACCCGGTCAGCCCGCCTTCTAAATCCCAACCCGCTCGATAGTTTCCATACGTGGTCACCAAGGGCGGTTTCACCGTGAAGGTGGCGCTCAAACCGGAGCGTCCATTCTGGTAGATCTCGTGGACAACACCCAGGAGCGGATCCTGAACGTGCGTTGGCTGAGAGCCTTCTCGCACAAACTCCAGATGGCCGTATCGAATGGTGGCCACCACCGCCTGGTTGCGTGCGATACCGGTGCGCCCCCACTGCTCGAACCCGAAGGCTTTGTGGAAGGATTCGATAGACGTATCCAAATTCCCACCGCCATGAGCCTCTACGGGCAATTCGATCCAAACGTCGGTTCGAGCTGTGATGCCTCGACGCACTTGGAGCGTGGTTCGGGCGATCTCCTCATCGAAGTAGAAGACGAAGGGCGCACTGGGGTATTCGGCAGCCAGGGCCTCCAGAGAAGCGCGGTCCATTCGTCGACGCCCCTGGAACCAGGCTGGCGGATGATCCTTGATCAGACCCGAGAACTCGAACACATTGGCCCGCACGTGAGAGAGGGTCAGTTTCCAAGTTCCTTCTCCGATCGGGCGCGGAGCCGTCGGCTGGTAGGTCATGGGAGCCTGAAGCAGGGTGAACATGTTTCGTGTCGGCAGAGGGCCCATCTCGGGATAGGGGTTGTCTTGGGCCTGCAGAGACAGGCCAAGGGCCAGCGCAAGCAGAGCGCGCATGAGAAGCTCCTGGAGTGGCGCGGGTGGGCAAGCCCCCCTTACCAGGCCGTAACCTGGGTGGTGGTAGGCGGAATGTTTACTGGGATCGGACCGAGGAAGGGTGTCCGCCGAAGGTCAGCCCTGATGGCTGGGGGCCGTGGCGAAGAGGTAGAGGAGACCACCACCGATGGAGACGTTTTTAAGGAAGCTGACCATCTGCATCTGGCGCTCCAAGCCCTGGTAGGCCCAAAAGCCATGAAAGATGAGCGTGGCCGGGATCAGAAAGACGATCAGTGCCGCTGCGCCCCATCGAGGCTTGATGCCGGTGATCACGGAAAGGCCGCCCACCGTTTCCAAGGCGATGGCACCTGCCAAGAAAACGGGCACGCCAGGCATGTGGGCGGCCCGCATGTAGGTGGCCGTTCCAGAAAGGTCTGCCAATTTCCCAAGACCACTCAAAAGAAAGATGGCCCCAAGGGCCAGACGGCCAACGCGAGGAGCCCAGGCCTGGGTCAGGGTGATGGAAGTGTTGGTGTGTATCATGGTGCCTCCGTCGCTTTCTATGGGGAAGTCAATTTCTCAATGAAAGCAATACTCATCCACACGCTTCCCCTTGTCAAGCAACTTTCCTTGGGATAGTTTTGTGAAGACCACAAATGGTCAAGGATCCTTCATGGACACCCCTGAATCACCCAGTAGCTGCCAAGTCTTCCGAAAGACAGTCGACCTTCTGGCCAAGCCATGGACCGGCCAGATCCTGTGGACGCTCCAGGAAGGCCCGCTGAGGTTCAACGAAATCGCCACTCGCGTGACAGGCATCGGCGAGAAGGTTCTATCAGCTCGGCTTAAGGAACTGGAGTCCCAGGGATTGCTGGCGCGCCATGTCTTCCCCACCACCCCAGTGAAGGTGGAGTACAAGCTAACCTGCAAGGGATGCGGCTTCCAACAGGTCGTGGAAGCAATTACCAGTTGGGGATCCATGATCGCGGAGCCCGGGGAGAAGCCTGATTAGCCTCAGCAGCAGCTGGCCATTGGGGCAACCGAGCTGAGGCTGAGCGAGCGCGACTTGAGCGGCGTATCACGAAGGAGGGAATCACCTTTCGTGGGCTCGTTGTGGATGGGCACTTACTGGTTAGTGCGCGTTCCAGGTCTGTTCTTATTGAAATGGTGTGGGGGCCGGATGAGGGTGCCAAGTGCCTAGATGGCAGGCCAACCGGCTTTCAGGTGAAGTACAAGTTTTATGACTGCATGTTTTGCGCGCTCATATTGAAGATTGTGGTTTCAGTGTTCTCCCCACACTGCAGCGAGCAAGGCTCCAGTGGAGCCTGCACAGCGTCCGCAGCCGGGGCCAGCCACGCGCCAGTTCGAGTCTGCCTCCTTCGGTCAGCGCGGACGCTGCCTGAAGTCCAGGAACAGCCACCACCCAACGCACCGGAGCCGAGCGGCTCCGGTGTTTTTGTACGCCCACCCTAACCGACAGACTCGGGACTGCCGAGAGGCATGGGCGGCCCGCTGGAATTGTCGCTGGGCCCCTGGGCGGGAAGGCCCGCTGGCTAGCCAATCCGCATGGCTCGATGACATCATGATCGGTGCGCCAATTCGATAGTTTGAGCCACCTTTCCACCCCTTCGAAATCCGGTCGGAGCGGCGGAGTTTGACTCAATTCACCTTCCCATTTGGATCTAATCCATTGCATCCCCTTCCTGCCCTTGGAGGTTGAATGTCGCTCGCCCGAATCCAGTTGGTGGTTCCTGCATGCATGTCCCTGGCGGGCCTCAACCTCCCTGCTTCGACCCCCTGGGAAGCCGCTCCGCCCTTCAGCGCGGCTCCCCAGGATCTGATCAGAACCTCCGCCAGCCTCCCGATCCAGCCGGGCTACGCCCAGCAAGAGCTTCTCGAGGAATACCATGTCTCGCTGGATGAGGCCGGACGGCGCACCGCGCGCTACCGCTACATCTTTCGCATCGACCAGGACTCGGCCATCGAAGGCTGGGGCACGGTGACAGCGGACTACACCACCTGGTGGGAGGAAAGGCCGGTCATCCGGGCGAGGGTCATCACGGCGGACGGTCAGGAGCACGCCCTGGACCCGGCCACGATCGGAGACTACAGTCCCGAGCAGGAAAGTTCGGGCGTCTTCACGGACCGCCGGCAGCTCAGAGCCCCGCTTCCCAAGCTGGCGAAAGGCGCCATCGCCGAAGTGGAAATCCTGTGGAAGGACCACCGCCCCTTCTCCCGGACCGGCACGCGGGCTTCTTTTTCCCTTTCCCAGAACGTGCCTGTCCAGCAGAGCCGGTACACCCTTGAGGTTCCTGCAACCGCGCCCCTGAAGTGGAAGCTTGTGGGATTGCCGGGCATTCAGCCTCAGTCCCAGACCCTGAACGGACGCACGTCTCTGACGGTGGTTCTTGGGCCTACCAGGCCAAGGAAGAAGGCGGAGCCCCACCAGGTTCCGGGGCAGGACCCCGGCCCAGTCATGTACTACACCACCACGCCTTCCTGGGAAACCGCCGCGGCCGAATACTCAGACATTCTAGAAGGCCAGCTGAAGGGCGCCCAGCTTCAGGCCTGGGTGCGCCAGGCGGTGGGCGGAGCCACGGATCGGATGGAGATTCTGAAACGCCTGGTGGCGCGGATGCACAAGGATGTTCGCTACACGGGGCTCGAGTTCGGCGAGGCGTCGGTGGTCCCCAGGACTCCGGCGGACACGTTGAAGCGGGGCTATGGAGACTGCAAGGACAAGTCGGCGCTTCTGGTGGCCGTCCTGCGAGAGGCGGGAATTCCCGCCCATCTGGCCCTTCTCCGGGCGGGATCAAGGCAGGACGTGGAGCCGGACATGCCGGGTTTGTCGGCCTTCGACCACGCCATCGTCTACATCCCCGGCCCGCCCTCCCTGTGGATCGATCCCACGGTCCCGGAAGCGCCCGTTGGAGAGCTCCCTTCTGCGGATCTGGAACGCCAGGCCCTGGTGATCGGCCTTCCCGCGCCAGGGCTGGTCACGACCCCAGGCGTTACCGCTCAGCAAAACCTCTACCACGAGACCAAGGAAGTCTTTCTGGCTGAGGATGGAACGGGCCGCATCGTCGAGACCAGCGAAGCTCAGGGACCCGCCGGGATCCAGCTGCGCGGAGAGTATCTTGGGGTCGACCCGAAGCGGACCCGCGAGAACCTCAAGGGCTACGTGGAGCGTGCGTTCAAGGCCAAGGAACTGGGTCGCCTGGAATACGCCCACCCCGAGGATGTGAACCTTCCGTTCCGCCTTGTCCTGGAGGCCCAGAAAGCGGGAATCGCCAACACAGGAACGACGGACGCCGCTGTCGCCGCCAACGCCTGGCCGTTGGTCGAGGGGCTCTCCAACACCTTGAATGCCGGCAGCAAGGATGACTCGACCGAAGACGAGGCAACCGCGGAATCGAAGAAGCCTGGCGAGGTGGTCCCCAGGAAAACGGACCTCCTGCTGCAGGCGCCCTACGCCATGGAAGCGAGGTGGATCATTCACCCGCCGACCGGCTATGCCTACGACACCCTGCCCCAGGACCAATCCGTGGCCATCGGCCCGGCGACCCTGTCCATGGGCTACAAAGGCCTTCCCGACGGCACGGTGCAGGCCGATTACCGGATGGACTGCCCGAAACGGCACTGGACGCCCAAGGAGGTCAACCAGGGCAGGGCCGCGTTGAAGGCCTTCGGGGAAACCAAAATCCCCCTGGTGGTCTTCCAGCAGGTGGGTGAAGCCTTCCTGGGCGCCGGAAAGACGAAGGAGGCCATGGCCGAATTCCGCCGGGAAATGGGAGCCCTGCCGACCAGTGCGGACCCGCTCGTGCGCCTGGCCCGAGCCCAACTGAGCGCCGGCCTGGCGGAGACGGCGCGAGACTCGCTCCGGCAGGCGATCCGGCTGCAACCATCCCGGGGCATCGCCCACCAGGTCCAGGGCTGGGTCCTCCAGCACGACTGGATCGGGCGGAAGATGAAGCCGGGCTGGGACCGAAAGGGCGCGGTAGAGGCTTACCGCCGGGCCATCGCCCTGGATCCAAAGGATCGATTTGCCCGGCAGAACCTGGCGATTCTCCTCGAACACGATGCGGACGGGGAGAGGTACGCCAAGGGAGCGGACCTCCAGGAGGCGGCTCGCTTCTACAAAGCCCTCATCGAGGAGGAGAAGTCGGATGCGCTGCAGGACAACCTCATGGTCTGCCTCTCCAAGCTGGGGCAGCTGAGGGAAGCCCAGGAGATCGCCCGGGCCAGGGAGGCGTCCCCCCGCCGCAACGCCTGGCTGGTCGGGCTCGAGGCCTGCCTGAACGGTCAGGAGAAGGCCATTGCCCTTGGGCGGACGCTCTTCCCCGATCTGGCCACCCGCCGAGCCACCTACCTCGGGGCGGCTGATGTGGCGGTCATCTTCAGAAAGTATGCGGAGGCCTCCGGTCTCCTGAACGAAGGGGCTTCCGGGGCCTCTGACATGGTCCAGGTGAAAGGCAGGGCCGAGATCCTCGCCAAGGTCAGGCCCTTCGAAACCAGGGTGCTGGATCTGAAGGATCCCCGGGATGCGGTGCGGTCGATGTTCCTGACGATCGGAGACCATCACCTCACCGCAGACCGCCTCAGGCCTTTCTTCTCGGAGGCCAACCTCACGGCCTCCCAGATCCGGAAGGCCAACCGGGAGCAGCAGAAAGTTGTCGCGGGCCTCGCCAAACAGGGGCTTTCCGTCCCGGTCATGATCGACCTGACCATGTCGTTGAGCGATGTGACCGCAGATGGTGACGACCTCAAGGGCTACGTCGTCCAGGCGCAGATGCCGGGCCAGAGCCCGTCACGTTTTTACGTGGCGCGGATCGGAACCACCTGCCGTCTCGTCGGGAACGAACTCTTTGACCTGGCGCGCCAGGCCCTCTGGCATGTCCACCGCGGCGAGCTGGGGCCCGCCCGCGCCTGGCTTGACCGCCTGCACGAGGAAAGCCGGAAGCCCGAGGACGGCGACCCCCTGTCCGGCAACCTCGTCCGCCGGCTATGGGAGAAGGGGCAGCAGGGAACCGCGGCGGAAATCCGCCTGGCCTGCGAGAGCCTGCTCGCGATCGACAAGGATGAGAACGGGGCCTATTCGGCGGTGAAAGCCGCCCTGGCTTCAGCCCTCCCCGATCCCAAGATGGGCGCTGTGGCGCGCAGCGCGGCCATCGGGGCGGGCGACCGCAAGGACTTCCAGACGCTGGACCAGGCCACGCTGCGGCTGGTCAGTCTCTATCCGGATTCCCTGGCGGCCCGGAGCTGGAGGATCGACTGCCTGGTGACCTCCGGGAGGTGGCCGGAAGCCCTGGAGGCGGTGGATGCTGCCATCGCCAAATACCCCGAGGAAGACCGTTTCCAGGCCCGGAAGCCGTACATCCTGAGCAGGCTGGGACGCGCGGCCGAGTCGGCTGCGCTGACCATCGACCGCATCAAGCGTGGCAAGGCCGGCCCAGGCGAGTTCAACAACCTCGCATGGTGGCTGGTGGTACAGGGAAAGATCGATCCGGAGACCCTGGACTATGCCCGCCGGTCGATCCAGGGGACGGGAGCCTCCTCGAGCGCCGCCCACCACACCCTGGCCACGGTGCTGGCGGAATCCGGCCGGACGACCGAGGCCCTAGGCTTCCTCCTCAAGGCGCTGGAACTGCGGGAAGAAGAAGAGCCCACCGGAGCGGACTGGTATCTCCTCGGGCGCGTCGCCGAGCAGCTGGGGGAGACGGCGGCCGCGGAGTCGTATTATCGGCGGGTGAAGCCGGAACCTGGCGAGTTGGAGGATGGCGAGGCGGGCTGCCCTGCCCTGGCCAAACGACGGCTGGCGGCGCTCAAGGCGAAGCTCAAGGGATAGCCCCCGGGATTCCATCCGCGGCCCGGGAATGACATAAAAGACTGGATAGCCTGGAATATCACCCACGATCATGAATGCCTGGACAGGCGGGGTCACACCCCGCCCACATTCCGGTCGGCAGGAGGCGGGATGAAGGTCATGGGGATCGTGGGCTGGAGCGGCAGCGGAAAGACGAGC
The DNA here is from genome assembly GCA_017859995.1 of Holophagaceae bacterium. Classification (GTDB taxonomy): domain Bacteria; phylum Acidobacteriota; class Holophagae; order Holophagales; family Holophagaceae; genus Geothrix. Next base: position 16,440 of record JAFJUR010000002.1, on the reverse strand, counting down.
CTGCTGGTGGCGGTGCTGCCGCTCCTGAAGGCTGCGGGGGTTCAGGTGTCCACCATGAAGCACGCGCACCACCGGTTCGACCTGGATACCCCCGGCAAGGATTCCTTCAGGCATCGCGAGGCGGGTGCCTCGGAGGTGCTGGTCGTGACCTCCTCACGCTGGGTGCTCATGCACGAATCCCGGGAGGAGGCCGAGCCCAGCATTGAATCCCTCATCGAGCGCATGACCCCCGTGGACCTGCTGCTCATCGAGGGATTCAAGACCCATTCCCATCCCAAGCTGGAGATCCACCGCGAGTCCGAGGGCAAGCCCCTGCTCTGCCATGACGACCCGGAGATCGTGGCCGTGGCGAGCGATCGCCCCCTGCCCGGCCTCGCGATCCCGCGGCTGGACCTGAATGATCCCGCCGCCATCGCCGGATTCATCCTTGCTCGCATGGGCCTGGGGCGGCCCTGAACGCATTGTTCCAAGAAACGCTATGACGCCGGTCACAGCCCAGTGGACGATTGCGCTGGTCCTGGTGTACCTATAATTCAGAGCAAGGACTCCTGAATGTTGTTCCACACCGCCACGGGCTATGCCCTCCGTGCCCTAGCCGCCCTGCCCGAGGACGGAAGCCATTGCCTGTCCAAAGATCTGGCGGCCCAGCTGGACCTTCCCGCACCCTACCTCGCCAAGATCCTGCAATCCTTGGCCCAGGCGTCCCTCCTCGAATCGGTGCGGGGTCCCAAGGGCGGGTTCCGCCTGAGCCGCCCGGCGCACCGCATCACCGTAGGCGAGGTGGTTGTGGCCATCGAAGGTCCGAAATCCCTGGATGGCTGCGTCATGGGGTTCCCGGTCTGCAGCAGCGAGCATCCCTGCCCGCTCCACGAGGCCTGGACCGCCGTGAAATCCCAGGTGGCCTCCTCCATGACGGAAGCCACGATTCGTGATCTGCAACTGATGGACCTGCGCCACATGAGGCAATCCGAACAAAGATTGCGTCTCAAAGGCCTTGCTCATCCCCATTGATAAAGCCACCTTATGGGTCCCGTTCCGGTCAACGCTGGGCCCCCTGGAGCACCCCATGTCCCTGTCAGGCCGTCTCGACCTCGAACCCCGCCCCCTGATCCGGGCCGCCCTCGCGACCCTGGCCCTCTGCGGAGTCGTGGCCCTGGGCAGCCGGGGCGGGCGCTGGCTCGATCCTGCCCTGCTCGGCTACCTCCTGGCGACCCTCTTCGCGGGTTTCGGGGTCGCCTATCGGTATTTCACCTGGATCGAGCGGCCCGCCACCCGGATGTACTTCCGGCACACGGTCCGCACCCTCCTTTCCGTCAAGGTCTTCAGCGCCCTGCCGAACATGGCTGTGCTGGCGCTCGACCAGATGTTCCTCCAGCGGTTCATCGAAAAGCGCTCGCTGCGCCGCTGGGGGGCCCACGCGCTCCTCGCCTGGGGCTGCATGCTGGGTTTCGCGGTGACCATCCCCCTGGTGTTCGGATGGGTGCGGTTCACCAGCGAAGGGCTGGACGCCACGCGCTACCAGGCTTGGCTCTTCGGCTTTCCCGCGGGCAGCTTCCCCCTGGACAGTTTCGCGGCGTTCATGAGCTTCCATGTGCTGGACCTGGCCGCCGTCATGGTGATCGCCGGCTGCGTGCTCAGCCTCATCCGCCGCAAGCAAGATGAAGGGGACACGGCCACCCAGCGCTTCGACCTCGACCTGCTGCCCCTCGTGCTGCTCATCGCCGTGAGCATGACCGGCCTCATGCTCACCGCTTCGGAGAAGTGGCTTCAGGGCCGCAACTTCGCCACGCTCGCCTTCCTGCACGAGCTGACCGTGATCCTGCTGCTGCTGGGCCTGCCCTTCGGCAAGCTGTTCCACGTCATCCAGCGGCCCGCCCAGGTCGGCGTCTCCCTCTACAAGGCCGACGGTGAGTCCGAAGGTCGGTTCTCCTGCAAGGGCTGCGGCGACCGCTTCATCCGCATGAACCAGCGCCGCGACCTGATCGCGCTGTGGAAGGAACTCGACCTGGACGGCGCGAGGCATGGCGAGGGGATCCATCACCTCGACCTCTGCCCGCGCTGCAAGCGCCGCCTGGTGGCGAAAGCCCAGGGCGCCCGCCTGCACGGGGCCTTCGATCCCTTCGCCACGATCCCCGTGCACGCCGAACCCATCCCCGACACCACCAGCCTAAAGTCCTGAGGTATCCATGAGCGTTCTTCCTCTTTCCCAGGACCAGCTCCGCGCCCAGTTCGGCCCCCATCTGAACCTCGCCCCGCCGGGGGGCTGGCTGTCCGATCCCACGCCCGACAAGATCGTCGAGACCCACTGCTGCTTCTGCGGCCAGCAGTGCGGCATCAAGCTGAAGGTGAAGGACAACAAGGTGATCGGCTTCGATCCCTGGGAGGCCTTCCCCTTCAACCAGGGAAAGCTCTGCCCCAAGGGCGTGAAGCGCTACCTCCAGGGCAACCACCCGGACCGCCTGACCCGGGCCATGAAGCGCACGGAACACGGCTTCGAGCCCATGGACTGGAACGAGGCCATGGACCGCACCGCCGCGGAGATCCAGCGCATCCAGGCAGCCCATGGCAAGGATGCCTTCGCGGTGCTGTCCGGCGTCTCGCTGACCAACGAGAAGAGCTACCTCGCGGGCAAGTTCGCGCGCCTGGGCCTGCAGACGAAGAACCTCGACTACAACGGCCGCCTCTGCATGGTGAGCGCGGGGGCGGGCAACAAGAAGGCCTTCGGCGTCGACCGGGCCGCCAACTCCTGGGCGGACATCGAGCTGGCCGACGTCATCTGGGTGGCCGGGTCCAACGTGGCGGAATGCTCGCCCATCACCACCGACTACATCTGGCGGGCCCGGGATCGCGGCGCGCTGCTCATCGTGGTGGATCCCCGCATCACGCCCCTGGCCCGCACCGCCGACCTGGTGCTGCCCCTGAAGCCCGGCACCGATTCGGCCCTCACCAACGGGATCCTGCACCTCCTCCACCGGTGGAACCTCATCGACTGGGACTTCGTCAACGAGCACACCAGCGGCTTCGAGCAGACCCTGGAGGCGGTGAAGGACTGCACGCCCGAATGGACCAGCCGCATCACGGGGCTGCCGGTGGACGCCATCGAGAAGGCTGCCCGCATGTGGGGCGAGGCCCGGACCAGCTTCCTCCTGCACGCGCGGGGCATCGAGCACCAGACCAAGGGCGTCGACAACGTCCTCGGCTGCATCAACATGGTGCTCGCCACGGGCCGCATCGGGCGCCCCGGCTGCGGATACGCCACCATCACGGGCCAGGGCAACGGCCAGGGCGGCCGGGAGCACGGGCATAAGTGCGACCAGCTGCCGGGCAACCGCGACATCAGCAACCCCGAGCACCGGAAGTACATCTGCAGCGTCTGGGGCTGCACCGACGAGGAGCTGCCGGGCGTGGGCCAGAGCGCCCAGGAAATCATGAACGCCATCCACGCCGGCGAGATCAAGGGACTCCTCCTGCTCTGCTTCAATCCCCTGGTGTCGCTGCCTGACACGCAGTTCACCCGGGAAGCCCTCAGCAAGCTCGAGTTCTTCGTCTGCCTGGACTTCTTCCTCAGCGAGAGCGCCCAGCACGCCGACATCGTGCTGCCCTCCGCCCTGCACGAGGAGGACGAGGGCACCTCCACCAGCGCCGAGGGGCGCGTCATCAAGATCAACAAGGCCGTGGACTGCCCCGGGGACGCCCGGCCGGACTGGCAGATCATGGTGGAGCTCGCCCACCGCCTGGGCCGGGGCAAGTACTTCGACCACTTCCAGAAGCCCGAGGACATCTTCAACGAGCTGCGGGTGGCCTCCAAGGGCGGCACCGCGGACTACGCCGGCATCAGCTACGCGAAGATCGAGCAGCAGATGGGCGTCTTCTGGCCCTGCCCCACGGACGACCATCCCGGCACGCCGCGGCTCTTCGAGGGCGGGAGGTTCTTCCACCCCGACGGCAAGGCGAGGTTCAATCCCACCCCGTACCGTCCGCCGGCAGAGGTGGTGGATGACGAGTTCCCCATCTGGCTCACCACGGGCCGCGTGGTCTTCCACTACCTGAGCGGCACCCAGACCCGCCGCATCGGCTTCCTGGTGGAGCAGTGCCCCCACCCCTACCTGGAGATCCACCCCCGCCTGGCGGAGCGGTATGGCCTGCAGGAGGGCGACGCGGTGGAGATCACCTCGCGGCGCGGCGCCATGGTGCTGCCGGCCCGGGTGGTGAAGAGCATCCGCCCGGACACCGTGTTCATTCCCTACCACTGGGCCGGCGCCCTGTCGGCCAACCGGTTGACGGGCCGGCACCTGGATCCTGTCTCCAAGATCCCCGAGTTCAAGGTGAGCGCGGTGCGGCTGCGGAAGACCACCAAGGATCAGTTTTCACCCGAGCTGGCCGAGTTGCAGCGCATGGCCTTCGAGGCCCGCAGCAACCAGACCGACATGCCCGAGCAGGTGTTCTGATGGTGCCCCAGGACTACGGATTTTTTATCGATCCCCAGCGCTGCATCGGCTGCCGTTCCTGCGTCGGCGCCTGCGCGGAGTGCGGCACGCACCGGGGCCGGTCCATGATCCATCTCGACGAGATCGACCGCTACAACAGCCCCCAGACCGTGCCCACCGTGTGCATGCACTGCGAGGATCCCATCTGCGCCCAGGTGTGCCCCTCCGACGCCATCAAGCGCAGCGAGGACGGCGTGGTTCACGCAGCCCAGAAGCCCCGCTGCATCGGCTGCCAGAACTGCGAGCTGAGCTGCCCCTTCGGCGTGCCCATCGTGTTCTCGGGCCTGGAGCAGATGCTCAAGTGCGACCTCTGCTACGACCGCACCTCGGTGGGCCACAAGCCCATGTGCGCCACCGTCTGCCCCAGCCAGGCCCTGCTCTTCGTGCGGAAAGACGAAGTGGCCGGCATGCGCAAGAACAAGCCCCTGCGCGACTTCCTCATCGGCGCCGTGCGGGTCAAGACCAAGAACGCCATCATGGTGCCCGATCCGGAAACGCCTCTGCATCTGGACGCGGCCCTGCTCATTGACGACTCGATGTTCCCGTCCGGAGGCCTCTGATGACCTGGTGGCGCCGCGCCTTTCCCCTCGAGCTCGCCGAAGAGGGCCACTTCTCCCGTCGGGAGTTCGCCCGGTTCCTCGCCCTGGTGAGCGCGGGCTTCACCACGGGCATCGGCTTCCTCTGGCTGCGGAAGGCGCCCCTCGAAGGGGCCTCCGATCCGGAGCCCGGCCCGGTGGAGCACCCCGTGGCTGTAGGCATGGCCGCGGACCTGAAGCCCGGCGAAAGCCGCCTCTTCAAGTTCCGGGATGCCCACGACGCCTGCATCCTGCTCCGCACCGGCAAGGGCGAGCTGAAGGCCTATCGGCAGATCTGCACTCACCTGGGCTGTGCCGTCCGCTTCAAGGCCGATCGTCTGGAATGCCCGTGCCACCTGGGCTTCTTCGAGACCGACCGGGGATTTCCCGTGCAGGGCCCGCCCAGCCGGCCCTTGGCCGCCATCGCCCTGGAGGAGCGCTCCGACGGCAGCCTCTGGGCCGTGGGTGAGCTGCCCAAGCCCACGCTGGAGCCCCCAGGACAGCGGGCGGCCTGTCCCAGGGACCAAGCGGGTCAAGACCCGGCGGAGGTGAAGGCGTGAGCGCTTCGGTCCGCATCTCCCCGGCCGCGCTGGGCGTCATCCTCGTGCTGCTGGTAATCCAGCTCTACCTCTTCGAGACCGTGCTGGGCGCGGTCCTCGACGGCCAGCGCGGCGTCCTGCCGGGCGCCTTCGGGGTGTCCCTGGCCCTCACGGGGATCGCGCTGTTCCTCGCCTTCCGCAGCACCGTGCAACACCGCCGGAAGGACTGATGCCTCGCGCCACGCCCGTCCCAGGGCGGGCGTGGCCCTATTTAAGACTGCTATTTCTTTTTTATCCCCCCCGCCGGCCCATTCCTCCTTCCCCACCTCCGGGAGCCTCCATGTCTGAACAGGCCCAAGCCCGCACGGCCCTGGCCATGAGCACACTGGCCTTCACCCTCTGCTTCGCGGTGTGGACGCTGAACGGCGTGCTGGTCACCTTCCTGGTGGAGAACGGCGTGTTCCATTGGGACACGGGCCAGGTGGGCTGGCTCATCGGCATCCCCGTGCTCACGGGCTCTCTCATGCGCCTGCCCGTGGGCCTCCTGACGGACCGCTTCGGCGGGCGGACGGTCTACAGCCTGCTGCTCCTGCTCAGCGCCATCCCCACCTGGCTGCTGGGTTCCGTCACCACCTACCAGGGCTTCCTGCTGGGTTCCCTGGGCTTCGGCCTGTCCGGCGCGGCCTTCGCCGTGGGCATCGCCTATTCCAGCGTGTGGTTCAGCAAGGAGCGCCAGGGCACGGCCCTCGGCATCTTCGGCGCGGGCAATGCCGGGTCCGCCCTCACCAGCATGGGCGCCCCCCTGCTCCTCAAGCACTTCAGCGCGGGTGGCGCGAACCTGGAGGGCTGGCGGATGCTGCCCCGGCTCTACGCGGTGCTGCTGGTCGGGATGGCCCTCGCCTTCTACCTGCTGACCCACGAGCGGCGGGTGGCCAGCGCCAAGGGCAAGCGCCTCGGCGAGCTGCTGAGCCCGCTGCGCCATGTGCGCGTGTGGCGCTTTGGCCTCTACTACTTCCTGGTGTTCGGGTGCTTCGTCGCCCTGGCCCAGTGGCTCATCCCCTACTACGTCGGCGTCTACGGCATGAGCCTCGCGATGGCTGGTCTCCTGGCGGCCCTGTTCAGCCTGCCTTCGGGGCTCATCCGCGCCGCGGGCGGGTGGATGTCCGACCGTTTCGGTGCCCGCACCGTCATGTATTGGACCTTCGGCCTCAGCCTGGTGGCCTGCGTGGCCCTCATGGTGCCGCGCATGACCATCGAAAGCCCCGGGCCCGCCGTGCTGGCGCAGGCGGGTGGCCGGGTGCAGGAGGTGGGGCCGGGTCGGGTGGTGGTCAACGGCACGGCCTACGCCCTGCGGGAGAAGGCCCCTGAGGCGGAGTTCGAGAACGAGCGCGTCATGGTGCTGCCCCAGAGCCGCTTCTGGCAGGTGCCGGCGGTGAAGGTGGGAGACACCGTGAAGAAGAAGCAGCTCCTGGCCACGGGCGTCACCCATGTCTTCTTCCAGGCCAACGTCTGGATCTTCACCTTCCTGGTCTTCTTGCTGGGCATCGTGTGGGGCATCGGCAAGGCCGCGGTGTACCGCTACATCCCGGACTACTTCCCTGAGCAGGTGGGCGTGGTGGGCGGCATCGTGGGCGTCATCGGCGGCCTGGGCGGCTTCGCCGGGCCCATCCTCTTCGGCTACATGCTCAAGTCCACGGGCCTCTGGACCACCATGTGGGTCTTCCTGGCCCTGCTCTCCGGCGTCTGCCTGGTCTGGCTGCACACCGTGGTCCGCCGGATCACCCGCGAGCAGGACCAGACCCTCTTCACCCGCTTCGAGCAGCCCAGCCTGCCGCCCGTGGGCCTCACCGAACCCGCCTGATTCGATACCCACCTGGAGCATGCCATGGCCAAACTCACCGATTGGAATCCTGAAGACCCGCAGGCCTGGGCGGCCGGCGGGAGCCTCACGGCCTGGCGGAACCTGGCCGTGTCGGTGCCGGCGCTGCTGTCGGCCTTCTGCATCTGGATGTTCTGGAGCGTGCTCACCGTGCGGATGAAGGAGGCGGGCTTTCCCTTCACCGCCGCGCAGCTCTTCACCCTGATCAGCATCGCGGGCCTCAGCGGCGCGACCCTGCGCATCCCCAGCGCCTTCCTCGTGGGGCTGGCCGGCGGTCGCAACACCATCGCCCTCACCACGGCCCTGCTCGTCGCCCCCGCGCTCGGGGCCGGCCTCGCGCTGCAGGACAAGGGCACCTCCTTCGGCACCTTCGCCGTGCTGGCGGCCCTCAGCGGCATCGGCGGGGGCAACTTCGCCTCCTCCATGGCCAACATCAACGGCTTCTTCCCCAAGCGCCTGGCGGGCCTCGCCCTGGGCCTCAACGCGGGCATCGGCAACCTCGGCGTGAGCATCATGCAGATCCTCGTGCCCACCGTCATGGGCACCTCCCTCTTCGGCGCCCTGGCCGGCGCGCCCCACCTGAGCGCCGCGGGGCGCCAGCTCTGGGTGCAGAACGGGGCCCTGGTCTGGGTGCCCTTCCTGGTCATCCTCGCCGGCCTGGCCTGGTTCCTCATGGACAACCGGGAGGGCCAGGACTGCGAGCCCACCGGCCTCGCCCTCCTGAAGATCCTCGGCCTTCACGCCATCGGGTTCCTGGCCACCGCCCTGGGCGTCATCTTGCTGCTGCGGTTCAAGCTGGGCCTTCTGGCGCAGATGGGCGTGCTGGTGCTCACCATCCTGGTCTGCCTGGGCCTGATGAAGCTCCTGCCGGGGAAAGTGAAGACGGGCCTGACGGCGCAGTTCGCCATCTTCCCGAAGAAGCACACCTGGATCATGACGGTGCTCTACCTCATGACGTTCGGCAGCTTCATCGGTTTCAGCTCCGCCCTGCCCCTGCTCATCAAGGTGGTGTTCGGCCGCTATCCCGTGGGCGTGCTGAACCCCCAGAGCCCGAACCCCCTGGCCTACGCCTTCCTGGGACCCCTGGTCGGCTCCATCGTGCGGCCCATCGGCGGGCTGCTCTCCGACAAGTTCCGCGGCTCCCGCGTCACCCAGTGGTCCACGGTCCTGATGATCCTCGGCGCCCTCGGGGTGGCCCACTTCGTCAAGCTGGCCCAGGCGGCGCCGGATCCGGCAGTCCACTTCCTGCCGTTCCTGGGGCTGTTCCTCCTGCTCTTCGTGGCCTCGGGCCTGGGCAACGGGTCCACCTTCCAGATGGTGCCTTTCATCTTCGAGCCGAAGCTCGCGGGCCCCGTGCTGGGCTGGACCTCCGCCGCCGCGGCCTACGGCGCCTTCATCATTCCGGCCATCTTCAAGATCCAGGTCGACGCCGGCAAGGTGGAGGTCGCCCTCTACGGGTTCGCCGCGTTCTACGTGGTGTGCCTCGTTCTGAACTGGTACTACTACGCCCGGAAGAACGCCGAGGTGCGGTGCTGAAGGTCTCGGCCCATTCCGGAAACCCTCAGGCTTGATCCGCCGGCGATTTGGCCGCCTGCCGGGCGGTGCGCCCGGGGAACACGGTTTCCACGCAATCGGGGCAGATGCCGTGCGAGAAGCCCACGTCGGAATGCTCGCTGATGTACTGCTCCAGCTGGTTCCAGTAGCCCTTGTCGTCGCGGATCTTCTTGCAGCAGGCGCAGATCGGCAGAAGGCCTGAGAGCTGCTTCACGTTCCCGAGGGCCAGGGACAGTTCCTCGTTCCGCGCCGTCAGCTCATCCGTGCGCCGGGCGACCAGGGCCTCCAGCTCGGCCTTGCTGCGTGCCAGCACGTGCAGCCGAGCCCAGAGGATGAGCATGACCGCCGCCACCGCCACCAGGCCCTCGAGCGAGACCATCCACCAGGACCGCCACCAGGGAGGCCGCACCTGGAAGGCCAGGCTGGTGACAGGACCCACGGCGCCTTCCGGGCTGACCACCCGGGCCTCGAACTGGTATCTCCCGCCCGGCAGCGCCGGATAGCGGGCCTGGGGAGCGTCCAGGTCGCGCCAGGCATCCTCCAGTCCCAGGAGTCGGACCTGGATCCGCGTCTGGCCCTCGTTCCGGTAGCTGGGCACCGCGACGCGGATGGCCACCGAAGATTCCCCGGCGGGGATGGGCTTCAGGTGGTCGAAGGGGGGCTGGAGCCGCCGCTCGCCCTGCGTCACCTGCAGGAGGTGCGCCCTGGGCAGCTCGCCCTGGGGCTCGGAGGGACCGCCTTCGTACCGCACCAGGCCTGCGGCGGTGCCCACCCAGACTCGGTCCTGTTCGGTGAGCAGGGCCAGGATCGCGCAATCCTCGCTGACCATGCCCTCCCGACGACCCACATGAAGAGGTGGATCCAGGCGATCGAGGCCCACATCCGTGGTGGCCCAGGTGCGGCCCCGGTCGTCCACCTCGACCGCATAGACCAGGTTGGAGCGCAGCCCCTGACCCTTCACGCGCCGCTCGAGGATGCTCAGGCGATCTCCCTCCACCCGGACCCGCATGAGGCCCTGGCCTTCCTGGAAGTGCAGCCAGGCGGTGCCGTCTGGCAGGAAGGCCATGCCGTAGAGCCCGGAGGCGGGCAGTCCCTGGACCTCGTTGAAGAGCCGCCAGACGCCGCTGTCCTCGCGGACGAACAGGCCCGCGGTGGTGGCCGCCCAGAGCCGGCCCTGGCGATCCTCCCGCACCCTGAACACGCCGAGGGCGTTGCCGGCCGCCTGGGCAGGCCCCAGCTCCGGAACCAGGCGCCGCCCGGCGGGATCCCACCGGAGCAGGCCGTCGTGGGTGTGGCCCAGCCAGAGCTTCCCTCGCGAATCCATCATGACGGTGTTCACCGCGTGGCCCAGGTCGCCCAGGGGCGCGATCTCCGCGCGGGTGCTGCCGGGACGGAGCCACAGCGTGGGCCCGATGGTGCTCACCATCCAGAGGAGGCCCGTCTGGTCTACCGCCAGGTTCTTGATGCGCCGGCCCTCCGTGCCCGTGATGCGCTGGAGGCCGGCCGGGCTCACGCGGATGGCGCCGTCGTCGGTGGCGGCCAGCATCCGGCCGCTGGCGTCCCGGGTGATGGACCAGACCACCTCGCCTGAGGTGCTGGAGGCCAGGGAGTGGTTCCACACCCGTCCGCCGCCCTGTAGCCGCGCGAGGGTGGTGCCGAGCACCCAGAGGGTGCCTTCGCGGTCGCGGAACACGGTGCGGACCCAGCGGAAGGGGAGGCCCAGCGTGGCGTCCACCGATTCCGTGGCCGCGCCGTTCACGTGAAGCGCTCCGGCCTGGGTGGGCAGCCAGAGGGACCCGTCAGTGTCCACGAAGGGGAGGCTGTTCGGCGAGAGGCTTCCTTTCAAGCGGCCGGATTCATCCGAGAAGCGCTCCGCCTCGCGGGCCTTCATGCGGAGGCTGCGGCCGGTTCCCGCCCAGATCCGCCCGGCTCCGTCTTCCGCCACGATGGACACGCCTTCGCGCGGCAGGCCCTGGGCCGGCCCCCAGGCGCGGATCCGGCCGTCCGGCAGGAAGGTGTACAACCCCTGGTCGGTGCCCAGGTGCATCTCGCCTCGCAGTCCCGGGGAAAGGACATGCATCCGGCCCGGCACTGTCCAGGATTGCCGGCTGAACGTGACTCCGTCCTGCTGAACGTAGATGCCCCTCGAGGTGATGATCCAGAGGCGTCCCGACACGTCGAAGGCCATGGACGTGGGGGCCTGGGCCGCGGGGTCCCTGCCGAGGACGGCCAGCTCGATGCGGCCGTCGCGGATTCGCGCGGTTCCGCGGGTGGTCGCCACCCACACGCCGCCCGCCGGATCGGCAAGGGCCCGGTGCACGTAGTCGGCCGGCAGGCCCTCATCCCGGGTCCACCGGCTGCACAGGGCGCCCTCGTACCGCAGCAGGCCGCTTTCCGTGCCCACCCAGATGAAGCCGTCCGTGTCCTGGGTCAGGCTTGTGATCGCCCCCGTGGGCAGGCCTTGGTCCGGGCCCAGGACCGAGAAGGGCCGGTGCCAGCCTTCCGAGGCCATCGCCGCCACCGCCACCAGGGACGCCAGCAGGCTCCGCCACCCTCTCATGCATGCTCCTTCATGACCCACTCTTCGGCAGATACCACCTGGAAACTGACTCCAGGCCCGTCGTCGCCATTCCCCGAACCTCAGACTTGGCCCAGCACCCGCCGGTAGAGCGCCTCGTACTGATCCACGATGGGGCCTTCCGCGAAGGTGCCCAGGGCCCGCTCCCGGGCCGCGTCGCCCATGGAAAGCCGCAGGTCCTCGTCCTTCAGGAGCTTGACGACGTCTGCGGCCATGGCGTCCACGTCGCCCATCGCCTGGAGGTAGCCGTCCACCCCATGCCGGACCACCTCCGGGATGCCGCCCACCCGGCTCGCGATGACCGGAACCCGGTGGCCCATGGCCTCCAGCGCGGCCAAGCCGAAACTTTCGGTGGCGCTGGGCAGCAGGAAGAGGTCTGAGCACGCCAGCACAGTGCCGATGTCCAGTTGCTTGCCGGTAAAGCGAACCTCCCCGGAGAACCCCCGCTCGCGGCAGAAGGCCTCGGCCTCCACGCGGTCCGGACCATCGCCTACCATGACCAGCCGCACGGGGACTTCCTTGCGGACGCGCTCGAAGATCCGCAGCACGTCCATCACCCGCTTCACGGGGCGGAAGTTGGAGATGTGGGTCAGCACGAAGGCGGCCTTGGGCGCCAGCCAGGCCCGGCAGTCCGGGCGTTCCTGGCCCGGGGGCTCGACGAAGTTGCCAATCACGTCGATGTGGCGTTCCACGCCGAAGGTGCGGATGGTCTCGTCCCGCAGGTACTCGGACACGGCTGTCACTCCGTCGCTTTCGCGAATGGCCATGCGCACCATGGGAAGGTAGCTGGGATCGCTGCCCACCACCGTGATGTCCGTGCCGTGGAGGGTGGTCACCACCTTCAGGCTGGGGATGGCCATCCGGGCCAGGAGGGCCGCCATGGTGTGGGGGATGGCGTAGTGGGCGTGGAGGATGTCCAGGCCGTGGTGCTCGGCCACGTCCGCCATCTTGGAGCCCAGGGCAATGGAATAGGGCGCGTCCTCGAAGAGGGGGTACGGGCTGGCCCGCACCTCGTGGAAGTTGATCCGGTCTTCGAAGCCCACCAGACGCGGCGGGAGGCTGGGGCTGAGAATGTGCACCTCGTGGCCCCGGGCCGCCAGGGCCTTGCCGACCTCCGTGGCCACGACGCCCGAGCCGCCGAAGGTGCTGTAACAGGAGATGCCGATGCGCATGGATTGGGTCCTCACCCAGCTATGATGATCAGGTTCCCGGGATCCTGCCCATGCCTCTTCTCTTCAAGTTCGCATACTACGCCATTGACGCGATCATCTACCTCCTGCTGGCGGTGGCGATCCTGTCCTGGTTCCCCATCGATCCACGCAACCGATGGATCCGGCTGATGCACACCATCACCGAACCCGTTCTGCACCCGATCCGGGCCCTCGTGCCGCCCGTCGGAGGGTTCAGCTTCGACATCCTCATCGCCGTGGTGCTCCTCGGGATCATCCAGCGCGTCTTCCTGCGAGCCCTCACCTCCTGAGCCACAGAGGCCCTGCCATGAAGTACACCCCCCTCGACATCCAGCGTCGCGAGTTCGAAAAGGTCTTCCGGGGCCTCGAGGAATCCGAGGTCCGCACCTTCCTCCACGAGATCGCCGGCGAGTGGGAGGAACTCCTCGCCGAGAACCAGAAGCTCAAGGAGGAGATCCTCGACAGCCGCGAGCGCCTCCGCCAATACCAGGACCAGGACCGGATCTTCCGGGAAACCCTGCTCCAGGCGCAGCGCACCCGCGAGGACGTGCTGGACGGCGCGGGCCGCGAGAAGGAGCTGATCGTCCGCGAGGCCCAGTACAAGGCCGAGGAGATCATCCGCGAAGCCCAGCAGCACGTGGTGGAGCTCGAAGTCCAGCTGCGCAGCCTGAAGATGGAACGCCTGAAGTTCCTCCGCGAGGTCGAGGCCCTCATGGACCGGACCCGCCGCCACCTGCAGGAGGAGGCCCCGGACATCTACATGGCGGCACCGCCCACCCTGAACCTTGAGAATCTGGATCTGACCTCGCTGGACGAGCCTGTCCAGCCTCCCCGGCGCCCCCGTCCCTTGGGTTGAGCTGTACGTCGATCCCTGCGATACCATTGGCCGTTTTTGGAGTTTCCATGACCCACGCCGTGATCCTCAAGACCCTGCGCAGCCCCATCGGCAAGTTCCAGGGCGGCCTCTCGCCCCTGGCGGCGCCGGACCTGGCCGCCCAGGTGATCAAGGCCCTCCTCGCGGCCGTGCCTGGCGCTGAACCCACCGAGGCCATCCTCGGCAACGTGGTGAGCGCCGGCGTGGGCCAGGCCCCTGCGCGCCAGGCCGCCCTGCGCGGCGGCCTGCCCGACACCATCTCGGCCCTCACGATCAACAAGGTGTGCGGCAGCGGCCTGAAGGCCATCCAGCTGGCCGCCAACGCTGTGCGCTTGCGCGACCATCAGGTGGTGCTCGCGGGAGGCATGGAGTCCATGTCCAACGCGCCCTATCTCATGCCCAAGCTCCGGGCCGGGGCCCGCATGGGCCACACCGAGGCGAAGGACGCCATGATCCTCGACGGACTCTGGTGCGCCATGACCGACCAGCACATGGGGCATACCGGCGAGCTGGTGGCCGCGAAGTACGGCGTCGGCCGCGAGGCCCAGGACGCCTGGTCCGTGGAGAGCCACCGCAAGGCCCTCGCGGCCATGCAGTCAGGCGCCTTCAAGGCCGAGATCGTGCCGATCGCCGTGCCCGGGAAGAAGGGGGAGGTCCTCATCAGCGACGACGAGGGCCCCCGGGCGGACTGTTCGCTTGAATCCCTCTCGAAGCTCCGCCCCGCCTTCAAGAAGGATGGCACCGTCACCGCCGGCAATGCGCCCAGCGTGAACGACGGCGCCGCCCTGGCCCTGGTCAGCACCGAGGCCTACGCCAAGGCCCACGGCCTGCCCATCCAAGCCCGGATCCTGGGCACGGCCACCGCAGGCCTGGCCCCCGAGTGGGTGCTCATGGCCCCGGTGGAGGCCATCCGCAAGCTCCTGTCCGAGATCGGCTGGGCCACGGGCGACGTGGACCTCTGGGAGATCAACGAGGCCTTCGCCGTGCAGCTGGTGGCCACCATGAACGAGCTGAAGCTGTCCGCCGACCGCATCAACGTGCACGGCGGGGCCGTCGCACTGGGCCACCCCATCGGAGCCAGCGGCGCGCGGGTCATGGCCACCCTCCTGCACGCCCTGGAACGCCAGGGCAAGCAGCGGGGCGTGGCGGCCCTCTGCCTCGGTGGCGGCAACGCCATCGCCATGGCGGTGGAGCGGGTCTAGCGCCATGTCCGGGAGACAAAGGAAGGGCCCGGTCAAACCGGGCCCTTCCTTTGTTGGCGGATCGCCAGACTAGAAGTTGTAACGCAGCTGGCCGGCGAAGATCATGATGGCCGCCTTGATGGTGCCGTTCAGGCTGCCGCGGGTCGCGTTGTTGTCCGTGGGCGACGTGCCGGCAGAGAGGTTCACCTTGCCATCGGCGATGAAGATGCGCGTGAACCCGAAGTCCATGGAGATCTTCTTGGAATGGGTGTAGGTGGCGCCCAGGGAGATCCACTTGCGGTCGTTGTCGGGGATGCGGGGCGTGCGATGGGTGTCGTCCACCGCGCCCTGATCGAAGGCCACGCCGGCGCGGACGGCCCATTCCTGGTTCAGCTTCCAGGTGCCGCCGACGGAGTAGTACCAGGTGTCCTTCCAGTTCTCGTCGGTCACGGAATCGGCCGCGGTGGGCGTGCCGGTCTCGAACTTCACCCGGAGTTCCTTGAAGCGCGACCAGGTGGACAGCGCGGCCTCGCCCTGGAGGGAGAAGGTGTCGCTGACGATGTAGTTCACGCCCAGGGAGGAGGTGGCGGGCAGGTTCAGCTCGGCGCTGCCCTTGCCATTCTTGTAGCCCTTGGCCTGCAGGCCCGCGAGGCCCGCCGCCGGCAGGGCGGAGGGGAACTCGAAGGTGGCGTCGCCCTTCAGGGTCATGTCCATGGCGCCCTGGTGGGCCAGGCCGATGCGCAGGGCCTGGGTGGGTTCCCAGATCAGGCCCGCCTTGAAGCCGTAGCCCCAGCCGTCGCCCTTCAGGCCGGCCTTGCCGTCATAGCCCCCGGGGACGCCGCCGATGGCCGCGCCGAACCCGCTGGTCGCCAGGGTGAGGGCCGTGCCCCAGTCCACGCCGTTGGTCAGCTCGGCATCGGCCTTCCGGGCCACGAAGGCCACGCCGGCGGAGAACTTCGGGCTGAACCGGTAGGAGATGCTCGGCGCGAGGTCGATGGTCTTCAGGTCGGACTTCAGGCCGTGATAGCGGCCGATCCAGTTGCCGTCGTATTCGGTGGTCAGGCCGAAGGGCACGTTGATGGAGAAGCCGACCTTCAGATCTCGGCTCAGGCTGTACATCAGGTTCACTTCGGGCAGCACCGCGGAGATGGCGGCGTTCTTGTGGGTGGGCGACCCCGAGATGGGCAGCGAGGAGGGGCTCTGCGGGCCGGGCAGCACCAGCAGCACGGGGGTGCGGGAGGCGCTGCCATCCGAGAACTTGGCGCTCAGGCCGATGTAGCTGCCGCCGATCACGAACTGGTTGTCGGAGTACAGGCTCATGGCCGCGGGGTTGAAGAACATCGAGCTGATGTCGCTGCCCCCGGCGCTGACGCCGGCGAAGGCGTTGCCCTGGCTGCTGGGGCTCTGTTCACGGAGCTGGAAGCCGCTCGCCTGGGCCTGGGGGGCGAAGGCCCCGGCGGCGACGAGGGCGAGGGCGGTGAGGGTGAGGCGTGAACGATGGCTCATAGGGGCAGAGCTCCTGACCCGGTGTCCCGGGGTGAGTGGCTGTCGCCAGCCGATTCCGTAGGGAGAAGATGGACCAC
>JAFJUR010000166.1 GCA_017859995.1 Holophagaceae bacterium | reverse complement strand
CCGCATGGCCAGGGTCAGGGCCAGGGTCTCCTCGGTGGTCATGCCGCGCCAGCAGATGGCCATGAGCAGCGAGGCGCTCTGCTCGTCGGGGATGCTGCCATGGGCGGCCCCCTTCACCCAGAAGGCGATCTGTTCGCTGGACAGGGCTCCGCCCAGCTTCTTGGTGTAGATCAGGTCGTACATCCGCATGGGATGGTCCTTGTCCGTAAGGGTCAGATGCTCTGGAGAAGGCTTTCCATGGCGGAGGCATCGCCACGGCCCTTGAAGCGGGCCTTGTATTCGGCGAGGTCCTTCAGGGCCCGGGCCCGGTCTCCCGCCAGGCGGTTCGCGTCCATCTGGCTGTTCCAGAACGCCTCGGCCCAGGGCGCGTCGGCGGTGGCCTTGGCGCGAAGAGGGTCGAGCTGGGTCCGCGCGTCCTGGATGCGACCCAGGGTGAGTGCGCGCTGCGCCATGCGGATCTGGCTCCAGGGATCGTCGGCCTTGGCAGAGACCGGCTGTTTGCCGTCGAGGGCGAGCCGCCAGGTGCCGAGCAGGCCCTCAGTGATGGCCTTCCGCGAGGCGGGCGCCGAGGCCGCAAGGGTCTCGAGGCGACCGAGGTTCTCGCGCATCCGCTTCTCCACCTCCGCCGGGGCCACAGGTTTCAGACCGTCGCCTTCCACCTCCATCTGCAGGGCGGAGAGTGCGGCTTCGTGCTTTTCAACGGCCTGGGAGCGCCAGGTGCTCCAGCCCCCGTAGGCCAACCCGAGAACGACCAGGGAGGCGAGGCCGATCAGGATGGGCTTCAGCAAGGTTCCTTCGTCGTCATGGCTCTGGCCCAGCTTGGTCTGGAAGTGCGCCAGGCTCTGGGCGGGCTTCTGGACCTGGATCTCTCGGTCTTTGGTGGGACGGGCCATGTCGTACCTCTGAGATGAAACAGCACTCGGACCATAGAGGATGCACCAATCCCCTCCCGTCCGGCACTTGAAAATGCAGTCCCGGCTGGTATGCTGATCCTTCCCGCCTGGGTAGCTCAGTTGGTAGAGCAATGGATTGAAAATCCATGTGTCGGCGGTTCGATTCCGTCTCCAGGCACCAGGAATCACGGCCCCCGCTCGGGGGCCTTTTGCTTGTCCAAGGTATTGAGAACCCGTCCGGGCCATGCGGCCAGAGCGCCTATGGATAAAACCGGAGCCCACGCTGGGGGCGGGGCTCCGGTTGCTTTCGGCGTGGATGGGGGAATCTATTCGCCGGCGGGGCGGTAGTCGTCGGCCAGCGTGACGGGCACCTTGGCCTTGACCTCTTTCTGGATGTCCTGGCTGATCGTCGCCATGCGCTGCTGCTTCCAGCCCTCGGCCACTTGCGCCTTCACCATCTCGAAGGGGGGCACGGCCTGGGCATGGCCCTGGGCCTTCATGCGGTCCACCTGCTCTTTGTAGAAGGCCATGAGCTGCTCGTCGGTGGGGTCCACCGAGGTCATGCGCTTCTTGGCGAGGGCCTGGAAATACACATTCGCCTGCTGCTGCTCGAGCTGGCGCTTCACCGAGGGCTCCTGATCGAGGCCCGTCTGCTTGGCGAAGGCGGTGATGGCCTTCGACATGGCGATGCGGCTGGCCAGCTGGGCGCGCTCTTCGCGGGCCGCGGGGTCGCTCAGGAAGACCTCGGCTTCCTTGGGACTTTGGGACAGGGTCTTCACCACATCCTGGAACTCGGATTCGGTGATCTTCTCGCCGCCGACGTTCGCGATGACGCGGCTGGTGTCGGGCTTGCTGGTCTTGCAGGCCAGGGAGAGGACGAGGGCCGACCCGACGAGGAGGGCGGCATGAGGGGTCAGCTTGGACATGGAATCTCCCCGAAGAGCATCAAAGGATCCAGAATGACAGGTCCGGGAGGATCCCATGAGCCGAATTGACGCCCTCGATGGCCTAGAATTGGCAGTCTACAGCGCCACATGGTGCCCGGATTGCCGTCGCCTGGAGGCCTGGCTGGCGGAGAACCAGGTCCTCCACACGAAGGTGGATATCGAAGTGGTGCCTGGGGCCGCCGAGAAGCTCGAGGCCGAGACCGGCAAGCGGGCCATCCCCTTCGTGCTGGTGAATGGGAAGCGCTGGGTCCGGGGCTACCACAAGGAACTGTCCCAGCGCCTCGACGGGGACCTGCTGGTGGAGGAGCTGGTCGCGGCGGGGAAGTGACCCCGCCCCGGACACGCGCGTGATGCTCGTCGGGGCGGGGGCCCCGCTCGGAACAGCCCCCCGGGCTGTCCACTCGCGACCCGCCTCCGACTCGCGGGTCCGGGGCTACCACAAGGAACTGTCCCAGCGCCTCGACGGGGACCTTCTGGTGGAGGAGCTGGTCGCGGCGGGGAAGTGACCCCGCCCCCTGAGGCGTTCGCCCGGGATGGTGAAGGCGGGCGGTTCGTGGCACCCTAGGAGGTTCTCCGGGAGTCCCCAGTGGCCAGTATTTTTTCCAGTCAGTTCTGGTCCAACCTGTTCAATTCGGACCTGGCCATCGATCTCGGCACGGCCTCGACCCTGATCCACACCAAACAGGCTGGCCGCATCGTCATCTACGAACCTTCGATCGTGGCCGTGAACACCCTCACCCATGAGGTCGAGGCGGTGGGCGACGAGGCCAAGCAGCTGTTGGGCCGGGCCCCCCAGGGCGTGCGCACCATCCGGCCCATGAAGGACGGCATGATCTTCGAGGTCGACGCCGCAGAGAAGATGCTGGCGCAGTTCATCGCCAAGGCCCGGCCGAACCGGGGCATCGCCCGCACGCGCATCGTCGTCAGCGTCCCGCCTCGCGCCCACCAGGTGGCCCGCCGCGCGGTGAAGCAGGTCTGCTACGACGCCAAGGCCGGCGAGGTGTTCCTGGTGGACCAGACCATGGTGGCGGCCATCGGCGCCGGACTCGCGATCAACGAGAAGCGCGGCTGCATGATCGTCGACATCGGTGGCGGCACCACAGACGTGGCCGTCATCAGCTACAACGGCAAGGTGTTCTCCGATTCCATCCTCATCGCCGGCGACGAGATGGATGAGGCGGTGATCAAGTACATCCGCGAGAAATACAACGTCCTCATCTCCGAGGCCTCCGCCGAAGAGGTGAAGTGGACGCTGGGATCCGCCTTCCCCTCCGAGCTGACGCGCACCATGGAGGTGAGCGGCCGGGACCAGTTCGAAGGCCTGCCCAAGACCCTCACGCTCAATGACGCGGAGATCCGCGAGGCGCTGGCCGAGCCCATCAACGCCATCATCGACCTGGTGCGCAAGGCTCTGAACGAGACCCCGCCCCAGCTGGCGGCGGATCTCATCGACCGCGGCATCTGCCTCACCGGGGGTGGTTCGCTCATCCAGGGCCTGGACGAGCGGCTGCGCAAGGAAACCCACCTGCCGGTCTTCCGGGCCGAGGATCCGCAGACCGCCGTGGTGCGCGGCACCGCCCTGCTGCTGGAAAACATCCCGCTGCTCCGTCGCATCCAGATCCTGGACTAGCCTGGAGGGCGCATGGCCGTCCGCGCAGTCAGGTGGGGATGGAGCCGCACGAGGTGGCAGCGCCTCGTCCTCGCCCTGCTGTGGCTGGGCCAGGGCATCTGGGTGCTCCTGGGACCGAACCCTGGCCGGCACTGGACGCGCCTGGCCGAGGTCGTCTCCCGCCCGTCCCAGAGCCTGGCCGCCCGCTGGCAGGGCTGGCGCGCCAACCGGAATCTCAGCGCCCGGGACATGGCCGAGATCCGGGCCGAGAACGCCCGCCTGACCTCTGAACTGGCCCAGCTGAAGACCCAGGCCGCCCAGGAGGGGCCCCGGCTGGCGGAGGCGGATGCCGCCGTGCGGCTGCTGGGCCTCAAGCAGCAGATCCCCCTGGAGCTGAAGGCCGCCCGTGTCATGTTCAGCACCCGGCCCGCGACCTTCGGCGGCCTGATCCTCGACCGGGGCCACGACCTTGGCCTGGTGCCCGACCAGGGCGTGCTGGTGCCCGAGGGCATCGTGGGCCGCCTCTGGTCCGTGAGCGCCACCCAGTCCAAGGTGCTGCCCGCCGACGCGCCCAACGCCTCGGTGGCCGTGATGCTCATCCGCAGCCGGGCCACGGGGGTCCTGCAGGGCCTGGGCTCGGGACGCGCGGTCATCCGCTACGTCAGCAACCAGGAAGTGGTGCAGGTGGGCGAAGCCGTCATGACCAGCGGCCTGGACCGGGTCTTCCCCCGGGGCCTCCTGGTGGGCTACGTGGCCGAAGTGGCCCAGGGCGACCTGGAACTGCGCGTGGTGGTCAACCTCTCCGCGCCGCTCGACCGGATCAGCACGGTGCTTCTGCTGCCGCCGCAGCCCCCGCTGGAAGTGCAGCCGCCCTTCTTCGCGCCGGAGCAGAAGCCGCAGCGGAAACGGGGGACCCCATGAGGCTTCCGCTGCCCACGGCCACCCGCCAGAACCTGCTCTGCGCCGCCGCGCTGGGACTGATCTTCCTCAGCGCGCCATTCCCCCGCATCCAGCCCATCCTCCACGCGACCTTGGTGCTGGCGCTGGCGCCCCGGGCCGGCGAGCCCATCGTGCCCGCCCTCTGGGCTCTGGCGGCGGGCTGGACGCTGGAGGGCACCCTGCGCCTCTACCCGCATCTGGGCGGCACGGCCTGGGCGGATCTCACCCTCACGCTGCTGGCGGGCTGGATGGCCGCGCGCTGGCCACTGGAAAGCCTGAAGGGATGGATCACGCGCCTGGCGGCCCTGACCCTTCTCCACACCCTGCTGGTGCACGGGGCTGTGCGGCTGGCGGTGGGCGCCCATCCTTGGGGTTACGGCTGGCTCTGGGCGCTGGTGACGGTCCCCTTGTGGGGCTGGGCGTCCTGGCGGCTTCTGCACGCCGGGCCCACCCCGGGACGGCGCTGAGCCATGGATCCCCGACAGCGTCCCATCCTCCACCGCAGGCTTGGGGTCTTCAAGGTGATGGCCTGGAGCCTGGTGGCTCTGCTGGTGCTCGTCTACGCCTGGCTGCAGCTGGTTCGCCAGGGCGAGTTCAAGCAGCTCGCCATGCAGCAGGCGGTGAAGGTGCGGCCCCTGCCCGCGCCCCGCGGCCTCGTGCTGGACCGGAACGGCCACCGGCTGGTGGACAACCGGCGCGCCCTGCACCTCGTGGTCCAGCGGGAGGACCTGCCCGCGAAGGCCGAGGTGGTGGCCTCCCTCGCCGAGGCGCTGAACCTGGATCCGGCCGCGCTGGCCAGGAAGGTGCAGATCTACCGCCTGGCGGGCAAGGGCCGTCCCCTGGTGCTGAAGGAGAACCTCGACGAGGCCGGCATCGCCCTCGCCGAGCGGGTTCGTGCCCGGTTCCCCTTCCTCAGCGTGGAGGTGGCGCCCCGACGGGTCTACCTCGGCGATGAGCTGGCCGGCCACCTGCTGGGGTACGTGGGCGAAGTGGACGAGGAGCTGATGAAGGCGAAGCCCGGGTTGTTCCGCCTGGGCGAGACCATCGGCAAGGAGGGCTTCGAGGCCAGCGGCAACGACAAGCTTAAGGGCGTGGATGGCCAGAAGCGCATCCTGGTCGACCAGCTCGGCACTGAGGTCG
The DNA here is from genome assembly GCA_017859995.1 of Holophagaceae bacterium. Classification (GTDB taxonomy): domain Bacteria; phylum Acidobacteriota; class Holophagae; order Holophagales; family Holophagaceae; genus Geothrix. The sequence continues at coordinate 529 of JAFJUR010000166.1, read as the reverse complement.
CGAACTTCGGGCAGGTGGACGCCGTGGCCGGGCGCAGCCTCTACCTCACCCTCGACGCGGGACTCCAGAAGGTCGCGCAGGATGCCTTCGGGGAAGAAGCCGGCGCCGCGGTGGTGCTCGATCTCCGCGACGGCGGCGTGCTGGCGATGTACTCGAGCCCTTCGTACGACCCCAACCTGTTCCTCAACCGCCTGAGCCAGGATATGGTGAACCGGTATCTGGCCAACAACGTGACGCGGCCCATGGTGAACCGGGCGACCCAGGGCATCTATGCGCCGGGCTCCACCTTCAAGCTGCTGGTGGCGCTCGCCGCCCTGGAGAAGGGCATCATCTCCCCCAGCACACCCATCTACTGCGCGGGGAAGAAGAACTACTACGGCCGCGACTTCCGCTGCGACAAGCCCACGGGCCACGGCAGCCTGTCCATGGTCCAGGCCATCGCGCAGAGTTGCGACGTCTATTTCTACGAGCTGGCCTCCCGCATGGACGTGGATGACATCTACGCCACGGCGGAGAAGTACGGCCTCAC
>JAFJUR010000051.1 GCA_017859995.1 Holophagaceae bacterium | reverse complement strand
TCAAAGACGCCCCCATGCTCTCCGCATGGTCCGAAGTTGCCTCTCGGCTCCCCCTGGCACCTCGCAGCCTCAACTGCGCAGGACATTCAGACTAACACCAGCGGCCACTGATGCAAGTGAAAATTTACACAGAGGGCCCCAAAGCTTCTTCCAGGGCCCGGGCTTGGGCCATCATGGGCCGAGGGAGAGGCCATGAAGATGCTGCGAAAAGCCGTCATTCCCGTCGCGGGCCTCGGCACCCGCTTCCTGCCGGCCACCAAGGCGCAACCCAAGGAGATGCTGCCCCTGGTGGATACGCCCGTCATCCAATACGTGGTGGAAGAGGCCATCCGGGCCGGCGTGGAGAACCTGGTGCTCGTGACCGGACGCGGGAAAGCTGCCATCGAGAACCACTTTGATGTGGCCTTCGAACTGGAGGACACGCTCCGTCGCCGCGGCAAGCAGGAGGATCTCGAACTGGTGCAAGGCATCAGCCACCTCGCCCAGTTCGCCTACGTGCGCCAGGGCGAACCCCTGGGACTTGGCCATGCGGTGCTGTGCGCCCGGCACACGGTGGGCGACGAGCCCTTCGCGCTGCTGCTGGGTGACGACGTCTTCGACGAGCGCGAATCCGCGCTGGAAGCGCTGATCGCGGCCTACCACGCCACCGGGAAGTCCGTGGTGGGCGTGCAGGAGGTGCCCCTCGAACACGTCTCGCGGTACGGCATCGTCAGTGCGCCGAAGGCGGGCAGCGATCCATGGGACGTGACAACCATTGTCGAAAAGCCTCAGCCCGCCGACGCGCCCAGCCGCTGGGCCGTGGTTGGCCGCTACGTGCTGGAGCCCCGTGTTTTCGAGCACCTCGCAGCCCTGGAGCCTGGTGTGGGCGGCGAGTACCAGCTCACGGACGCGCTTACGACACCGGCAACAAGCTCGACTACCTGAAGGCCAACGTGGAGTTCGCCCTGAAGCGCGACGACCTGCGCGCGGACTTCACCGCCTACCTCAAGGAGCTGGTGCGGGGGCTCTAGCGCCGAAGCCGCAGCGCGTTGAGCACCACCGTCAGCGAGCTCAGCCCCATGGCCACGCCGGCGAGCATGGGGCCGCCGAACCGCTCCAGCTGACCGAAGGCCGCCAGGGGCACCAGGATCAGGTTGTAGCCAAAGGCCCAGCCCAGGTTTTGCCGGATGACGTGGTGCGTTCGCAGCGCCATGCGCCGCGCGGCGAGGATGGGCGCGAGGCCCGGTCGCAGCAGCACCAGCGGCGCTGCTGCCATGGCCGCGCCCGTGCCTTGCTCGGCCGCGCCGGAACCCATGGCGATGCCGCAGTCCGCCTGGGCCAGCGCCGGCGCATCGTTCACGCCATCGCCCACGAAGCCAACGACCGCGCCGCCCCCCTGCAGCGCCTTGATCTGCTCGAGCTTGCCTTCCGGCCGCACCTCGGCGATGACCTCAGTGATCCCTGCGGCGGAGGCCATGCGGCGGGCCGGGGCCAGGCGGTCGCCGGTGAGGAGGTGGAGCCGCAGGCCCTGCTGTCGAAGCGCCGCCACCACGTCTGGCGCCTCCTCGCGCAGACGGTCGCCCAGGATGAACACGGCCTGCAGCCCGGCGTCATCGGCAAGGCCCACGGCGATGACATCCTCATCCACCGCCGGAAACGGGAGCCCGAGGAAGGCTGCGCTGCCGAGGCGCCACGCGCGGCCCTCCACCTGCCCGCTGATGCCGCCACCTGGATGCGCCCGGAATCCCGCCACAGGCGAGGGTTCGCCGCGATGCGCGACCCGGATGCCGCGGGCGATGGGATGTTCCGAATCCCGCTCCAGGCTCGCGGCCACCTGCAGCATCGCGGCCTCGTCCTGGCCGTTCAGGGGCAGGATCTGGCGCAGTTCCGGCCGCCCTTCGGTCAGGGTGCCCGTTTTGTCGAAGACCAGGTCCGTGGCCTGGCCCAGGGCCTCCAGGGCGGCCGCATCGCGTACCAGCACGCCCTTGCGGGCGGCAGCCCCGAGTCCCACCATCACGGCCACCGGGGTGGCCAGGCCCAGCGCGCAGGGGCAGGCGATCACCAGGAGGGTCACCGCAGGCCGCCAGGCCTGGGCGAATCCACCTCCCAGCCCCCACCAGCCCAGGAAGGTCAGCAGCGCCAGGCCCAGGATGACTGGGACGAAGACGGCGCTGATGCGGTCGGCCAGATCTTGAGCCGGAGCTTTGGAACCCTGGGCCTGGGCCACCAGGGCCGCCATGCGGGCCAGCTGGGTGTCGGCGCCCACCGCCTGAATCTCCAGGCTCAGGGCGGAACCATGAACCACCGTGCCGGCCACCAGGGCGTCCCCGAGCCCTTTCGGCACCGGAAGCGGCTCGCCGGTCAGCATGGATTCGTCGACCTCCGCCTGGCCCGCGGTCACGCGGCCGTCCGCCGGCACCGCCTGGCCCGGCAGCACCCGCACAAGGTCACCAGGGTGGAGGGCGGAGACGGGAACCTCCAGCACCGAGCCGTCGGCTTCGAGGCGCAGGGCCGTGGGCGGCGCCAGGGACAGCAGAGCTTTGAGGGCATCCGTCGCGCGCGACTTGGCCCGGGCCTCCAGGTACTTGCCGGTCAGCAGGAAGGCCACCAGGGCCGCGGCGGTCTCGAAACTGAGGTGGTGCGCGCCGGCCCACCACTCGCCCACGGCGAAGGCCCACGCGATGCCCGAACCCAGGGCGATGAGGGTGTCCATGGAAGCCTGGCCATGGCGCGCCTGGCGGCCTGCCCGGAGGAAGAAGCCCAGTCCTGCCCCGAACACCACCGGGCTGGCGAGGAGGGCCTGGACCCAGCCCGGCAGGTGCCAGCCAAGCCCAGGCACCATCGCCAGGAGCATGGGCGCCGTAAGCACCAGCGCGAAGATCATGCGGCGCCGGGCCGGCGCGAGGTTCTCGTCGAGGCCAGCCGCGCCTTCCGCTTGGATCTGGGCCAGGCCGTAGCCCGCCTCGGCCACTTCCCGGGCCAGATCCTCGAAGGTGGCGGTGCCCTCCACCGTCGCCTGGGCGGTGGCCAGGTTCACGGCGGCCGAGACGACCCCGGGGGTGGCCGCCAGGGCTTTCTCCACGTGCCGCACGCAGGAGGCGCACGTCATGCCGGTCACGGCATAGGTCTGGTGGCTCACGGATCCCCCTTCAACCGAGCTCAGGCGGGACCGACCAGCTCATAGCCGGCGGAGGACAGGCTCGTCGCCATCGCCTCCATGGAGGCCGCCCCCTGGACCGCCACGGTGCCCTTGGCCAGGTCGACCGTCGCCGCCTCCACGTCGGGCATCGCCCTGAGCGCCTTCTCCACATGCTTCGCGCAACCGCCGCAGGTCATGCCCTGAACGCGAAAAATCCTCGTTTCCATCACTGCCTCCGAGTGGGCCTCAGGCCCGGTGTTCCGCCAGGGCCGGCAACCGCACCGACTCCGCCAGCAGGGTTTCCATCAGGTTGCACCCCAGCTCACTGCTCTGTCCGTCCGGCGTGCCGAGGGTGATTCGCAGGATATCCACCAGCAGCTGGATTTCCGTGAGCTTCGTCTCCAGGGCTGAAAGCTTGTCACCCAGGGCCTCCCGCACATGGGCGCAGGGGGCGCTGTCCTGGCGCAGGGCCCGAAGCAGTTCCTGCACCTCGTCGAGGCTGAAGCCGGCTGCCTGGGCGGCCCGCAGGATCCGCACCCAGTGGATCGCTTCAGGGGGGAACAGGCGGTAGCCCTTCACCGACCGGGGCAGGTCGCCGAAGACCCCCGCATCGGCGTAGAAGCGCAGGTTCCGGGCCGTGATGCCCGACCGGGCCGCCAGCTGGCCGATCTTGAGCAGTCGTGCCGGCGACGCCGGGGCGGTCACTGGGGCTTCAGGCGCGATCAGCATGGGAACCTCCTGGTCAACGGACTGCCCCAGGTTAAGGTTCCAGTTACATGGAGGCTCAAGGGTAAAAAATCACAACCGAACTATATGCTCCGGGAGCGATGAAGGAGCAGGTGGAGGAGGGTGACCGCCGCCGGGGTGATGCCGGGGATCCGGCTGGCCTGCCCGAGGGTTTCCGGACGATGCAAGACGAGCTTTTCCATCACTTCCTTGGAAATTCCCTGAAGGTGCTCCACCCGAAGGTCCGAGGGGATGCGGACATGGTCCCAGGCCCGATGGCCCTCCAGGAGCCGGGCCTCCCGGTCCCGGTAGGGGGCGTAGCGCAGGTCGAAGAGCAGCAGGTCCCGTTCCAGGGTGGGGTTCCAGCCGGAGGGATCCGGGCCGGCCCCCTCCAACAGCGCGAGGCAGGCATCGGCCTCGGCCGCCCCGATGTGCTGCCGCCGGAACAGGTCGGCGAGGCTCATCCCCGCCTCCAGGCGCACGCCGGCTTCGGCGGCGATGGGACCGAAGGGGCTGGTTTGGGTCACCCAGGCTGCGTCGCACTGTGCCTTCAAGCGTTCCCGCCGGACCACCCTGGCCTCGACCCGGAGCAGTTCGTCCGGGGTGAGGGCGGCCACCTCCCGGGCCACGGCCAGCAGGCGGCCATCAGCCAGGTCGCAGGCCAGTCCCAGGCGGTGCTCCGCCCGGGCCGTGAGCATGCGGTAGGGCTCATCGGTGCCCTTGGTGACGAGGTCATCCACCATCACGCCCAGGTAGGCCTGGTCCCGGCCCAGCACGATGGGTTCCAACTCCCGCAGCCCGCGCACGGCGTTGATCCCGGCCAGCAGGCCCAGGCCCGCGGCCTCCTCGTAGCCCGTGGTGCCATTGATCTGGCCCGCGAACCAGACGCCTTCCAGGCCATCCACGGAGAGGTCCCGCCGCAGCTGCAGGGGATCGAAGCTGTCGTACTCGATGGCGTAGCCGGGCCGCAGGATCTCGGCGGCCTCGAAGCCCGGCAGGCTGCGGACCATGCGCACCTGCACATCGGGGGGCATGGAGGTGGACAGCCCCGCGAGGTAGATCTCCTCGGTCTCGAGGCTTTCGGGCTCCACGAAGATCTGGTGCCGGCCCTTGTCGGGGAACTTCACGAACTTGTCCTCGATGGAGGGGCAGTAGCGGGGCCCGACGCCCTCGATGTGGCCGCCGTAGAGGCTCGACTTGGGCAGGTTCTCGCGCACGATGGCTTCGGTTTCCGCCGTGGTGTGCACGATGTGACAGGGCACCTGGGGCTGGGGGATGCCGGGACTGAAGAAGCTGAAGGGCCTGGGCGGAGCGTCGCCGGGCTGCACGGTCAGTCGGTCGAAATCAATGGAGGCCCTGGCCAGGCGTGGACTGGTGCCGGTTTTCAGGCGGCGGTGGCGCAGCCCCAAGGAACGCAGCTGTTCCGCCAAATGGGTGCTGGCGGGCTCACCGGCGCGGCCCGCCTCCAGGCGCTTGTCGCCGATGAGGATGCGGCCGTTCAGGAAGGTGCCGCTGGTGACCACCACGGCCTCGCAGGGGATCACGGAACCATCCAGCAGCTCCACGCCGCGGAGGCCGCGGGTCCCTTCCCGCCACAGCAGCCCGGCCGCGGTGCCCTGGCGCAGGTGCAGGTTCGGCGTGTGCTCCAGCAGGTTCCGGGCGGCGATGCGGTACTTCACCTTGTCGGCCTGGGCCCGGGGTCCCCGCACCGCCACGCCGCGGCTTTCGTTCAGGATGCGGAAGTGGATGCCGGTGGCGTCGATGAGGCGGCCCATGGCGCCACCGAGGGCGTCCAGCTCCCGCACCATGTGGCCCTTGCCCACGCCGCCGATGCTCGGGTTGCAGCTCATCTGGCCGATCTGGTCGAGGTTCATGGTGAGGAGCGTGGTGGCCATGCCCATGCGGGCAGCCACGTGCGCCGCCTCAATGCCTGCATGTCCGCCGCCGATCACCACCACCTGCCTCAAGGGACCTCCAGAGGTGCCAGGATACCCTTCCCCCACGGGCCGGCCCCCCACGGGGCGGGATGTGAGAAACTGGGGCCATGCGACCCCGCCTGAGCCCCGAAGAACGCCGCGCCCGACGTCAGCGCGCCATGCGACGGTCCATGTTCGTGCTGCCTTCCAGCATCACCATGGCGTCGATCTTCTGCGGTTTCTCCAGCGTGGTGATGTCGATCAACGCCGCCGGCGCCACGCCCGAACGCTATTTCCTCTGGGCCGCGGGCCTGCTGGTGCTGGCGGGCATCTTCGACGGCCTGGACGGACGCGTGGCCCGGGCCACCAACACCGCCACGGAGTTCGGCGTTCAGTTGGACAGCCTGGCCGACGTGGTGAGCTTCGGCATGGCCCCGGCCATCCTGGCCTACCGCTACGGCTTCTTCCAGCTGGGCATCCACGATTCCCACCTGCGGGCCGCGGGCTGGGCTGCCTGCTTCGTCTTCACGGCCTGCGGCGCCCTGCGCCTGGCCCGGTTCAACATCCAGGTGGGCGCCGTGGACTCCCGCTACTTCGTGGGCCTGCCCATCCCTGCCGGGGCCGCCTGCGTGGCCGCCGTGATCATCTGGCACCCGACACCGCCATCCATCGTGAGCCACGCCTACTGGTTCGCCGCGGAGCTCTTCCTGGTGGGCCTGCTGATGGTCTCGACCATCCGCTTCCCCAGTTTCAAGAAGCGGACCACCAGCCCCCGCATCGCCATGATCACCAGCCTGGCCATCGTGCTGGTCTTCGCCCTGCTGATCCTGTTTCAGCAGCGCTTCTTCGTGGGCTTCTTCGCCGCCTACATCGCCATGACCCTCCTGATGAACCTCGCGTGGAAGGCCGGCTGGCGGGGCATCGAGCCCCCCCATGACCGGGGCGGCGAGGAGCGGCCAGAGGATCGAGAGGATTCCGAGGTCGTCCACTGACGCCCTGAACTCACGCCAACGTGCCTGACAACAGAGAGGCCCGGGAATGTCCCGGGCCTCTCTGTTGACGGGATCCGCTCGCAGTTACAGGGCCGCGGCGCCTGCCGGCACCGCCACGCCCGCCACCGCGGCGACCTTGGCATTCGACAACAGCTTGCCGCCCGTCCCGGACCCGATGCCCAGGGCCGCCCCCTGCTTGACGCCCGCTTCCGTCGTGGCGGCGGTGGGCACCTTCAGGGCGGCCATGCGCTGGATCAGGAAGCTCGCGGCGGAGGAGCCATCCCCAGCCACGTGGTCGCCCGCCAGGAGCACCACGGCATCCGGCTTGCGCCCCGTGAGGGTGCCGATGGCCTTGCCCATGTCCTGCGGGCCCTTCACATCCACCACGATCACCTTCATCCCGCCAGCCGCGCCGGTCAGGGCCGCGAGCGAGGCCTTGCTGCCGTTGGAATCGCAGACCACGGCGATGGTGCCCACCTGCGGCCAAGCCTTTTTCATTGCGCCGAGCAGCGCGTCATAGTCCCCAGCCATCATGGTCGACGCGGCCAAAGCCAGCACGACAGCGGCAGGATTGAATTTCGCCATGGACCACCCCCTCGATGGTCCTTTATCGGCAGATCTCCCTCCTGGCTGGAGCCCAGAATTCTTTGCGTCTTTTTTCCTGCTAGGTGAGGATGCCGGCGATGCAGGCGCTGAGGAAGTTCGCCAGGGTGCCCGCCAGCATGGCCCGGACGCCCAGGCGGGCCAGGTCGCCCCGCCGCTCGGGCACCAGGGCGCCGATGCCGCCCACCTGGATGGCGATGCTGCTGAAGTTGGCGAAGCCGCAGAGGGCGAAAGTGGAGATCAGCTTGGCCTTGGCGGAGAGGTTCGTCATGGCGCCGAGATCGAGGAAGGCCACGAACTCGTTGACCACCATGCGCTTGCCCAGGAGGCCGCCCACCTGGCCGGCTTCGGTCCAGGGCACGCCCATGAGGAAGGCGGGGACCTTGAACACCCAGCCCAGCACCAGCTCCAGGCTGAAGCCCGGGTGGATCGCCTTCATGAGGCCGTTGAGCAGGTAGATGAGCGCGATGAACGCGATGAGCATGACGGCCACGTTGAAGGCCAGCTGGCCGCCCTCGAAGGCACCCCGGGCCGCCGCATCCAGCACGTTCGCGTCGTGGTTGGGGATCTCCACCTTTACGTCGGCGCTGGTCTCGGGCGTTTCCGTCTCGGGTTCCAGCATCTTGGCCATCATCACCGCGCCCGGCGCCGTCATGATCACGGCGGTGAGCAGGTGCACGATGTCCACATGGGCCACCTGCACGTAGGCCACCATGATGCTGCCGGACACATGGGCCATGCCAGCCGTCATGATCACCATGAGCTCGCTGCGGGTCATCTTGGCCAGGAAGGGCCGGATGGTGAGGGGCGCTTCGGTCTGCCCCATGAGGATGCTGGCGGCCACACTCACGCTCTCGGCGCCCGATACCTTCAGGAACCGGCCCATGGCCCGGGCGGCCGCGGTGACCACCCATTGCATCACGCCCAGGTAGTAGAGCACCGCGAAGATGGAGGCCACGAAGATGATGGTGGGCAGCACCGCGAAGGCGAACACCATGCCCACCTTGCTGCCCGGGCCATCCGAAAGGGACCCGAACACGAAGCTGGCACCCTCGTGGGCGTAGGCCATGAGGTGCTCGACCACCACGCGCATCTTGTCGAAGGACGATCCCACCAGGTTGCCCCGCAGCAGGCCCAGGACGATGACGCCGAACAGTCCCCAGTTGAGGGACTTGTTTTCATAGGAGGCGAAGCGCCGCAGCAGCATGGGCGTGAACATGAGGAGCAGCACCACCCAGCCCGTGCCCTTCGGGAAAGGCAGGAAGGAGAGGAGTCCCGAGATCAGGGTTCCCTTCAGCACGATGAGGGCGAAGATCCACTGGAGCCCGAGGCCCCAGGCGATGGTCTTCCAGTGGATGGCGCTGCGCTTGTGCGAAAGCAGGTACGCAAGGGCCACAAAGGCCACGATTCCGGCCAGACCAATGAAACGTTCCATCATGACTCCTAGGCCAATCGGGCGGGTTCATCCCACCCAACTGGCGGGGGCCCGGGGAGACAGCGCGAGCGCAGCGAGCAGGCGGCCCCCCGGGACAGCATCAAAGTTCGTGGTTCAGCGCCTCGACGGCCTGCTCCATGTGGAAGCGGGCGCGGCCCAGCAGGCCCTCCCGCTGCATCACCAGCACCAGCGTGCAGTTTTCCTTGGCGCCCACCATGAGGATCCAGTGGTGATCGGTCGCGAAGGCCACTTGCTTCACCTCGCCCCGGTCGAATTCCTCCACCGCCTGCTGGAGGTGGCGCTTCACCACGTGCTGGTAGGCCCCCAGCATCTGCAGGCCCTCATTGGACACCTGGATCGTGCGCGAGCACACCGGATCGCCGTCCTGGTCGTTGAAGGTCGCGGCCAGAGCTTCGGGCACTCGTTCGATGAGCTGATCCAGGATTTGCTGGAACATGGGGGGACTCCGGTGAATCGTGTCCAAAGCATGACCGGACTAGGGCTTTTGTCAAAACGGGAGCCAGGGGCCGCCGCCCGGCCTAGATCCCCCGGGCCGCCTGCACCACCCAGGTAATGACCAGCAGCGCCCAGACGGACAGCCGGGCCGCCCGGGAATCCGGCAGGCCCGGGTAGGCCTCGTTCCGCCAGGCGCGGCGGAGGTCCCAGAGGGCCAGCGCCGGCATCGCCATCGCGAAGAGGGCGGCGACCGGATGCCAGTGGAAGGCCCCCCGCCAGTCCCCCGCCCCCAGGGCCAACACACAGCGGGTCATCCCGCAGGTGGCGCAGGCGAAGCCCGTCAGACGCTTGAACCCGCACCCGGGCAGCCACTCCGAAACCGGCCGCAGCCAGGCAGCCATCCGGATGCCGACCCCTGCCAGGAGAAGACCCAGCGCGACCCAGGGGACCCGCCTCACGCGGCCATCCTGAGCATGAACCCCATCCAGGCCAGCAGCCCCAGGGCGCAGAGGCCCAGCAGCGCGGCGTGGACGACGGTGGCCGCGAGGCCACGCCAGGACTCGCACCCATGGCGCGCGGCGAGCGCGAAGCCCCGGAACAGCCACAGGTAGGCGTCCAGCAGGAGGAGCGGCAGGGCCAGCACCACGCCGAGGTAGGGCAGGAGCCCGAGCAGGCCCAGCAGGGTACCCACTGCCGCGATGCGCAGAGCCTCGGCTTCCGCCAGCAGGCTCATGCGGAACCCCCGTCGCTGCTTCAATCCGCCCAGCAGCCAGAGGCCCGTGTGATCCCAGACCGCGTGGTGGAGCCAGGTGCCCAGCACCCCGAGAGGCACCAGCCCGAGAAGCCAGGGGGCCAGCCTGCCGAAGCTGGGGGCGGGCGGCAGGCTGCGCCAGGCCACCACCAGGTCCCCGGGGTCGGCCCCAAGCCAGCCCGCCAGCCAGGATGGGGGCTCGCCCGCCCGCAGCCGGCCGTAGGCCTGGAGGGCGCGCCAGGCGGTCCAGCCGGCGTTCACCAGGGCCAGGGGAACCCAGATCAAGGCCATGTCCCGCACGGCCCGGCCGAGGGTGGGCGGCGCTTCCCGGAAGGCCGAGGCCGGCCGCAGGAGGGCCCGGAAAGATCCTGCCAAGGGCAGGCGCATCATCTCCTCAGGAACAGGGCTTCGAACTCGCGGAGCGCCACCGGATCCCCGTCGCGGCGGATGGGTCCCTGGAAATCCCGGGGGCTGAGCTCGGCGAACTCGCCGAAAGTGGCCACGTTCCCGTTGATGTAGGCGATGAATTCATCCTGCCGGTGCTTGATGTAGCCCTTGAAGGGCCGGGCCACCGCCCCGAGGAGGGCGGAATCCAGGGCCGTCCAGGTCTGGAGGTAGGTCTCGAAGCCGGCCTTCCCCTCCCAGTAGCGGTACGAGGTCAGCATCTTCGCCTTGACCGAAAAGGGCACCGGGAGGCGGCCTTTCTCGGCGACCCCTTCCACCAGGTACACGCGGTGGCCGGGGCGCTGGTAGACCAGGCGCAAGGTTCCCTTCAGGCCCCGGGTGTCGTCGATGCTCCAGGCGCCATCCGGGTGGATGAAGGCGTAGAAGCCCGGCACGAACTGGCAGTGGCGCCACATGGCCGAGCTGAGCCGGGGGTGGTCGAACAGCTTCTCCATGGTCGAGAGCCGAACGTGCTTGGGCTGCGTCCGGGTGTCGAAGATGAAGTCCGCCCGATCGATGATGTCCTGGGCTTCGGCCCGGGCAGCGGGCGGCAGCTGCTCGAGAAAGGCCGGTGGCTGGGCCTGAAGGGCCACGGCCAGACACAACGGAACCAGGCAGGGGGGCAGCAGAGCACGCATGTGAAAACGCTAGCACTTCCCAAGCCGAATGGTGGATCTTGACCTGCCGGGCCCTCCGGCCGATGGGAACTGGATGGCCTCGCTTCTCAGACACATCCCCATGACCCCCCTGGACGAGCTTCGCGCCTGTCTGGGGAACCACCTGGAAGGCGACGCCCCCGCCCAGGTCAGGCTGCACCAACTGCTGGGCCAGCTGCGCCAGCAGGCCCTCCCTGAGCTCGGTAGCCGCCTGAACCGGGCCACGACCCCCCCCGGGCTCAAACGCCTCATCATGGGGCTCACCGCCAAATTCGACTGGCCGGAGTGGGTGCCCTGGCTGTTCCAGGCGCTCCAGCACGAGCAGGACCTGGGGGTTTTCGACGACGGCTGCGCGGCCCTTGGCCGGCTGGAGATCCGCTCATCCCGCGAGGCCCTCCTGAAGCTCGCCGACCAGCGGACCGACCCGGACCGCCAGCTCATCCTGCGCCGCGAACTCGGCGCCCAGGAGACCCAGCCCCTCAGCTTCTACCTGGGCCGCCTCCTCGAAGGCGAAGGCAACGCGCGCCTGGCCCACCAGGGCGCCCGAGGGCTCGCCGCCCTCGCCCGACCCGAGGACCTTCCTGCCCTCCTGGAGGTGCTGCCCGGAGCCGACCCCCTGGCCTTCCGGATGCTGCTGCGGGCCCTGTCTGAGTTGCCCGACGCCCTGTCCGGCCCGCCGATCCTCGAGTGGTTCTCGGAAACCCTCCGAACCCTGGAAGACCTGGAACTGCTCGACGACCTGAGCCACCGGGTACACACCGGGGCGCGCACTGCGGCCCGGACCGAGCTGGCCGAGGCCCTCGCCACGCGCATGGGGTCCGCGAACGGGGAAGCCGTGCAGGCCCTCCAGCAGGCCCTCGCCGCAGGCGAGGCGGGCCACCCCATCCCCCATCTGGACGCACTTCGAAGCCGAGCCAAGGGCCCCTACGAGACGTTTCTGGTGGAAGCCCTCACGGTCCTCGTGGAGGGGAAGGTGGCGCGGTTCGCCGCCATGGTCACCGAGGCGCAGGACACGGTCACCCGTCAGCGCGCGGCGCTGGGCGTCACCCTGACCCAGATCTGTGACAGCCTGGTCCGCCTCGTGACCGGGGGCCAATATCCGGCCGACCGGGTGACCCCCCTGCTCCAGGACGCTTTCGAGCGCTATCCCCTCAGCGAGAGCCTGGATCACGCGTTCTGTCGGCTCGTGCCCGCCGCAGATGAGGCCGGCCTCGGCAAGGTGCTCAAGGTCAAGGATGCCAAGCGCCGAACCGCCTGCCTGGATGTCCTCGGCGCGCGGGAGGAGGACGAGCTGGTGCCCTTCTTCCTGCGGGCCATGCAGGATTCCATCGTCGAAGTGGGCCAGCGGGCCATGCACCACTTCGGCAAACTGCCCTCCAGCTTCCCGGCGGTCATGGCCCTCTTCGAATCCGGCCAACCGGAACAGATTCGCATCGCGCTGCGGATCTTCACGGAAAACGCCACGAAGGCCGCGGCCGAACCGCTGCTCGCCTACCTCAAAACCGACGTGCGGGATGATCTCATCCTGGAGGCCGTGGAGGCCGTAGGCGCCATTCGGAGCCCCTCCTCTGCCCCGGTACTGCTCGACCTTCTGCATGACGGGAAACCCGCCCGGCTCCAGGAGACCCTCGTAACAGCCCTGGCGGGGCTCGCCACCCCCGAGGCGGGCCTCGGCCTGCTGTCGAAGGCGGCCAACCTCAAGCTCTCCCAGGTGCTCATCGTGGCCCTCGAAGGCGTGCTGGCGGCGTTCCCAGGCTTCGAGCGCCCCCTTCCCCAGGAGGCCCTGGCCCCCCTGGAACACCTCATCACCCGCTGCTGCGACGACCGCGAAGGCGAAGGCCAGCGGCTCCGCGCCATCCTCGCCACCCAGAACCTCTACTGCTTCGACCAGGAGCTCTACACGCGGCTGAAGGATGTGTTCTCTGATTTCCTGTTCGACCTCCGCACGAAGGGCGACTGGGACCGGGAGACCAATGACCGCATCGCCGCAGTGGTCAAAGAGCTGGGACGTCGCAGTGCCAGCCTCGCCCACATCGCCAGCCGCGAGGAGAAGGTCCGCGCGATGGTCCAGGGCGTGCCGCCCCACGGCCCGGGCCGCGCACCGGCCCTCCTGGCGCTGCGCGAGGCGCTCCAGGATCCGGAGTTCATCATGCGGCCTGAGCTGGCGCAGGAGCTCGCCGCCTTCGTGCTCCGGGAGCTCGACCGCAAGGAGCAGGATTGGCGCGAGCTGGCCCGGCTCTGCGAGGTGGGCGGCCTCACCCGGCAGGCGGTCCTGGTCGATCCCCTCAAGGAGATCTTCCACAAGGCCTCCGGCCTCGGCCTGCGCAGCGCCGCCAGAGAAGGGCTCCTGGCCCTTGGATTGGAAGAGGCCGACATCTCGCGCCGGGCCGTCATCCGCAGCATCCTGCTGCTGGAGCCCAGCGCCTTCTTCCGGAAGCGCCTGATGACCGCCCTCGGCGACCGCTGGGAGGTGCGCGAGGCCGGCAGCCGGACTGAAGCCGCACCCCTGCTGACCGAACGCCCGGTGGATCTCTTGATCTCGGAACAGGCCGACCCCATGGGCGACCTCCGCCCCTGGCTGAAGATGCAGTTCGAAACCCGCCGCTGCCGCCAGGTACTCCTCTCCACCGCAGCGCGGGACACCAGCCCCGGCGAGCCCTGGCTCATGGGCGTGCTCTACAAGCCCTTCGCCCCCGAGGCGCTGCTCAAGGCGCTGGAACCCTGATCGCGGATTCCGGCGGCTATGCTTTCAAGTCTGACCCGAGGCCTCCATGTTCGCTCCATCCCCCTGGCTCCGTCCCCCGGCCGCCCTGTTCCTGGTCCTGCCGGCGCTCGCCCTGCCGATCCAGGCCCAGGATGGCGATCTGGCCGAGCGGCTCTACCGGAGCGGTGAACGGGCCTACGGCGCCAAATCCTACAAGGAAGCCCTGGAAACCTGGGCTCAACTGCTCCAGACCAGCCCCCGCAGCGAGTTCGCACCCCAGGCCCTGCTGCGGCTCGCCCACCATCAGGTGGACGTGGAGCGAAAACCCGAGGCGGCGATGCCCTTCCTGGACCGCCTCAGGGCCGAGTACATCACCACGCCCGAGGCCGCCGAGGGACTGCTCCTCCGGGGATCCCTCCTGGCCGCCCGGGCCCGCCGCCCCGGTGAATTGCGGGATGCCATGGGCGAGTTCAACCGCATTCTCGACCTCTTTCCGAAAGCCCCGGCCTGCGCCGAGGCCCGGTTCCGGCTGGGCCAGGCCTGGCGCGATCAGGAGCAATGGGGCCGCGCCCTCCAGTTCTACACCGAGGCCTTCCGGCTCCACGCCGGATCCGACGTGGCACCTCGCGCCATGCTGGAGACCGCGGAAGTGCTGGACCGCCTGGGCGACCTGCCCGGCTGCCTTCGGATGCTGCAACGTCTCACCGCCGAGGCGCCCAGGAGCCCGGAAGCTCAGGAAGCCGCCTGGCGCCTCGCCGTGAAGGTGAAGCACCGCCTGCAGAAGGCCCCCCTGCGCAACGAAGGGCCCTGGCCAGCGGGCCGCACCAAGTGGCTGAAGACCCCCATCCTGCTGGCCACGGCGCCGGATGGTGACCTGCTCCTCTTCCAGAACGACCTCGACCGCGCCTTCAAGCTCCACCAGAACGAGCTGGTCCCCCAAGGACCCCCGGCACCGGGCACCCGCGCCTTCATCGCCGGCCCCGGCGGCACGGTCTGGCTGCTGTCCAAGAACGGCCTTCTCCGGGAGGACGCCGCGGCGCCCCAGCCCCTCGGCTCCTTGACCGCCATTTCCGGCGCGGCGCTCGACCGCTGGGGCGGACTCTGGGTGGCCGACGCGAAGACGCCTGCCCTCACCGTGTTCAGTGGCGAGGGCGCCCCGCGCACGGTGGCCTCCCCCACGGCCAACGCCCTGGCCTCCCTCGGGGGCAGCGGGTTCGTCATCGCGGCGGACGCCGACCGGAAGCTGCTCTACCTGGATGGCGAGGGCCAGCCGAGGGTGGTCGTGCCCTACGGCAAGGACCTGCCCGCCGCCTTCCGTTCCGTGACCGCCCTGGCCACCGACGGCGCCGGCCAGGTGGCCGCCCTGGTGGACGGCGGCGATTTCGGCGAGGGCGTGGTGGTCTTCGGGCCCGACGGGGCGGTGCTGCGCCACGCCACCTTCAAGGCCCTGGGCATCAGCGGCCGCATCACCTCGCTCGCCCTGGACCGCTCCGGCGGCGTGATCCTCTGCGACCGCCGAAACGACCTGCTCATCCGGCTGAACTGACATGCGACTCCGACACCTGCTTTCCATTCCCCTCCTTTGCGCCGCCCTCTGGGGCCAGGACGCAGCCCTCAAGGAAACCTTCCTGCAGGCCAAGGCCCTCTGGGCCACCCAGGGCGACCGCGAGGCCGCCACCGCCCGCTTCGACAGCGTGGTGGCCGTCCTGGCACCCAAGGGCGCGGGCCTGGAGCCCGACTGGGCGCAGGTGCTCTGCGAAAGCTACAATTGGCTGGCGGTGCTCGATGACCGCAGCCCCCAGACCCGGCCCCGGGCCCAGGTGCGGCTGCAGGCGCTCATGGACCTGAACCCGGATTTCGACGTGGACCGCGCCCTCACCTCCCAGCGCCTCGCAGGACTCTTCGACCGCCTCAAGGCCGAGAAGTACGCCCAGGTGAAGCTCTCCTACAGCCCCGAAGGCGGTCGCCTCGTGGTCGACGGCCGGCCTGGGGCGCCACTGCCGCGCAAGTTCCTGCCCTTCGGCGTCCACAAGCTGAGCTACCTCCGCCCGGGCCACAGCCCCATGGAGGTCACCCTGGAACTCGGCCCCCGCGACGTGAAGGCCGCCGATTTCAAACTCACGCGCGTGGCCTCCACCATCACCCTCTACACCCAGCCCGCCGACGTCGAGGTGTTCCTGGACGGCCGCAGCCTGGGCTACGCCATCGGCAAGGCGGGCCCCGAGGCCGCGCCCCTCTCTGTGCCCCTGGGCCTCCGGCCGGAGGACCTGTCCGCCCCCTTCGTCATCTCAGAGCTGCCTCCCGGCAAGCACCAGCTGGAGCTTCGCGCCCCCTGCTTCCGGACCAAGATTCTGGAGCTGGGGCCCGAGCTCGCGACGCCCCTGGCGGACCACACCCTCGAGCCCATCCGCCTGGCCCCCTCGAAGGGCACCCTCACGGTGACCTCCGCCTGGCCCGGAGGCGAACTGTTCCTGGCCGGCCAGTCCAAGGGGCCGCTCCCCGTGACCGACCTGCCGGTGTGCTCGGGCCCGTACGACCTCATGGTGCGCTTCCCCGCGGGCGGCTTCGCCCAGCGCATCACC
>JAFJUR010000165.1 GCA_017859995.1 Holophagaceae bacterium | reverse complement strand
GGCCTCATCGGCCTCGGCGGCGGCCTTCACCTCGGCCTGGTAGGTCCGCAGGCTGGGCAGGGGCACGGTCTTCGGCATGACGATCTGGCGCTGGGGGGAAGCCGCGTAGTCGTAGACGTAGGGCCCGGCCGGAGCTTCCGGGACTTCCGGCGTCTGGGGGAGGGACTCGTCCGACATCAGCCGACCTCCTCGAAGATGTCCTTGTACCGGTCGGCGAGGCTGCTGGTCATGATCTTGTCCTGCAGCTTCATGAACCCGTAGATGAGGGACTCTGGCCGGGGCGGGCAGCCGGGGATGTAGACATCCACCGGGATGACCTTGTCCACGCCCTGGACGGTGTGGTACGAGTCGAAGGGCCCACCGGCGGTCGCGCAGGAGCCCATCGCGATCACCCACTTGGGCTCGGGCATCTGGTCGTAGAGGGTCTTGATGATCGGGGCCATCTTGTAGGTCACCGTGCCGGCCACGATCATCAGGTCGGCCTGGCGGGGCGTGGCCCGGAAGATGCCGGCGCCGAAGCGGTCGAAGTCGAAGCGGCTGGCGCCGGCGGCCATCATCTCGATGGCGCAGCAGGCCAGGCCGAAGGTCACGGGCCACACGCTGGTGGCGCGGGACCAGTTCATGACCTTCTCCACCTTGGTGGTGATGAGGATGTGCTCAAGGGCGGTGGGTTGATTCATGCGGCACCTCCTGTGCCGCACGCCTGCGGCGCTTCGCTGCGCAAAGTGGCACTCCGCTCCTGCTTCGTGCTCATTCCCATGTGAGGGCTCCCTTGGACCAGATGTAGCCGTAGCCGAACAGCAGCAGGAAGAGGAACAGGCCCAGCTCGATGAAGCCGAAGACGGCCAGTTCCTTCATCTGGATCGCCCACGGCATCAGGAAGACCGTTTCCACGTCGAACACGAGGAACATCACGGCCACCAGGTAGTAGCGCACGGAGAACTTCTCCCGGGCCTCGGTGGTGGTGGTGATGCCGCACTCGTACGACGAGTACTTCGCGGCGCTGGGCCAGTTGGGGCGCAGCAGCCACGATAAATTCCAGATGATGATCGGCAGGGCCACTGCTACCAGAATCAGCAGCAGGATGGACGCGTACCCACGCATGGAGCCTCCAGGACCAGTCATTGTGGAGTGCGGGTCCCGCGCAGGTCAACGATCGAAGCTAACCCTCGCGTCCTTTGTGACTCAGGTCCGATTCTGATCGTTCGGGGCTGGCTCCCTTGAGCTAGGATGCTTCCATGTCGCCTTCAAATCCCCCGGTTCCTTCGGATGCCGTCGCCGCCGGCGACCAGACGCTCACCGACTTCCGGCCGGTGCGGGACCTCTACCCCACCCTCGACCTGACCCGGGAACCGGTGGACTTCGCGCTGTTCCAGGCGCTGCCCCTCGACCTGATGTTGAAGCACCACTTCGTCCCAGTGCAGGAGCGGGAGGGCGTGCTCTGGCTGGCCATGGCCGATCCCCTGGACCTCACCACCCAGGACATGCTCCGGCTGCGCCTCAAGCGGCCTCTCCGGTTCGCCGGCGCCCCCCTGGCCCAGATCCAGGAAGTGCTGAAGAAATCCGAGAGCGGCCAGAAGGTCATGGATGAGGCCGGCGAGGCCCTCAAGATCCAGGTGCTCCACGAGGAGGATCTCGATGACGAGGTGCTCGACCTGGAGCGCCTCACTGACAAGGACGAGGCCCCCATCGTCCGCCTGGTGGACACCACCATCTTCAACGCCCTGCAGCGCCGGGCCTCGGACATCCACCTCGAGACCACGGCCACCGGCTTCCAGATCAAATACCGCATCGACGGCAGCCTCTACCCCGCCGCCGACCCCATCGACCGCCGCTTCGCTTCGCCCATCATCAGCCGCGTCAAGGTCATGTCCGAGCTCGACATCGCCGAGAAGCGCAAGCCCCAGGACGGCCGTTTCAAGCTCAAGGTGCGCGGCCGGGCCATCGACTTCCGCGTGAGCATCATGCCCACCATCCACGGCGAGGACGCGGTGATCCGCATCCTGGACAAGGAGAACCTCACCGAGGAGTTTCAGGCCCTCACGCTGGAGATCCTGGGTTTCTCAGCCCACGAGCTGGCCCGCCTCCGCCGCTTCGCCCGCGAACCCTACGGCATGTTCCTGGTGACTGGCCCCACGGGATCGGGCAAGACCACCACCCTCTACGCGGTGCTCAGCGAGATCCGGGCCCCCGAGGACAAGATCATCACCATCGAGGATCCCGTCGAGTACCAGCTCGAGGGCGTCACGCAGATCCCCGTGAACGAGAAGAAGGGCCTCACCTTCGCCCTGGGTCTGCGCTCCATCCTGCGCCACGACCCCGACAAGATCCTCGTGGGCGAGATCCGCGATCCCGAGACCGCCCAGATCGCCATCCAGTCCGCGTTGACGGGCCACCTGGTCTTCACCACCGTCCACGCCAACAACGTGCTGGACGTGCTGGGACGCTTCCAGCACATGGGCGTCGAGGTCTACAACTTTGTGTCGTCGCTGAACTGCATCCTCGCTCAGCGCCTGGTGCGCGTGCTCTGCACCAAGTGCAAGCGCCCCGCCCCCAAGCCCACGCCCCAGGAGCTGGAGGAGAACGGCGTGGACGAAGCCTGGCTCCGCAGCGCCACGCTGTTTGACCGCGTGGGCTGCGTGGACTGCCACGGCACCGGCTTCCGGGGCCGCCAGGCGATCATCGAGTTCATGGGCCTGAACGACGAGCTCCGCGAGCTGCTCATCCAGCGGGCACCCGTCCGCGAAGTGAAGGCCGCCGCCCGCCGCGGGGGCATGCAGTTCCTCCGCGAGAGCGCCGTGGAGAAGGTGCGCGCCGGGATCACGACGTTCGCCGAGATCAACAAGGTGACCTTCCGGGAAGGGTCCTGATCAGGAGCCCTTCACCAGCTCCCGCTCCAGGCTCTGCAGCCGCTTGAGGCGCGCGAAGGTGCCGGTCTGGAGGGCCAGCTCCTCGGGGCTCCCGAGCTGGACCATGCGGCCCTCCTCGAGCACCAGCACCCGGGCGCAGGTCTCGGCCACGAACACCCGGTGCGTGGCCAGCACCAGGGTGGACTTGCCCAGGAAGGCGCGGAGGTTCTCCAGGATGCGGCTCTCCGTTTCGGCATCCACGGCCGACAGCGCGTCGTCCAGGAGCAGCAGCCGGGGGTGACGCAGCAGCGCGCGGGCCAGGGCCGTGCGCTGGCGCTCGCCGCCGCTGAGGGCCACGCCACGCTCGCCCACCACGGTGTCGAGACCATCGGGCAGGCGCCGGATGAGCTCATCCATGGCCACCACCCGGGCGATCTCCCAGATCTCCTCGTCCGTGGCCTCGGGCCGGCCCATGGCCAGGTTGGCCCGCAGGGTATCCGAGAACAGGAAGGCCTCCTGCGGCACCCAGCCGAGCCCGGCCCAGTGCTTGCGCAGCGTGGTGTCGGTGAGAGGCTCGCCGTCCACCCGCATGCGCCCCGCCTGGGGTTCCCGCAGGCCAGCCAGCACCTGGAGGATCAGCGTCTTGCCCGAGCCGATGCCGCCCACCACCGCCAGGCTGTCGCCCGGCGCCAGGGCCAGGTCCACGGGACCGAGCCCGCGTCCCGTCTCAAAGCGGTGGGTGACGCCTTCCAGGGCGAGGGCCGTGGGCACGTCGGGCAGCGCGATCGGCTCCGCCGGGGGCAGGGACCGCTCGGGACTGTGGAGCAGCTGGTCCAGGCGGTCCTGGCCGGCCTTGGCCCGCTGGAAGAGGTTGGCCGACCAGCCCAGGCTCATCATGGGCCAGGCCAGCGCCACCAGGAACCCGGTGAAGGCGGTGAGGTCGCCGAGGCTCAGGGCGCCGCGCACCACCAGGGCGCCGCCGTAGGCCACCAGCACCAGGGCGGACACGCCGCTGATGAGGGCCGACAGCGGCGCGTAGGCGCTGAATATCACCGACTGCTTCATGCTCAGCGAGGCGTGGCGGCGGCTGAGGGCACCGAAGTGCGCCACCCGGGCCTCCTCGAGGCCGAAAGCCTGCACCACCCGCTCGCCGCTGATGGTCTCGTGGCTGTAGGTGGAGAGCGCCGAGAAGGCCAGCTGCAGCTTCTGCTGCACCATGTGGCTCCACTTCCCGATGATGTAGAAGCCCAGGGCCAAAAAGGAGAAGGGCAGCATCACCGCGAGGGTCAGCCGCCAGCTGGTGTGGAACATGAGGCCCAGCGTCACGGGCAGGATGGACAGCACCTGCAGGAAACTCATAAGGCCAGGGCCCGTGGCCATGCGCACCGTGCCCACGTCATCGCCCAGCCGGGACATGAGGTCGCCCACCCGCTGCTGCTCGTAGA
Organism: Holophagaceae bacterium; assembly: GCA_017859995.1. Taxonomy (GTDB): domain Bacteria; phylum Acidobacteriota; class Holophagae; order Holophagales; family Holophagaceae; genus Geothrix. The sequence continues at coordinate 2,093 of JAFJUR010000165.1, read as the reverse complement.
AGGCGAAGGGCCGCGACAGCAGGAAGGTGTAGAGGGATTCGCGCTGCTCCCGCTCGACTTCGCGGCTAAGGCCGATGAGGGTGTTGCGCATGAGGTAGCGGCCGAGGCCCGCGGCGGCGGTGAAGGCCAGCATCCAGGCCAGGAAGACGCGCGAGCCGTGCCAGTCCCGGTGCTCCAGGGCGTTCACGGCCTTGCCCGACCAGTAGGGCACCACCGAGGCCGCCACGCTGCACAGGATCGTCGCCCCGAGCCCCCAGTACAGGGTGCGGCGGTGACGGGCCATGAGGGGCCACCACCAGAAGAGCTTCGAACTGGAAAGATCAGCCACCCGGGGCCTCCAGGCAATCAGAGTAGCAACACCGATCCCCATCCCCCAGGGCCTACCCCGCCAGCCGGACAATTCCACCAACCCGCTTCCCCAGAAGCCGGGTTCCGGCGCATCCTGGATCCCCTTCCCGGAACCGACCATGCGCACCCCGATCCTGGCCCTCAGCCTGGCGTTCGCCTCCCTCGTCACGCCCCTGGCCGTCCAACCCCTGGCCGCTCAGGTGGTGGAGGAGTCCCTCCAGCGGGATCCAGGGCCCCTCGACTTCATCCAGGGCGAGGGCTACGAGCAGTGGATCCTCCAGTCCCTCGCCGGGGACGCCCTGGTGGGCCTCAGCCCCGGCGGCCGGCTGGTGCCCCGCCTGGCCTCCAGCTGGAAGACCCAGAAGGATGGGACGACCACCTTCACCCTGCGGGCCGATGCCCGCTTCCCCGACGGCAGCCAGGTCAGCGCCGAGGACGTGGTCTGGACGGTCCAGGAGCTGCTGCGCAACCCCTCGGCCAGCCCCACCAAGCGCGCCATCCTCGAAGGGGCGCAGGCGGGCGTGGCGCAGGGCCAGCCCTGGATCCGCTCGCCCAAGCCCGCGGGCCGCCTCCTGCTGGAGCTGGCCCGGGTGCCCATCGCCCAGAAGGACCACCCCGACCGGGGCTCGGGCCCCTTCGCCTTCCGGAAGGAGGACGGCGCCTGGAGCTTCACGCGCCGCGACCATTTCCTGAAGCCCCGGGTGGACGGCATCCGCTTCCGTCTTCTGCCCGACGCCGCGGGCGTGATGGCCGCGCTCCAGAAGGGCTGGCTCACCCTCGGCGCGCCCAGCACCCGGCGCCAGGCGGAGGTGCCCGCCTCGCACCGACTGGTCACCCAGCCCATGCACGCCCAGCTCGTGGTCTGGAGCCACCTGGGCGTCGGCCCCCTCCAGTGGCTGGAGCGCTGGCGGAAGGACGCCTTCCCGCCCCAGCTGCTGGGTCTGAACGCCAAGCCCAGCCGCGGCCTCTGGCCCGAGACCCTCGGCCTTGAGCTGCAGTCCATCGAGGCGGCGACCGCCCCGCCCAAGGGCCCCGCCACCTACACCCTGCTCTACCCCGCCGGGGACGAATCCGTGGAGAAGCTGCTGCTGGCCCTGCGGGAACGGGCCCGGAAGAACGGCTTCGAGCTCCAGCTGACGCCCCTGGAGCAGGGCCTGCTCGCCGCGCGGCTGATGAAGGGGGACTTCCAGCTCGCCTGCTCGGTGGTGGTCTTCGAACCCCACCCCTGGGCGGTGCTCGAGTACCTGGAGCCGATTCCAGAGCGTCATCTGGGTGGACAAGCGCCTCCAGGTCGAGCCCAGCCCGCTCGGCCTCTACCTCCATACCCCGGGAGCCGCCGGCTGGCGCTGGTCCAGGTAGTGCGGCGGGGCCTCCCCGGCTGGCTGGTCTGGGTCCTCGGTCTGGCCTTGGCCCTGGGCCTGCCCGGCGCCACCTGGAAGGGCGCGGCGCCGCCGGCCTTCCCCTGGCAATCCCTGCTGCCCGCCGCCGGCGCCGTGGCGGCCCTGGCCGCCGCCGCCCCTCTGCTGGCCTGGCTTGGGGGGCCGGACCTGGCGCGCCGCCGACCCCTGGCTCTGCTGGAGGCCCCGCCCGACCTGCTCTGGGCCGCGCTGATCCTGGCCCTCTGGCCCGCCGCCTGGGGCCCGCCGGGCTTCCAGGGCTGGCTGCTGGCCTTCCTCGCGGCGGCCCTGCCGGGCGAGGTGCGGTGGCTGGCCCAGGCCCTGCCCCCGGAACGCCCCTTCCCCGAG
>JAFJUR010000050.1 GCA_017859995.1 Holophagaceae bacterium | reverse complement strand
GCCAGGAGGTCCATGTGCACCTGGCCGGCGAAGACCATTTTGGCGGCGTCCAGCACCTCGGGGCTCGTCACCCGCCGCCCGGCCACCTTCTCCACGGGGATCTGCATGGCCTCGCACACGGCGTCCAGCTCAGCGCCGCCGCCGTGCACCACCACCACCTTGATGGAGAAGGACCACAGCAGCGCGATCTGCTCGCAGAGGGCCTTGCGGATCTTGGGCTCGGCGATCACCTCGCCGCCGACCTTGACCACGAAGGTCTTGCCGCGGAACAGGCGGACGTACTGGGAGGCTTCCTTGAGGGCGGCGTAGGGATTGGGAGAGAGGGGCATCGGAACCTCGAGCGCGAAAGGACGGGATGGGCGGGGCTAGGACAGCAGGTGGTGGATCGTGGCGCGCTGAACATGGAAGCGGTTCTCCGCCTCGTCCACCACGCGGCTCCAGGGGCCGTCGAGGACGCTGTCGTGCACCTCGAGGTTGCGGCGCACGGGCAGGCAGTGGGTGAAGATGGCTTCCTTGGCGGCCTTCCGCATGTGGTCGGCGGTGGGCATCCAGGCGGCGAGGTCGGCCATGGGCGCGGCTTCGAGGCCGGAGCTGGTGGAAGGGCCCCAGGCCTTGGCGTAGACGGCGGCGCTGCCTTCCAGGGCGGCATCCTGGTCGTTCGTGTAGGTGATCTTCCCGCCGGTGGCGGCGGCGTAGGCCTCGGCCTCGGCCCGCACTTCCGGGGCCAGCTCGTAGCCTTTGGGGTGGGCCACGCGGATCTCTGCCCCGCAGGCCGCGGCCGTGAGCAGGAAGGAGTTGGGCACGGCCTTCGGCAGGGGCTTGATGTGGGGCGCCCAGGTGAGGGTCACGGGCACCTTCGTGGTGCCGTGAGCCTCCTGGACGGTGAGCAGGTCCGCGAGGCCCTGGTGCGGGTGCTCCCGGGCGCTCTCCATGCTCAGCACAGGCACGGTGGAGAAGCGCCGGAAGGCGTTGATGACGGGATCGAGCTCATCCGTGGCATCGCCCTCGCCGCCGCTGAAGGTCCGCACCGCCAGCAGGTCCGCGTAGCGGCCCAGCACCGGCACGCCCTCGCGCACATGCTCGGCCCGGTCGGCGTTCATGACGGCGCCGTCGCGGTCCTCCAGCTTCCAGGTGCCCGCGCCCACTTCCAACACGATGGCGTGGCCGCCGTGGCGCAGCATGGCCGCTTCGAAGCTGGCCCGGGTGCGCAGGCTGGGGTTGAAGAAGACCATGCCCAGGATGCGGTCGATGAAGATGGCGCCGGGCTTCGTCTGCTTCCAGGCCGCGGCGCGGGCGAGAATCTGCTTGACGCCGTCCGGGCCCAGGTCAGAGATGCGGGTGAAGTGCTTCATGGCTGCTCCGGCTGGAAGGCGTGGATGGCGGTGAGGAGGGCGATGAGGGCCCCGCCGCTGACGTTGAGCGGCGGCATGAGGCGCAGCACGGTGGGATCGCCCGACCCGCCCACGAGGATGTTCCGCGCCAGCAGGTGCTTCTTGAGCGCCGCGGTGTGGGGGGTGCGAAGTCCCAGCAGCAGGCCCTCGCCGAGCACCTCGGTCACCACGGAACCCACCAGCTCCTGGCGCAGCCGGGCGCAGGCCGCTGTGGCGTTCGCCATGAGCCCCTCGGTCTGGATGACGTCCACCGTGGCCAGCAGGGCCGCGCAGGCCAGGGGCCCGCCCCCGAAGGTGCTGCCGAGGTCGCCCCCTTTGAGCTTAGAGGCCACGGCGGCCGTCATGAGCAGGGCGCCCATGGGCACGCCGGAGGCGAGGCCTTTGGCCGAGGTCATGAGGTCGGGCCGCACGCCGTAGAACTGGGCGGCGAAGGGCGTCCCCAGGCGGCCCATGCCGGTCTGGATCTCGTCGAAGATGAGCAGCGCGCCGGTGGCGTCGCACTTGGCGCGCAGGGCCTGGAACCATTCGCGCGAGGCGGTCTTGATGCCGGCCATGCTCTGGATGGGCTCGAGGATGACGCCGGCCACGTCGGAGAAATCGGCGGATTCGAGGGCCGCTAGGTCGCCGAAGGGCAGGCGGAGCGCGGGCACCAGCTGGTCGGCGAAGGGCTCGGTGATCTTCGGGTCGTCGGTCACAGATAGGGCCAGCAGCGTCCGTCCGTGCCAGCCGCCCTGGAAGGCCGCCAGATGCTTCCGGCCCGTGAGGAGCAGGGCCAGCTTCAGGGCGTTCTCGTTGGCCTCGGCGCCGCTGTTGCAGAAGAAGACGGAATCCATGCTCGAGAAGGCGGTGATGGCCGCGGCCGCTTGATCGCGCACGGGCAGGGCCGCCGCGGCGGAGTAGAACAGCAGCGTGGCCGCCTGGGCGGAGACAGCCTTCACGATGGTGGGGTGGCTGTGCCCCGTGGCGCACACGCAGTGGCCCCCATAGAAATCCCACCAGGCCTGGCCGCGGTCGTCGAAGACCCGGTCGCCCTCCCCCCGCAGGAGCGGGAATGGGTAGGGGGCATAGGTGGGCAGAAGGGCGGGGACGGACTGGGTGGCGACCATGCGGACATCCTGTGCATATGCGCGCATGGAGGGTGCATAACCAAGCGGCAAATTGCATATTATGCACGACCAATCGACCCTATCAAGGAAAAATTTCGGTGAATTAAGAAGTTATTTTCGGGAATACCTTGTGAGGTTATGCAATTTCATGCATCATCCATGCATGGACCTGGACACCCTGATCCTCCAGCTGCTGGAACGCTCCCCCATCGCCGACCAGGGGGACTTGCTGGCGCGGCTGGCGGCGGAAGGCCATGAGCTGACCCAGTCCACCCTGTCCCGGCGCCTGAAGCGGCTGGGCATCCAGAAGGTGCAGGGCCACTACCGCCGGGTGGAACCGGGGGTCCAGTCCCTCCCGGAAGTGAGCCTCCGGGAAGTGCCGCCCAACCTGCTGGTGCTGCACACGGCCCCAGGCTTCGCCCAGGCCCTGGGCCTCACGTTGGATGCGGATCCGGTGCCGGGCCAGATGGGGACCCTCGCCGGGGACGACACCGTCTTCGTGGCCGTGCTGCCCGACCGCATGGGCGAGGTGAAGGCGCATCTCGCCCGGGTGCTGGCCGCGCGCTGAGGCCGCTACACTCGGAGGATCCCGGGGAGCCTTCATGGAACGGTTTGGAAGTTCGAAGCTGCGCATCGGCTGGACGCTGGTCTGCCTCTTCCTCGCAGGGCTCGCGTTCATGGCCGTCCGGGGCAACCAGGGCGAGGATGGTTCCCAGATCCTGGTGTTCGGCACCGCCATTCCCCTCGGCGCCGATTCGCTTCGCTCGCACGTGCTGGGCAACCTCCAGGGGATCATGTACTGGATGGTGTCGCTGGTGGTGCTCCTGGGGGCCTTCGGGCCCGTGACCCAGTGGACCGCCGCCGCCGCCCGGGGCGAGCGGCTGAAGGGCTTTTTCGCGGGCACGGGGCTGGGCTTCGCCCACGGCCTGTTCCTTTCGCAAGTGGCACTCATTCCCGTGTGGGCCCTGACCTGGCGCCTGATCGGCGAGGTCTGGCCCAAGGAACTGCTCCGGGCGGACCTGCATGGGCTGCTGCTGGGCCTGCAGATGCTGCTCTGGGCGGTGCTGCTGTCGCGCCTGCTGAAATCCAGCGCGGGCCTGGCGCTGCTGCTCACCCTGCTGCTCCGGGAGCTGGGGCCGCGCCTGAGCTTCTTCCTGGACTTCGGCCAGGACCTGGGCTGGAGCGCGGGCCAGGTGAAGGTGCTGGAGGTCTTCGTGCGCCTGCTGCCCATGGCGCAGCTGCCATCGGATCCCTTCTCGCCCCTGGCCCTGCCCCTCTCCATCGGCGGTCCCCTGGTCCTGGGGGCCCTCGCGATGCTGCTTCCTGCCGGAGGCCGGAAGTAGCCGATGCGCCGCGGCCTGGGTGTGCTCCTCCCGGTGATGCTGCCGCTGTGCCTGCTGGCGCAGGGCGGCCAGGACCCCGCGGAGCTGCGCCAGAAGCTGGCGGCGATCCAGGGGCGTCTGGGCCTGGTGGACCAGCAGCTGGCTTCTCTGAAGAAGCGCCGGAAGGGCGTGCTGGTGGAGATCCAGGGCATCTCGCTGCAGCGGGACCGCGCCAAGGCGCAGGTGGAGGGCGCGCGGCTCCGCCGCGACCAGGCCCAGAGCGAAGTCCAGGTCATCGGTCGGGAGCAGGCCCGCATTCAGGGGGAGGTGCTGCGCCTCCAGGGCGACCTGCGCAAGCAGGTGCGGTGGATGCAGGCGCTGGGCCCCTGGGGCGACTTGGGGATCTATACGACCTTCCGCGACCTGGAGGCCTGGCTGGTGCGCGGCCGCATGCTGGCCTGGGCCCGCCTCCAGGAGCGCAAGGGACTGGAGCACATCCAGCGGCTGCAGGGCGATCTCGCGGCGAAGGAGAAGGCGCTGAAGGAGGTGCTGGCCCGGCTGGCCAGCGAGGCGCGGGAGGCGGCCCAGCTGCAAGCGGCCCTTCGCCTGCAGGAGGAGAAGCTGAACAGCTTCCTCGACGGCCTGCAGAAGGACGAGGCGGCGCAGAAGCAGGCCCAGGCGGAGCTGGCCGAGGAGGCCGTGCAGCTCGAGCGTCTGCTGGCGGGCCTGCTGGGCAAGCCCCGGAGCGAGACCTTCGAAGCGGCGGTGGCCTTCGCGAGCCTGCGGGGCGAACTGCCCCAGCCGGTGGAGGGCACCCTCGCCCAGGGCTTCGGCGAACACCTGCATCCGCGCTTCCGCACCAAGACGATGCAGAGCGGCCTGCTCATCACGGCCCAGGGGGGCGCCTCCGTGGGGGCGGTGGCGGATGGCAAGGTGGCCTTCGCGGACTACTACCAGAGCTACGGTCCCATGGTGATCCTCGACCACGGCGGCGGCTGGTTCACCCTCTACACGCACCTACTGGGCCTCGGCGTGGCCAAGGGCCAGGTGCTCAAGGCGGGCGAGGCGGTCGGCGCGGTGGGCGACACGGTGGACGGCCCGCGCCTGGGCTTCGAGATCCGGCACCAGGCCCAGCCGCAGGATCCCCAGAAGTGGCTGAAGCGAAAGTATCGTTGATGATCCGGGGGTCCCGCGCTGCGCGCATACCCCCGGACCCCCGCGCTCGGCCCGGCGGAGCCGTGCCTCGCTTAGTGCTCTCCGGGCGCTCCCCTTGCCAAGCATGCGTTGCGGGGATCTAGGGTCGCGCTGCGCGCCTCCGCCTGACGCACGCGTTGCGTGCTTCCGTTCGCGCTGCTCACGGAGGCGGAGCCTCCCCCAGGACCCCCGCGCTCGGCCCGGCGGAGGCGTGCCTTGCTTGAATTCTCCGGGGCGGCGCGTTTCGGGCTAGCGCACCATGCTGCTGGCGTTGAACAGGGGCACGTAGATGGCGAGGAGGAGGCTGAGGACGACCACGCCCATGAAGAGGATGAGCACGGGGCCGATGAGGCTGGTGACGGCGGTGGTGGCCTTTTCCACTTCCTGGTCGAAGAAGTCGGCCACGTGGTCGAGCATTTCGGGCAGGGCGCTGCTCTGCTCGCCGACGCGGACCATCTCCACCGCGAGCGGATCCAGGACCTTGGCCTGTTCCAGCGCGAGGTGGAGGCTGCTGCCCGCGCGCACCTTCTCGGTGATGGCGAGCAGGCCTGATTTCATGCGCTCGCTGGGGCTGGTGCGCTGCACGACCTCCAGGGCCTGGACCACGGGCAGGCCGCCGGAGAGCAGCACGCCCAGGGTGCGGGCGAAGACGCTGGAGTGGTACATCCGGTAGAGGGTGCCGATTTTCGGAATCATGGTGAGCATCCGCTCGCCCAGGCGGCGGCCGGCCTCGGAGGCGGCCATCCAGCGCCCGAGCACCACCAGGCCGATGACGGCGGCACCCTGCAGCCAGAGGGTGGAGCTCACCACCTTGCCCATGCCCAGCAGCAGCTTCGTGAAGAAGGGCATCTCGACGTCGCCGCCCGCGTAGAACTCGGCGAAGCGGGGCAGCACCACGTTGAAGATCACGCCGAGCGCGAGGATCAGCACCAGCACCAGGAAGCCGGGATAGAACAGGGCCTCGATGATGCGGCGGCGGCTGTTCTGGGCGAATTTCTGGAAGGCCAGCCAGCGGGCCAGCACCTCGGGGAGGGTGCCGCTGCGCTCGCCGGCCACCACGTTGCTGCGGTAGACCGGCGGGAAGACGCCCGTCTGCTCCAGGGCGTCGGAGAAGGACATGCCCTCGCGGACCAGCTCCACCACCTGCGCGAGGCTGCGCCGGAGCTGCGGATCCTTGCCGTGGCCCACCAGCAGCTCCAGCGACTGCAGGAGCGGGATGCCCGCCTTCAGCAGGGCGAGCAGCTCCTGATTGAACAGCACCAGCGACTCGGTCTTCAGCTGGCCGCGGTTGCGGAAGGCGGTGTCCGTCCGGGTGATCTCCAGGGGGAAGCCGCCCTCGGCCAGCACGCGGCTGCGCAGGGTCTCGGCGCTCTCCGCCTCGAATTCCCGCACCAGCACTTCGCCGTTCGCATGGGTGAGTCGGACCGTGAATCGCATGGGCACCTGGACAGACCTTTGAGGATACCGGATAACCCCCGGGGCGGTCGCCGCGGTAGCCTTCCAGGTTGGAGGTACCGTGCCGCGTCCATTCCCTGTCGTGATGCCCATCCTGTCATTGGCCCTGCCATCCCTCCTGATGGCCCAGACGGCGCCGCTCCGCATCGGGTCGCCCCTGCCGGCGGACCTCGACCTCAGCGCCCTGGATGCGACCGGGCTGCTGCCGAAGGACAACCGCGACGCCGCGCAGGTGGAGGCGGCCCGGCAGCGCTGGGCACCGCTCATCGCGGCGCTGAAGGACGCGACTGCCGTGCGGCTGCGCCTGCCTCTGGGCGAGGCCCGGGTGCCCCTGCTGCTCGCCGCGGCCCAGGCCCTGAAGGCCCAGTCCCCGGGGCAGAGCCTCTACGTGGCCTTCGAGGCGCAGGCCCAGCCCATCCTGGATGAATCCGCCTGGGGCGCCGTGGATGGCGGGGCCCTGGTGCCCTCGGACCTGAACCTCGATCCCGCCGCCTGGCGCGCGCAGCTGGCCCGGGCCCAGGAGACCTTCCCGGGCCGCGCCTGGACGCTCTGGCTGCCGAAGGACCCCGGCGACCTGGCCTCGACCCTCATGGGCGACGGCGGCCGCCTGGTGGTGCCGGCGGGCGGCCCCGCGGCGCAGCTCGCCGCGCAGGTTCCCGCCGGCTTCACGGAGGTGGAAGGCGGAACGGGCGACCTCACGCTCCGAAACCGCGCGGGCCAGGCTCGGCGCTGGACCTTCGCGGCCGGAACCTGGACGGCCGTGCCCATGCCGAAAGAGCGCAACGAGGTGGCCGTCACCGCCGCCGATTCCTACGACGTGGGGGCCCTGCTGGCCAAGGTCCGGGCCGATCAGCTCCGGGCCCGGGCCGGCGTGCGCACGCTCCAGGCGAAGGCTGACCTCGACCTGCACATCCAGGGCACCACCGGCCGCGGCGGTGACCTGGGCTTCACCTTTGGGTACTTCGAAAAGGCCGGGGAATGGCCCGAGCTGCTCCAGAAGGAGGTGCGGTTCAACGGGGTAACGGCCAAGCTCGACGGTGAAGTGCAGCTGCCCCTCATCGAGAGCCGTCAGTCCGTGTCTCTGCCCGTGGCGCTCGGCATGACCGAGCGCTACCGCTACCGCGACGGTGGGTCCGCGGGTCCGGGCCGCCGGCTGCTCCGGTTCGAGCCCGTGAGCCCCGACCCGCTGGCCTACAGCGGCGAACTGGAGGTGGAGGAGGCCACCGGGAAGATCCTGGAGGAGCGCCGGGAGCGGACGGACATGCCCGGCACTGTGAAAAGCGAACGGGAGATCCTCACCTACGGCGCCGTGGCGCCGGGGGTGTGGCGGCCGGTGTCGGTCCGGACCTATGAGCGCTGGGTGAGCGCCGGCGGCATGCTGCAGGTGCAGCGGCGCTTCACCTATCGGGACTTCGACTTGAACGGCGCGCGCTTCGAAGCCGATCGGGAGGGCGCCCGCACCTCCTCGTCCACCATGCTGAAGGTGACGCCGGATGGCGCCCGGTACTTCACGCGGCAAGGCGACGGCACCCGCAAGATCGAGGAGAAGCCAAAGAGCAGCGGTCGCGCCCTGGCGGGCGTGGTGCTGGTGGATCCGGGGCTCACGCCGTCGGTGGTGCCCCTGGGGGGCTTCGTGTACTTCGACTACAACGCCTTCGGCAAGGGGGTGCAGCTGAACGCCCTCACGGCGGTGGTGTTCAATACGGCCAGCCTGGCCATTCCGCGGGGCCTCGCCGGCCTGGACGTGAGTGCCAGCGCCACGGCCCTGCTCCTGAAGGGCACTGAGCGGCCCGTGGTGAACGGCAAGCTCTCCGACCGCGACGGCGTGGGCCGGCGTTTCGGCATGGTGGGCGTGGAGCTGGGCCGGGACATCGGCCTGGGCTTCCGCCTGGAAGGGCGCGGGGACTTCGAGTACGACGACTACGGCCAGGGCGACGAGAAGTACCGCACCCCCGGCTACCAGCTGCCGCCCTCGGGCCTCACCCGGGTGTCCAGCCTGCAGGGCTCCTGGCTGTTCCGCGGGTTCCAGGTGCGGGCCTTCCACGGCTGGGGCAAGCGCCCCGAGGGCACCTACGGGACCGCCGCGAACCTCCAGACCGTGCCCGAAGGCGGCGATTTCCGCCGCTGGGGCGGCGTGCTGGGCCTCGACCGCGAGGTGAAGCCCGGGTTCTGGTTCCACGGCGAGGCGGGCTGGGTCGGCGGGCGGGCCTTCGACCGCTTCAAGGCCCTGGACGTGGGCGGCCTGGGCGGCGTGGTGCGCATCGCGGGCATCCGCGCCAACGCCATCGCCGCCGACCAGGTGAGCTACGCCAAGACGGCCCTGGCCATCCCCACGGGCCCGAGCCTGCGTCTGTCGGTGAGCCTCGAGCACGCCCGCGCCCGCAGCCTGGACGACGGCAAGACCTACGGCGTGAGCGGCGTGGGCCTCACGGGCGACCTGCCCGGCTTCTGGTGGTTCACCACCGTGCGGGTGGATCTGGGCGTCGGCGTGCAGTCGGACATCCAAGGCGTGAAATCGGTCAATGGCTACGTCGCCCTGCTGCGGGTGTTCTGACCTGGATCGGTCTAGATCGAAGGATCTATATCAACATTTAATTGGTTTTAATAAAAAATTGAACCTTGCGTGCTGCCGCGGAAGGTCCAATGTTGAACCACCTGTTGTCTGCCCCTCGAAACGGGCCTGGAGGTGGGAATGCGATTTCTTCGTCGGATGTTCGTGATTTCAGTCGGCCTTGCCGCGGCCATCTTCCTGGCCTGCGGGGGGTCCTCGTCCACGTCCGCCAACGGCACTGGGGCCATGAATGTCCACCTGGTGGACGGTCCCATCGCCGGGTACCAGGAGATCAACCTGCACATCCAGACCGTGCAGATCCTCGGTGATGGCGGGTGGGTCACCCTCGGCACGCCGGACCGGACCGTGAACCTGCTCGACCTGGTGGGCGGCGTCTCCGAGACGCTGGCCATGGGGGCCACGCTGCCGGCGGGCCACTACGGCCAGATGCGGCTGGTGCTGGGCTCTGGCAACACCCTGCGCCTGGCGGACGGCAGCCTGCAGCCCCTCACGGTGCCTTCCGGCATGCAGTCTGGCGTGAAGCTGGTGGTGAGCTTCGACGTGGCCGCGGGCACGACGAAGGATGTCTGGATTGATTTCGACGCCGCCCACTCCATCCAGGTGGTGCAGGCCGGCGCCTCGGGCCAGTATCTTCTCCGTCCCACCATCCGGGCCTTCGACCGGCTGGCGACGGGCTCCATCCACGGGACATTCACCGACGCGGCCACGGCCCAGCCCCTGGTGGGCGCCCGGGTCTACGCCGAAGGCTTCGACGGCACCGGCGCCGCCTTCATCGCCCGCAGCACGGTGACCGATTCCATGGGCGCCTACACCCTGGACCTGCTGCCCGTGGGCGCGACCTTCCATGTCGTCAGCCAGCCGGTCGTGGGCGCGACGCCGGTGGCCTATGCCGCCAAGGCCAGCGATGGCTTCGCGCTCAGCGCCACCCTGCCGGTCTTCACCTACAGCGCGGCCTTCACCGCGGCCCCGGCGGCGGGCGGCGTGGGCGGGAACCTCACCCCCATCGCCACGGCGAGCCAGAGCGATCGGGTCCAGCTGCTCCAGACGCTGACCACGTCGGCCGGCGACCGCCCCTTCATCGTCCAGTCCACCATGGCCACGGTGGGCGTGGCGGCCGAGACTTACGCCTTTCCCACCATCCCGGTCGGAACGTACACCGTCCAGGCTCTGCGCAGCACGCTGAACGCGGATGGAAGCGTCAGCACCTCCCAGTCGGCGGCCCAGCCGGCCACGGTGACGCTGGGGGTGACGGCGGCGGTGAACCTGGGGCTCTGACCCTTTTTCACGCGGTGCGGCCTGGGGGTCCGGGAACGGGCCCCCGGGCCTTTTCGCATCGTCAGCCTCGGCCTCTCGATCCGTATCTGCTTTGATGGCTGATCCTGGTTGGGAGTAGCATGGGCCCAACCGGTCCCGGCCCATCTGATGACGAGCCTCCTTGTCCAAGGCGGTCCCGCCCCACCCCTGATCCGCCGTGCCCGGTTCCCAGAACCCGGAGCGTGCTGATGCTGGATGTAGCCTTGGTCCTCGCGTCATCCGGGTGCTGGTTCGCGGGGGCCCTGCTGTCCACGGCATCGCGGGTGTCCGAGCGCTGGACCTTGGGCCTGGGCCTGCTGGGCGCGCTGCTGGCCTGGGGCGCGTCCGTCCACCTGCTGCTCGGCGCCCCCGCCTCGTCCCTGACTTTCCAGGCTTGGGGGCATCCCGCCCGGCTGGAGCTGGACGCCCTCTCCGCCGCCTTCCTGCTGCCCCTCCACCTGATCGGCGGGCTTGGGCTCATCTATGGCCAGCGCTACTGGCCCGTCCAGGGCCACCGGGCCGGCCGCACCCTGCGCTTCTTCTACGGGATGCTGGTGGCCGCCATGACACTGCTCTTCCTCGCCCGCCACGGGCTGTTGTTCCTCGTGGCCTGGGAGCTGATGGCCGTGTCGGCGTTCTTCCTGGTGGGCACCGAGCATGAGCGCCCCGAGGCCCGCCACGCCAGCTGGATCTACCTGGCCTGCACCCACACGGGCACCCTGCTGCTCACGGCGATGGTGATCCTCATGGCCCACCGGATGGGCGGGCTGCTGTGGGTCCCCCTGCCTGCATCCACCTCGCCCTGGTTCGAAGGAGGCATCCTCCTCTTGGCCGTGGCGGGCTTCGGCTTCAAGGCCGGCGTGCTCCCCCTCCACTTCTGGCTGCCCTCGGCCCACGCCAACGCGCCGAGCCACGTCTCCGCGATCCTCTCGGCGGTCATGCTCAAGACGGGGATCTACGGGCTCCTGCGCGTCTCGAGCCTGCTGCCGGCCATTCCCCGGGGCGTGGGGGGAACCCTGCTGGCCCTGGGCGCCCTCACGGCGCTCTACGGCGTGGGGAATGCCCTGGCGCAGCGGGACTACAAGCGGCTGCTGGCCTACTCCAGCATCGAGAACCTCGGCGTCATCACCATGGGCGTGGGCCTGGGCTGGACGGGCCGGGCCGCCCACGACCCCTGGCTCATGGCCCTGGGTTTCGGCGGGGCCCTCTTCCACGTCTGGAACCACGCGGTCTTCAAGGGCCTGCTGTTCTACGGGGCGGGCGCGCTGCTGCACGCCACCGGCACCCGGGACATGGAGGCGCTCGGCGGCCTCGCCCACCGGATGCCGCGCACGACCCTGGTCCTCTTGCCGGGCGTGCTCGCCGTGGCGGCGCTGCCCCCCTTCAACGCTTTCCTCAGCGAGTGGTTCCTCTACCGGGGCCTCTTCGTCTCCCTCGACCGGGGCTATCCCTGGTCGGCGGCCCTGGGGCTGGTGGCCCTGGCCCTGGCGGGCGGCCTGGCGGCGGTGGCCTTCGCGCGGTGCTTCGGGACCCTCTTCCTGGGCCAGCCGCGGTCCGCCGGCGCCGACCACGCCCACGACCCGGCCTCCGCCATGCTGTTGCCCATGGCGATTCTCGCGGCCCTGTGCCTGGCGATTGGCCTGGGCGCCTTCCTGCTGCTGCCCTTGCTGGAGCGGGCGGTCGCGGTGGTGGCGCAGGGGGCGCCGCCGCTGCTGGGCCTCGGGCTCGGCCGCGACCTCCGCCTGCTCGCCTGGGTGGAACTGGGCCTCCTGCTCTTCGTGGCCGCGGGCTACCGCTGGCTCCGCCGGTCGGCGCAGGAGCCGGAGCCCCTCAGCCTGCCCACCTGGGACTGCGGGTACGCCGTTCCGGTGCCACGGGCACAGTACACGGGCAGTTCCTTCGCCGATGCCTGGGCGCCGGTCCAGCTGGGGCTGCGGGCGCAGATGCCGAAGCTCCGCGGGCTGTTCCCGGGAACGGCCACCTTCCGCCAGGTCTTCCGCGAACCCATCGGCGAGGCGTTCCTGGAGCCCAGGGTCGCCCACCTCGCGGAGCGGCTGCTGCGGTTCCGCCGCCTGCAGCCGGGCCACCTGCCGGTCTACATCTTCTACGTGCTGCTGTGCCTCCTGGCGGTGTTCCTCTGGATGCTGCTGCGGGAAAGGCTGCTGGGATGAGGCTCTACCTCCTCGCCATCCTCGCCGCGGCGGCCTCCGGAATTCCGGGGCTCTTCCTGCGGCGGAAGGGCGGGGAGGTGGCGGTCGGGCTGACGGGCCTGGCCGCGGCGCTGGGACTGGGCGCGTCCCTGCGGGTGCTCGGCGGAGGCCCCACCGCCGCCTTCAGCCTGCGGACGGCCTCGCTGGGATCCACGGGCCTGATGGTGCTGGACCCGCTGGCGGCCCTCTTCGCGATTCCGGTGCTGCTGCTGGCCTTCTGCGGGGCCCTGTACGGCCTGGGCTACTGGGAGGGGCGGCGGGGCAACACCCGGGCGCTGCGCCTGGTCTATGGCCTCCTGGTCGCCTCGCTGGCCCTGCTGGTGACAGCCTCCCATGCGTTGACCTTCCTGCTGGGCTGGGAGGGCATGGCCATCGCGGCCTTCCTGCTGGTGATGGCGGAGGACCGGGAACCTGAGACCCGGCGCGCCGGCTGGATCTACCTGGCCTCCACCCACACCGGCACCCTGATCCTCCTCGGGGCCTTCGCGCTGCTGGCCGGCACCACGGGGCAGTACGGCTTCACTGCGCTGCCCGCGGGCCTCGCCGGAAGCCGCACGGGGACGGCCCTCTTCGTGCTCTTCCTCCTCGGCTTCGGCTTCAAGGCCGGCGTCCTCCCCCTGCACTACTGGCTGCCGCCGGCCCACGCCGCCGCGCCCAGCCACGTTTCGGCGCTGATGTCGGGGGTGCTGCTCAAGATGGGCATCCTCGGGCTGGCGCGGTTCCTCTCCTGGGTGCCGGACCCGCCCCTCGCCTGGGGCGGCACGCTGGTGGCGCTCGGCGCCCTCTCCGGCGTGCTGGGCGTGGCCTTCGCCCTGGGCCAGCACGACCTGAAGCGCCTGCTGGCCTACCACTCCATCGAGAACATCGGGATCATCCTGCTGGGGCTCGGCCTCGGGACGCTGGGCAAGGGGATGGGCCAGCCGGTGCTGCAGACCCTGGGCTATGCCGGAGCCCTGCTCCACGTGGTCAACCACAGCCTCTTCAAGGGCCTGCTGTTCCTGTCGGCGGGCTCGGTGCTGCACGCCACGGGCACCCGGAGCCTGGAGCGCCTGGGCGGGCTCGGCCAGCGCATGCCCTGGACCTCCGGGGCCTTCCTCGTGGGCGCTTGGGCCATCTGCGGCCTGCCGCCCCTCAACGGGTTCGTGAGCGAGTGGTTCATCTACCTGGGCGCCTTCCGGGGGCTCAGCCTCGGGCGGCAGGCCTGGCCGCTGGTGATCCTCCTGGCGCTGGCCCTCATCGGAGCCCTGGCCCTCGCCTGCTTCGCCAAGGCCTTCGGCGCCGTCTTCTTGGGTCTCCCCCGCAGCGCCCCGGCGGCCGGGGCTCGGGAGTCGTCGCGGACGATGCTGATTCCCATGGCGGTGCTGGCCTTCGCCTGCGCGGCCATCGGCGTGGCGCCGATCCTCTTCGCCCCGGCGCTGGACCGGGTCACGGCGGTGCTGGGCGCCCCGCCTGGAGCGCAGGCCCTGTCCTCCCTGACGAACCTGGGATCGCTCTCCGCCCTGGCCTTCGCCCTGGTGCTTCTCGCCCTGCTGCTCGGCTGGTGGCTCCGGCCCGCACGGCAGGCGACGGAGCCGGGCACCTGGGACTGCGGCTACGCGGCGCCGAGCGCCCGCATGCAGTACTCCGCATCTTCCTTCGCCGATGGCCTGGTGCGGGGGCTCCGCTGGGCGCTGTGGCCCCTGGTCCACCGCCCCAAGGTGGCGGGCTGGTTCCCCCGGGCGGCGCGGTTCGAAAGCCACGTTCCGGACCCGGTGCTCGACCGCGCCGCGGCGCCCGCCTTCGGGCTGGCCATCCGGGCGGCCGCCCTGTTCCGGGTGTTGCAGGGCGGAGAGCTGCCGGTCTACCTGCTCTACGTCCTGCTCACCTTGCTGTCGCTCCTGGTCTGGATGGTGCCCTGACATGCTCCGAACCCTGCTTCCGACATTCCTCCAGCTGCTGCTGCACGGGCTCACCGTGCTGCTGCTGCCGCCGCTCATCCCGGGTCTCATCGCCAAGACCAAGGCCCTCATGGCCGGGCGCCAGGGCCCGCCGGTCCTCCAGCTGTACTACGACCTGGCCAAGCTGGCCCGCAAGCGCGTGGTGTTCAGCCGCACCACCACGTGGATCTTCCTCGCGGGGCCCGTGGGGGCCGTGGCCGCGGGCCTGACAGCCTCCTGCCTGGTACCCTTCGGCCACACGCCCGCACCCATCTCGTTCGAGGGCGACGTCATCCTCTTCGCCTACCTGTTCGGCCTGGCCCGGTTCCTCACGATCCTCTCGGCGCTGGACACGGGTTCGAGCTTCGAAGGCATGGGCGCCGCCCGGGAGGCCACCTTCTCAGCCCTGGCGGAGCCCGCGCTCTTCCTGGGTTTCGCGGCGCTGGCCCGGGCCACCTCCAGCCTCTCGCTGGGCACCATGCTGGCCTTCCCGGGCACCCTCACCGCGAAGTTCACGGGCCCCCTCATCCTCGTGCTGGCGGGTTGGGCCATCGTCTACCTGGCGGAGAACGCCCGCATCCCCGTGGACGACCCGAACACCCACCTGGAGCTCACGATGATCCATGAGGTGATGGTGCTCGACCACTCGGGCCGGCCCTTCGCCCTGGTGCTCTACGGCGCCAGCCTGAAGCTCCTGGTGCTGGGGGCGCTGATCCTCACGCCGGCCCTTCCGCGCGCCGCCGCGGCCTGGCAGAACTGGCTGGTCTTTTACGCCGCGCTCGCGGGGCTCGCCGTGGCGGTGGGTCTGGTGGAGAGCGCCATGGCCCGGTTCCGCATGACGAAGGTGCCGCAGTTCCTCGTGGCCGGCATGCTGGCCACCGGTTTCGCCTTCCTGCTGATGCTGGTGTAGCCCATGCTGCCTGACCTCCTCATCGCCCTCACCATGCTGTCCAACTTCAGCCTCGTGGCCACCAGCCGCGTGAGCAAGGCCATCCAGTTCGCCGTGTTCCAGGCATGGGCCTGGGCCGGCACTTCCACATCGTCCTGCTGGCCCTGGCGGCCATCGCGGTGAAGGGCTGGCTCATCCCCTTCCTGTTCCGCCGCGCCATGCGCCAGGTCCACATCCAGCGCGAGGTGGATCCCTACATCGGCTACACGGTCTCCCTCATGCTCTGCGCGCTGGGCACCGGGCTCAGCCTGGTGCTGGCCCACAGCCTGCCGCTCAAGGCGGGAACGGAGAATGTCCTGATCGTGCCGGCCTCCCTGGCCACGCTGTTCACGGGGTTCCTGCTGCTGGTCTCGCGCCGCAAGGCCCTCACGCAGGTGGTGGGCTACCTGGTGCTGGAGAACGGCATCTACCTCTTCGCCCTGCTGCTGGTGGAGGACATGCCGGCCCTGGTGGAGGCGGGGATCCTGCTGGATCTCTTCGTGGGCATCTTCGTGATGGGCATCGTCATCAACCACATCCGCGTGGCCTTCGACTCCACGGACACCCGGCACCTGGCCGAGTTGAAGGACTGACCCATGACGTGGCTCCTCATCCTCCTTCCCTTCTGCGCCGCGGGCCTGGCCTTCGCGGTGTCCTCGGCCCGGCTCCGCGCCTGGATCCTGCCCGCGGTGGGCATCCTCCACCTGGGCATCCTGTCGGTGGCGCTGACCGGCTGGCGCACCCTTCCCGCCACGGCCTGGTTCGGCCTCGACGCCCTGGGCGGCTGGGTGCTGCTGGTGATCAGCGTCCTGTTCTGCATCTGCGCCTTCTACGCGCCGGCCTACCTGGCCCTGCGGCCGGACCGCGACCACCGCGTGCTCTCCACCTGCCTGCTGGCCTTCCTGGCGCTCGCCTCGCTGCTGGCCCAGGCGCGCCATCCGGGCATCGCCTGGGTGGCCATGGAGACCACCACGCTGGTGTCGGCGCCCCTCATCTACTTCAACCACAACCGGCGCTCCCTGGAGGCCACCTGGAAGTACCTGGTGATCGGCTCCGTGGGCATCGCCCTCGCCCTGCTGGGCACCCTGTTCATCGCGTATTCGGCCCACATGGGGGGCCTCACCGAGCCGCTGCGGTACACGCGGCTGATGGAAAACGCGGGACTGCTCTCGCGCCCCTGGCTCCGGGCGGGCTTCGTCCTCACCCTGGTGGGCTACGGCACCAAGATGGGCCTCGCGCCGCTCCACACCTGGAAGCCCGACGCCTACGGCGAGACGCCGGGGCTCGTGGGTGCGCTGCTGGCCGGGGGCGTCACCAGCTGCGCCTTCCTCGCGCTGCTGCGGATCTACGCCGTGGTGGGCGCCGCGGGGGAGGGCGCCTTCGCCCGGGAGCTGATGGTGGCCTTCGGCATGGTCTCCATGGTGTGGGCCCTGGTGTTCATGGTGCGACAGACGGACATCAAGCGCCTCCTGGCCTACTCGAGCGTCGAGCACATGGGCATCCTCGTCTTCGGCATCGGCATCGGCGGGCTGGCCGCGCGGTTCGCCCTCTTCCACCTGGCCGCCAACGCCCTGGTGAAGAGCGTGCTCTTCCTCTCCGCCGGGAACATCCACCGGAGCTACGCCAGCAAGCAGTACCCCTTCGTCTCGGGCGCCCTCCGGCGCACGCCGGTCTCGGGCTGGCTCTTCCTGCTGGGCTTCCTGGCGATCACGGGCCTGCCGCCCTTCGCGCCCTTCCTGAGCGAGTTCAACATTGCCGCGGGCGCGCTCGGCACCGGCCACCTGGCGAGCGGCTCCGCCTTCCTCATCCTGCTGGGTGGCATCTTCCTGGCCATGAGCGAGACCGTGGTGAAGGTGGTGTTCGGCACGCCCAGCGCCGAGCGGGTGCGGACTCCCTACAAGGACACCCCCGCCACCACGGCGCCCCTCATCGTCGCGCTGGGCCTGGCCCTGGTCCTGGGCGTCTGGCTGCCCCGGCCGCTGCAGAACATGCTCGACCACGCCACCGCCACGGTCGAGGGCGTCCTTTCCGCCCGGTTGGAGGTTCAGCCATGAGCGCCCGCGAGCTGCCCCTCCTGCGCAACGGCCAGCGCCTCCCCCTGCGGGAGGTGCCGGAGCTTCCCATCGCCGAGTTCCGGGAGGCCATCCTGCGCCGGGTCCAGGCGGGGGACCGCCTCGTCTGCCTGTGCGCCGGCCTGGACGCGGAACCCATCCTCACCGCGGTGCTGGCCGACGATGCGGAGCACGGGCTGCGCGCGCTCCGCTCCCGCCTCGACGCGCCCCGCTACCCGGCCCTTACGCCGGACTGCCCCCAGGCCCACCTCTTCGAGCGGGAGATCGCCGAGCAGAGCGGCATCCTTCCCGAAGGCCATCCCTGGCTGAAGCCCGTGCGGTTCCACCTGCCCCTGAACGGGGCGGCGGATCCCTGGGGCCGCGCCGGCGGGCCCCTTCCGGGTGTGCTGGACTATTTCCGGGTGGAGGGCGACGAGGTCCATGAGGTCGCGGTGGGGCCGGTTCATGCCGGGGTCATCGAGCCCGGCCACTTCCGGTTCCAGTGCCACGGCGAGCGCGTGTTCCACCTGGAGATCGCCTTGGGCTACCAGCACCGCGGCGTGGAGCAGGCCCTGCTGGGCGGCCCCCACCCCCTCAGCCTGAAGCAGGCGGAGACGGCCTGCGGGGACAGCAGCATCGCCCATGGCTGGGCTTACTGCCGCCTGCTGGAGGGCCTGGCGGGTCTGGAGGTCGCGCCCCGGGTGGACCTGGTGCGGGGCGTGGCCCTGGAACTCGAGCGGGCCGCCAACCACGTGGGGGACCTCGGCGCCCTGTCCGGCGACGTGGGCTTCCTGCCCACCGCCTCCTTCTGCGGGCGCATCCGCGGCGACTGGCTGAACCTGAGCGCCGAAGGCTGCGGCAGCCGCCTGGGCCGCGACTGGCTGCGTCCGGGAGGGCTGCGGCAGGACCTGGAGCCGACCCTGGCCGCCCGCATGCTTCCTCGGCTGACCCAGGCCTGGGACGAGACCCGGGACGCGGTGGAGCTGCTCTGGGGCGCCGCCTCGGTGATGATCCGCTTCGAGGTGGCCGGGCGCCTGGATGCGGCGCAGGCCCGGGAGATCGGGCTGGTGGGGGTGGCGGCGCGGGCCTGCGGTCTGCGCCGGGACGTGCGCCACGACCATCCATTCGGGCCCTACGGATCGCATCCCGTGCCGATGTCCCTGGCCGAGAGCGGCAACGTGCACGCCCGCGCCTGGGTGCGCTGGCTGGAGCTGGGCGCCTCCTCGCGGTTCCTCGAGCGGGCCCTGGCCGCGCTGGCGGACACGGAGCCGTCACCGGCCGTCCCATGTCCACCCCTGGCCCCGGACCACCTGTGCGTCTCCCTCGTGGAGGGGTGGCGCGGAGAGGTGCTCCACCTGGCCTGGACCGACGCCCAGGGTCGCTTCGCCCGCTACAAGATCGTGGATCCCTCCTTTCACAACTGGTTTGGCCTGGCCCTGGCGCTTCGGGGCGAGCAGATCTCGGATTTCCCGCTGTGCAACAAGAGCTTCAACCTCTCCTACTGCGGCCACGACCTGTGAGGCGGCCATGATCCACATCCTCCTTTCCCGCTGGCGCCAGGGCTACCGCACCCTCCCCTACCCGAAGCGCCTGCCCGCCCTTCCGGAGCGGTTCCGGGGCCGGCCCCACATCCAGGCGGAGCGCTGCCCCGAGGGTTGCCGTCTCTGCGCGGAGGCCTGTGCCACGGAGGCCATCCGCCTCGGCGCGGCGGGCCCCGAGATCGACCTGGGCCGCTGCCTCTTCTGTCCCGATTGCGTGGAGGCCTGCCCCGAAGGCGCCATCGCCTTCACGGGCGACCACCGCCTGGCGACCCGCACCCGGGAGGACCTGGTGCGGACGCCGGGCTCGGAGTACCGCCTGGCGGCGGCCCTCGACCGCGAGCTGAAGCGGCTGTTCGGCAGGTCGCTGAAGCTCCGCGTGGTGAGCGCGGGCGGGTGCAACGGCTGCGAGGTGGACGTGAACGTGCTGAATACCCTCGCCTGGGACCTGGGCCGTTTCGGTATCCAGTACGTGGCCTCCCCGCGCCACGCCGACGGCCTCCTCGTCTGCGGCCCGGTGACGCGCAACATGGAGCTGGCGGTCCGCAAGACCTACGACGCCGTGCCCGGGCCCAAGATCGTGATCGCCGTGGGTGCCTGCGCCATCGGAGGGGGACCCTACTTCCGGCAGGAACAGCAGCTCGGGGGCGTCGCCGGCACACTGCCGGTGGACCTCTTCATCCCTGGCTGTCCGCCCCACCCCCTCACCATCCTGGACGGCCTGTTGCGGCTCCTGGGGCGGCTGGAGGCCGAAGGGCGGGTCAGCGCCTGACCGGACCGTAACACCGGCGGCCGCCGTGGCATCGTACCCTCCTCGACCCTTCATCCACCCGGGATCGACCAGGAGACCCGACCATGTCCACCAGCACCATCCGCCTCCACCGGGTGCTCCGGGCCACGCCGGAGCGTGTCTACCGGGCCTTTCTCGACGCTGACGCCATGGTCAAGTGGCTGCCGCCGCACGGCTTCACTGGGAAGGTCCACCACCTGGACGCCCGGGTGGGCGGCACCTACAAGATGTCCTTCACCAACTTCTCCACCGGCCACAGCCACGAATTCGGCGGCGCCTTCCTGGAGCTGGTGCCGAACGAGCGGATCAAGCACACGGACACCTTCGACGACCCGAACCTGCCGGGCGAGATGCGGACGACCATCACCCTGACGCCGGTCAGCTGCGGCACCGAGCTGCAGGTCGTGCAGGAGGGCATCCCCGCGCCCATTCCGCCCGAGGCCTGCTACCTGGGCTGGCAGGAGTCGCTTCTCCTGCTGGCGCAGCTGATCGAGGCGGAGATCCCCGACTGATCGTACGAAAGGGGACCGGCCCGCAGGCCGGTCCCCTTTCGTACGGCGCGGCGGTCCGCCTCAGGCGTAGAAGCCGCGGTACCGCATGGCCTGGGCCACCCGGTCGAGGGCCAGGATGTAGGCGCCGATGCGGGGGTTGGTCTTGTACTTGTCGGTGGTGGCGAAGGTGGCCTGGAAGGCGTGGGTCATGTAGTCCACCAGCCGCTCGTTCACTTCCCGCTCGCGCCAGTAGAAGCCCTGGCGGTTCTGCACCCACTCGAAGTAGCTGACGGTGACGCCGCCGGCGTTGGCGAGGATGTCGGGCACCACGAGGACGCCGTGCTCCAGCAGGATGGGATCGGCCTCGGGCGTGGTGGGGCCGTTGGCGCCCTCCACGATGATCTTCGCCCGGACATGGGCGGCGTTCTCCTCGGTGATCTGGTTCTCCGAGGCGGCGGGCACCAGGATGTCCACCGGATGGGTGAGCAGGGACGAGGGCTCCATGGGCTCGGCGCCCTTGAAGCCGGCCACGGTCTTGGCCTCGGCGGCGTGCTTGAGCAGGGCGTGGATGTCCAGGCCCCGGTCGTTCTTGATGGCGCCCTGGAGGTCGCTGATGGCCACGATGCGGGCACCGGCTTCATGGAGCAGGCGGGCGGCCTGGCTGCCGACGTTGCCGAAGCCCTGCACCGCCACGGTGGCGCCGGCCAGGGGCTTGCCCAGGCGCTGCATGGCCTCCCGGGCGGTGATGAGGATGCCGCGGCCCGTGGCCTCGTTGCGGCCCAGGCTGCCGCCGAGCCCCAGGGGCTTGCCCGTCACCACGGCGTTCTCGGTCTGGCGCACGTGCATGGAGTAGGTGTCGAGCACCCAGGCCATGGTCTGGGCGTCCGTGCCCATGTCGGGGGCGGGCACATCGCGGTCGGGGCCGATGATGTCCATGATCTCGGCGATGTAGCGCCGGGTGAGGCGCTCCTTCTCGCCCAGGCTCAGGCGGTTGGGGTCGCACACCACGCCGCCCTTGCCGCCGCCGAAGGGCACGTCCACCACGGCGGTCTTCCAGGTCATCCAGGCTGCCAGGGCCTTGACCTCGTCCAGGGTGACGTTCAGGTCGTAGCGGATGCCGCCCTTCGCGGGGCCGCGGGCCACGTTGTGCTGCACGCGGTAGCCGGTGAAGACCTCCCACTGGCCGTTGTCCATGAGCACCGGCAGGCTCACGATCATCGACCGGTTGGGCGCCATGAACACCTTGAAGAGCGCATCGTCCAGCCCGTAGAGCTGGGACGCCACGCGCAGGCGGGCCTGCATGGCCTCGAACGCATTGATCTGGGGGACCGGCATGGGACTTCTCCTACGGACGGGCGTCGGAAGCGGGATGGACCTCGGCGGGCAGCTCCAGCTCGCGGCCGGCGTCCCACAGCCCTTCGAGGTTGTAGTGGCGCCGGGTCTCTTCATCCATGACGTGAACCACGAGGTTGCCGAAATCCAGGAGGACCCAGTTGCCGTTGGTTTCGCCCTCGCGGGAGATGGGGCGCTCGCCGGTGAGCTTCAGGGCGTCTTCCACGGCCTCGGCGATGGCGCGGTTCTGGCGATCGCTGCCGCCGCTCATGAAGGCGAACGTGTCGGTGAAGCTGGCGATGTCCTTCACGTCCACGAGGCGGATGCGGAAGGCTTTCTTGGACCGGGCGGCGTCGACGACGGTCGCGAGCCGGGAATCAAGGGACATGCGGGCTCCAGAGCAGGCTAACGATACAGGTTTTCAGAACGGATGGTACCGAGAACTTGGGGCTGCAGGCCGCCGGGATCCTGGTCCGGCGCCGCGTGGAGGCGCGCCCGGAGGTCGGTGGAGGCCAGGTCCAGGTCGGTGGCGGGCAGGGCGATGAGCTCGCCGGGGCGACCGGACCATCGGGTCACGAGGGTGAGTCCGGGAAGGGCGGGTGCCTCGAAGGCTGTGCCGGGCCGAAGGGCCACGGCGGCGGAGGCCAGCTCGAAGATGCGTGTCACCCGGCGCCAAGCCGGGAGGCCGGGCAGCTGGTCGCTGCCCATGACGAGGATCCAGGAGGTTCCTGGTTCCTTGAGGCAGAGGGCCTCCAGCGTATCCACCGTGTAGCTGGAGCCGCCCCGCTCGATTTCCAGGGGTTCCACCTTGGCGCGGCGATCAAACCCCTTCAGGGCCTCGGTGAGCAGCCGCACCCGGGCTCCGGCGCCGGGGCCGCCGGGGTCGGGCTTGTGGGGGCTGAGGGCCGTGGGCACGAAGCGGAGCTCGTCCAGGTCGAGGTGGTCGAGGGCCAGCTGCGCCAGCCTGAGGTGGCCGTCGTGCGGAGGGTTGAACGCGCCTCCGAGCAGGCCGACGCGCACTACCGGGCCTCTCCGGTGGTCGCGGCGCGCTCCGAGCGCGGGGCCTCCTCCCAGTCGTTCCGGGGTTCGAGGGCGAAGCCGGGGCCGCCCTTCAGCGCCGCATCCACGGCGAAGGCCAGGTCCCGCAGCCCCTCGCCGGTGACGCCGGAAATGAAGACGGGCTTCTGTCCCCGCTGGATGCAGATGGCCTCGAAAGCCTCGCGCCGGGATTCATCCTGCAGCGCGTCCAGCTTGGTGCCCACGAGCCAGCGGGGCTTGGCGGCCAGCACGGGGCTGAAGGCCTGGACCTCGCCCTCGATCACGCGGATGGCCTCCTCCGGCTCCATGACGGGATCGGAGAGGTCCACCAGCTGGAGGAGCATCCGGGTGCGCTCCACGTGGCGGAGGAACTG